>NZ_CP014845.1:614067-921100 GCF_001598055.1 Cupriavidus nantongensis | reverse complement strand
GGAACGCCACCAGCTGCAGGTCCAGGTAGGGCCGCACGCGTTCGCGCACGTGCAGCAGCGCCTCGATCGCCAGCAGGCGCGGATCGCACACATCCACATGCGAGCGGATCGCCAGCAGGCCGCGCGCCACGGCCCAGTCGCAATAGGCAAGCGCGCGCTCGACGATGGCCTCCTGCGTCAGCAGCGGCTTCAGTTCGCCCCACAGCGCAATGCCCTCCAGCAGCGTGCCCGACTGGTTCACGCGCGGCAGCCCGTACGACAGCGTCGAGTCCATATGGAAGTGCGCATCGACGAACGGCGGCGTTACCAGCTGGCCGGCGGCATCGATCTCTTCGCCCGCACGCGCGGCCAGGGCCGGCTCGACCGCGGCGATGCGGCCGTCGGCAATGCCGATGTCGATGCCGGTGCGCCCGTCGGGCAGGTTGCAATGCCGCAGGATCAGGTCGAGCATGGGTCGTGTCGCGATATCCGGTATGCGTGAGTTCAGGCCAGCGGCACCGGCGCCAGGCCGCAGCCGCGCAGCAGCATCACCACCACATGCTCGGTGGCGTGCGCATAGTCCTGCGGCTGCAGCCGACTGATCCCCAGCACCGCGCAGACCTGCGATTCAAAGTCCGCGTAGGTCTGCGTGGCGGCCCAGATGGTGAAGAACAGGTGCTGCGGATCGACCGGCGCCATCTGGCCGCGGTCGATCCACTGCTGCACCACCGCGGCCTTGCGCGACACCAGTTCGCGCAGGGCGTGGCGCAGCACCTCGCCGATCTCGGGCGCGCCGTGCAGCAGCTCGTTGGCGAATACCCGCGACGCATCCGGATGGCTGGCCGACAGCCGCATCTTGGCGCGGATGTACTGCTCCAGCGCGACCTGCGGCGGCAACTCGGCGCGGATCACGTCGGCTTCCGACAGCCACAGCTGCAGCGTGTGCGCCAGCACCGCGCGGTACAGCGCCTGCTTGGTGCGGAAGTAGTAATGCAGGTTCGACTTGGGCACGCCCGCGCGCATGGCGATCTCCGCCATGGTGGCGCCGGCAAACCCGGCGCGCGCGAACACGTGCTCGGCCGCGCGCAGGATCATGGCCTGGTTCTCCTGCCGGATGCGGCCGCCCGCGGCCGCGCGCGCGGGCGGTGCGCGCAGTGTCGGCGCAAGGCCGGCGCGCGAGTCCATCAGCGCGTGCCGTACAGGCGGTCGCCGGCGTCGCCCAGGCCGGGCACGATATAGCCGTGCTCGTTGAGGGTGTCGTCGATGGCCGCGGTGACGATGCCGACGTCAGGATGCGCGGTGCGCAGCGCGCGCAGGCCCGGGCGCGAGGCGATCAGGCACACATACTTCATGGTGGTGACGCCGGCCTCCTTGAGCCGGTTCAGCGCCGCGATGGCCGAATTGCCGGTGGCCAGCATCGGGTCGACCACGATCACCATGCGCTCCTGGATGTCCTCGGGCATCTTGAAGTAATACTCGATCGGCTCCAGCGTCTCGGGATCGCGGTACAGGCCGATATGGCCGACGCGCGCCGCCGGCAGCAGATCGAGCATGCCGTCGATAAAGCCGTTGCCCGCGCGCAGGATCGATACCAGGCACAGCTTCTTGCCGGACAGCACCCGCGACTGCGTGGCCGCGATCGGCGTGCGGATGGCGATGGTCTCCATCGCCAGGTCGCGCGTGGCCTCGTAGGTCAGCAGCTGGCTGATCTCGCGCACCAGGCGGCGGAAGTTGTCGGTGGTGGTCTCCTCGCTGCGCACCAGCGTGACCTTGTGCTGCACCAGCGGATGGTCGACCACCATCACGCCGGACAGGCTGGCAGGGTCGGCGGGGTCCGGCGTGCGCGCCTCGACTGCGGGAACAGCGGTCATGTCGTTCATGGTGACGCTCCTGAAACCACGTTGCACAAGCCTTCCCTGCCTGAAGGCGGCGCCTTCAGAACACCGTGCCGTCGCTGGTGATGGCAAACGGCGGCGCGCCGCCGGGCCGGCGCTTGGCGGCGATGCGCCGTCCCGCAGCCCAGGTGCCGCCTTCCAGCACGCGCGCCAGCGGGAACTGCGCTTCGTCCAGCCCCAGCGCCTGGCGCACGCAATCGGCCACCAGGTCCAGGCCGCTGACGGTCAGCGCGCGCCATTCGACGATGACGGGCTCGTCGACCGCATGCGGTTCGGCGGCAAAGCCGGGATCGCGCGGCACCATCAGCTCGAAGTCGTACAGCAGGCCGCCGTTGCGGTACTCGGGCAGGCCGGTCAGCGCATCCAGGCCGCTCACGGTCAGGCCGGCGTCCTCGAGCGGCTCCAGCAGCGAATAGGTCAGCCACTGGGTCAGCTTGTGGAACGGCACCAGCCCGCCCGGCGCCGCCGGATGGCGCCAGCAGTCGCCCAGCGACACGCCCTCGAGCACGATGCGCCCCGGCCACACCGGCCCCAGGCCCACCAGCAAGGTGCGCAGCAGGAAGCCGGCATCGAGCTGGCCGCCGACGGCGTGCTCCTTCAGGTAGTCGTAGAGGTTGCCCAGCCGCGCCGGCCGGCCGAACAGCGCCGGGGTCGCGTCCATCACCTCGCCCAGCCGGCGCAGCAGCCCGGCGCGGCCTTCCAGCCCCACCAGCGGGTTGTGCTGCGCCACCTGGAAGGCATGGGCAATGCTGTCGGCATCGATGCGCTGCAGGCGCTCGGCATCGGCGCGCAGCGGGTCGCCCGGCGCCGCGGAAAAGCCGCCGCGCGCAAACAGGTCGAAGCTGGCCGCGCCCAGTCCTTCCGAACGCGTCAGCACCGCGTCGCTGGTCGGATCGCGGTAGCGCCACTCCGGCCCGGCGCCCGCATCCAGCAGCACGCTGGGGATCACCAGGTCGATGCCGATGCGGGCGCGCTCCTCGCGGTGTTCGGGACCGCTCAGCGCGGCGCGCTCGCACAGCACCTGCCAGCGGTCGGTGCGCTGGTCGGCCCCGCCGCTTTCGAAATGGCGCCAGCGGCTGTGGTACGGCACCTGCAGGTCCGGATAGCGCTGCCGGATGGTGCTGGCGACGTAATCGGCAATCGCATGCACACGGTCCGGGTGCCAGGTGAAGAGTTCGGACGCGCCGCTGGCCACGTGTTCGGTGACCGCCGCGCAATGGGTGCGCACCGCCTCGGCACACAGCAGCGCCGCCGCGGGATGCCCTTCGGGCACCGGGCTGAGCCAGCCGTTGTCATGGCGTCCGTTGCCGGCACTGTCCTCGGGATACCTCGTCATTCGTTCAACCCCCTGCCCTTTGCCAGGGCCAGTTCGTTCGCATCCGGCGGCGTGTAGTGCGTGAAGTAGCCGGCGGCCACCTTGGCGTCGATCTCGACACGGGCGTCGGCGGGGATCAGCGCCTCGGGGATCGCCACCTGCTCGACCACCTCGATGCCCTGCGCCACCAGCGCGCCATGCTTCATGTTGCTCATCGACGCCCAGCGGTCGATGCGGCGGATGCCCAGCCAATGGAACACATCCGGCATCAGCTCCTGGAAACGCATGTCCTGCACGCCCGCCACGCATTCGGTACGGGCAAAATAAGTCTCGGCGCGGTCGCCGCCCGCCTGGCGCTTGCGCGCGTTGTAGACCAGGAACTTGGTCACCTCGCCCAGCGCGCGGCCCTCCTTGCGGTTGTAGACCACCAGCCCGACACCACCCTGCTGCGCCATCTCGATGCACACCTCGATGCCGTGTGCCAGGTACGGCCGGCAGGTACAGATGTCTGACCCGAACACATCCGATCCGTTGCATTCATCGTGCACGCGGCAGGCCACGCGGGTCTCGGGCTTGCCCAGCTGGCTGACATCGCCGAAGAAATACAGCGTCATGCCGCCGATCGGCGGCAAGAAAACCTTCAGGTCCGGCCGCGTGACCAGTTCCGGGAACATGCCGCCGGTCTGTTCGAACAGGCTGCGGCGCAGCACGCTTTCCTTGATGCCGAAGCGGGCCGCCATGCCGGGCAGGTACCACACCGGGTCGACCGCAGCCTTGGTCACGCGCACGTCGCCATTGGCATGCAACAGGTTGCCGTCGGGCTTGAGCCGGCCCGCGGCGATGGCCGAGACCAGCTCCGGCATGTTGATGTGCGCACGCGTCACCGCGATGGTCGGGCGGATATCGACGCCGGCGGCGATGCGTTCGGCAAAGACGCTGGAAACCAGGTGCCCCCACGGGTCGAGCGAGACGATCTTGTCCGGGTCGCCCCACTGCGGATGCGGGCCGATGGCCTCGGCGGGCGCAGTATCGGTCAGGTCGGGACGGTGGTCGCGCTGCAGCGTGCCGGAGGCGACCGCGAGGGCACGGTAGATGGCGTAGGCGCCGGCGTGGGTGCCGATCACATTGCGCTGCGCCGGATTGGCCAGGCTGGCGATCACCGGTCCACGCTCCGCCGCCGTGGGGGCGCCCCAGTGGATCGGCTCGGCCGGCTTGTCGCGGCGCGCGTGCGAAGTCAGGACGATATGGTCGGACATGACACCCTCGGTTCCCGATGGAATCCTGACCAATCGGTCAGGTTTACGATTCCATACTAGGCAACCTTTATGCCATCCCCCAATGCCCGTTTACGCCAGTGTTGCGCCTGTGTGTGTGGCGTCCAACGCAAGTCCGTGGCAGTGCCTTGCACGCCCGGCGTGCCGAAGGCACCACGCCGGCGGCTTGCATGCACCACCCGGATGCCGCGCGCGTCCGCGTAACGCAAGCGCGCTCCGCGTACGGCGTGCGGCGATGGTTGCAAGGGTTACATGGTCGGGCGGCTGGCCGAGCCCGGGCCGGAGCCGCCTGCCGCGTCCTGGCGGCCGCCCAGCGACGCCCGCAGTGCCGCGAACGGCTGCGCGCTTTCGACGAAGCGGTAGAACACGGCACCCGCCACATTGCTCAGCATCCAGGCCGCGGCCATGCCGAGCGCGTTCAGCACCGGCTGCCCCGGCGCCAGCTGCGACATCAGCGCGTTGACCACCAGGCACACCGGGAAATGAACCAGGAACACGGAATAGGAGATGCGCCCGAAGTACCCCACCACGCGCGCCCGCGGCCAGCGTTCCAGCCATTCGCCGCGGCGCGCCAGCGCCAGCAGCAGCGCGGTGGCCAGCGCCACGGCAATGCGCAAACGGAAGTCCAGCACCAGCGCGCCCAGCGCGACCGCGCCGAGCAGCGCCAGCGGCAGCAGCGGGCGGCCGGGGGCGGACGCCCAGTAGGCCAGCGTGCCCATGCCATAGGCTCCGAAGAAGTACACCGCCCAGATATCCCACGCGGCATCGCGGTTGAACCAGAACAGCGACGCCCCGGCCGCCAGCGCCACCAGGCCGATGCTGACCGCCACCCCCGCGGGCGCCCTGCCGCGCGACACCGCGCGTGCGGCCCACAGCGTGCCCAGCAGCAGCGCGAACAACTGCAGGTCGATGGCCACGTACCAGGCCCCGGCCGACAACGCGTCGACATCGACGATGTCATGGAGCAGCGTCAGGTGCGCGAGCAGCTGGCCCAGCGTAGGCGACGCCGGGATCGAGTCATGCGTCATCCAGTGCCGCGCCACGGCGGCGCCGGCAATGCTGAGCAGGATCGCCGCGGCAAACGGCACCACCAGTTTCTGGTAGCGGCGCCACAGCAGCGACAGCGGGTGCTGGCGGATCTCCAGCCGTCCGTCGGGCGCCAGGCTGCGCGCCGCCAGGAAGCCGCTGACCACCAGGAACACCTGCACCGCGATGCGGGCGTAGTCATAGAGCCAGTCCACCAGCCCTGGCGCCAGTTGGTAGGCGGCGTCGGACATCGGTCCATAAAAGGCGAGGTGGTGCAGGACGATCAGTTGCGAACTGACGGCTTTGAGGGCGTCGATGCACGGCAGGCGCGACGGGCGGGGGCTCATTGTTATAGGGAGGATGCAAAGGGCACGGAAGGCGCGATTCTACCCGCTGCGTGGCCATCTAATGTGGCGCAATGCCTACATTCTGCGGATTGGTTACACAGTGGCCGCGCTTGTTGCCGGCCCGACAGCCGCTGCGCTGCCCCAGCGCCAGCAGGTTGGCGCTATTGGCACAGCGCCATCAGCGCTATCCATGCCTGGGCATAGGAAGGGTCCAGCCACCCTGCCAGGGCCAACGCGCACGACGCGGCGAGGCCGAGTCCCGACAGCCACGGCCCCAGCGCGCGCATACCTGACCTGGCGGGCTTCATGGCCGCGCCGCCGTCAGTCCGCTGCGGACGATCTGGCGATCGTCGATCGGCGAATGCAGCGCCGCGGCGACGATGCCCAGCGCCATGGCGCCGTACCAGACCGCGTCGTACGAGCGCGTCAGCTCGAACACCAGCCCGCCCAGCCACACCCCCAGGAAGGAGCCGAGCTGATGGCCCAGGAACACGAAGCCGAACAGCGTGGCGAGATAGCGCACGCCGAACACCTGGGCCAGGATGCCGTTGGTCAGCGGCACCGTGCCCAGCCACAGCAACCCCATCGCCGCACTGAAGGCGTACAGCGTCGCCGGGCTCAGCGGCAGCAGCAGAAACAGCGCCATCGCCGCGGTGCGCGCGAGGTAAATGCCGGCGAGCAGGTACTTCTTGCTGTGACGCCCGCCCAGCAGCCCGCACAGATAGACGCCGGCCACGTTGGCCAGCGCGATGATGGCGAGGGCCGCCATGCCGTCGGCCGCACGCATGCCGCGGTCCAGCAGGTAGGCCGGCAAATGGCTGGCGATAAAGGCCAGCTGGAAGCCGCACGCAAGAAAGCCCAGGTTGAGCAGCCAGAAGCCCGAATGGCCGAAGGCCTCGCGCACGGCGGCGCGCAACGGCTGGCCCGCGGCCGCATCCGGCGCGCGGTGATCCGGCGCTGCCGCCGCGCCGCGGTCCTGGAACGGCAGCGCCAGCGGCACCAGCACGGCCATCGCCACGGCAAGCAACAGCAGCGCGGCCACCCACCCGGTACTGACCAGCAGCGCCTGGACGCCCGGCACCAGCGCAAACTGGGCGATGCCGCCAACGGCGCCGGCCAGCCCCAGCGCGCGGCTGCGCTGCGCGGCCCCGGTCATCCGGCTGAGCGCGCCGTAGACCACGCCGAAGGTGGTGCCGGACAAGGCCACGCCGAGGCACAGTCCCGCCGACCACACCAGTGCCGTCGACGTATGCGCCTGCGTCATCCCATACAGCCCCGCGGCATACAGCGCCAGCCCGCCCGCCATCACCTTCCACGAGCCGTAGCGGTCGGCCAGCATGCCGGTGAACGGCTGCGCCAGCCCCCACGCCAGGTTCTGCACCGCCATGGCGAAGGCGAAGGTCTCGCGGGTCCAGCCGCGCTCGGCAATGATGGGCAGCATGAACAGCCCCTGCACATGGCGCGCGCCCAGCGCCATGCCCATCAACACGCCCCCGGCCAGCACCAGCACCCACAGTTGCCGCCACCAGGGCGTGGCGCCGGAAGTGCACGAGCGTGGCAGGTGGATGGTCATGGCAGCCCCTTGTCGATCGATGTCGCCCGCAGGCGCGATGGCTCTATTGCAAGCGACGGCAGGCCTGGCTTCAACCGATCTTTCGGTCGCTCTGCCATGCGTGACGCGCATGGCAAAAGCCTGCCGGATCGTGCTGTAATGAAGCTCGCGCGTCTGCCCGGAGCTCACCGCATGTCCACCCCGCTGGTTCGCCTGTTCTCGCTCGATCTGCTCAAGGGCTTCGTCGCCGTCGGCCGGCGCATGAGCATTACGCAGGCGGCGGACGACCTGTGCCTGACCCAGTCGGCGGTAAGCCGCCAGATCCATGCGCTGGAGGCGCAGCTGAAGGTGCAGCTGTTCGTGCGCAAGCATCGCGGCGTCGCCTTCACCGCCGAGGGCGAGCGCCTGTTCCGCAGCGCCGACAGCGCGCTGCAGCAGCTCCAGGACGTGGTGGCCGAGGTGCGCCGCGGCGAGGGCCGGCAGCCGGTCACCGTCACCGCCAGCATCGGCGTGACCGGCCTGTGGCTGCTGCCGCGGCTGGGCAGCCTGCAGAAGGCCCACCCGCACCTGGATGTGCGGCTGTCGGCCAGCAACCGCATCAGCGACCTGCGTGAAGAAGGGATCGACCTCGCGGTGCGCTATTGCCGCGACGCCGCGGCGCCGCCCGATGCCGTGCGCCTGTTCGGCGAGCATATCGCCCCGATCGCGCATCCGTCGCTGCTGGCCGCGCTCGCGCCGCACAGCGATGCGCTGCTGCAGCTGCCGCTGCTGGAGTTCGACGATCCGCGCCCGTGGCTGCAGTGGCGCAGCTGGCTGGCCGCGCGCGACCTGCGCCAGGCCAGCCAGCGCGGCATGCTGCGCTTCAACCAGTATGACCAAGTCATCCAGGCGGCGCTGGCAGGGCAAGGGATCGCGCTGGGGCGGCTGGAACTGGTGCGGCCGCTGGTCGACGGCGGCCAGCTGGCGCTGGTCCCGACCGCGCGGCAGGCCCCGCCAAGCCCGAACGCCTACTGGCTGATCCAGGCCGCCGCGCAGCCGCGGGCCGACGTCAAACGCGTGGCGCAGTGGATCTGCCAGGAAGCCGCGCAGACGGTCAAGATGCCCGCGCGCCCCGCAGCCAGCTGAACCGCCGCTGCCCGGCCCGGCGCGGCGGCGCGTCGATCCGGCACAGCGCCGGGCCCGCGCCGTGCAGGGCCGCGACGAACACCTCCGCGTCTGCCTGCAGCCGATGGCACTCGCCCGGCGCCAGCAACACATCGGGCGATGGCCGGCCCGGCACCTCGAAGGTCAGCCACAGGTTGCCGCCGCGACAGACCACTTCCGTGCCCGCGCGCAGCCGCAGGCCGAGGCATTCCGCTTCCAGGGAAAAAGTGCGTGACATGAAAGGCTCCGGTTAGGGCCTTTTCATTGTGTTGGGCGGCGCCGGGCCTCGCCATGAGCAATGCGTCGGCCAGCCATGCCGGCGCCGCATGCGCGCGCGGCATCGGCGGTCCCAGTTCTGGCGTCGCGGCGCGGCCGCGGAATTTGCTTATGACCAGAATGTCCTTCACCGCGCCCCGACCGGGGGTATACCCTAGCGCCTTTGCCGCATTACCGGCTGTTATCCCGGTTTCCCCCGCATGTCTGCCTTTGCCCTTACCACCCGCCTTTCCCGCGCCCGCCGCCCGCTCGCGGCAATCCTGCTTGCCGCCGGCGCCGCCGCCATGCTGGCCCCGGCCGCGGCAAGCGCCCAGAGTCCGGTGCTCGACAAGATCCGCGACGCCGGCACCATCGTGCTGGGCTACCGTGAATCGGCGCTGCCGTTCTCGTTTGCCGACGACAAGGGCCAGCCGGCCGGCTATGCCGTCGACCTGTGCCTGCGCGCGGCCGAGGCGGCGCGCCAGAAGCTGGGGCTGAAGGACCTGAAGGTGCGCTGGATGCCGCTGACGCCGCAGAACCGCATTCCGGCGGTGGTGAACGGGCTGGTCGACCTCGATTGCGCCCCCAACACCAACTCGCTCGAGCGCCAGAAGCAGGTTGCGTTCAGCGTCTCGCACTATGTGTCGACGGTGCGCATGCTGGTGCGGGCGGACTCGGGCATCCGCTCGTTCGCGGACCTGCGTGGCAAGACCGTGGTCACCAGCGCAGGCTCGACCGGCGACCGCCACGTGCGCCGCTTCAAGGGCCAGTACGGCTATCACGACGTTTACGCCAAGGACCACGGCGAATCGTTCCTGCTGCTGGAGTCGGGCCGCGCCCAGGCCTTCGTGATGGACGACGTGCTGCTGGCCGGACTGCGCGCGCGCGCCAAGGATCCTTCGCAATTCGTCATCGTCGGCCCGGCGCTGTCGGTCGAGCAGAACGCGCTGATGCTGTCCAAGGCCGATACGGAATGGAAGCGCCTGGTCGACCAGACCCTGGCGACCACCTTCGCCGGCCCCGAGGTCACGGCGCTGCAGCAGCGCTGGTTCCAGCAGCCCATCGGCAGCCGCGGCATCAACCTGGCGCTGGCGCCTTCGGGCGAGGTGCGCGCGGCCTGGAAACATCCGTCCGACGCGGTCACCGAATAAGTCGCGCCGGCGGCGCCATGCGCAATCGCGCTGGCGCCGCAATTCAGGGTTTCCATGAGGTTGTGGTGCCGGGCAAGCCCCAAGTTGACAGTCGTGAATGATGTTGGCGACACTGGCCCGAGCCATCCCGGTACAGGGCAGGCCATAAACACGACCGCCGACGGCGGCATATCTCAGGAGAAACCATGAACAAGTTCGTCGCGACCGCGATCGCACTCTGCCTTGGCGCCGCTTCGCTGGCCGTGCAGGCACAGACCGGCGGCAAGCAGCAGTTCGATCCGTATTCCCAGGGTGCCAAGTCGGGCGAGAAGTTCGACCCGTACAGCCAGGGCGCCAAGGCCGGCGACAAGTTCGATCCGTACAGCCAGGGCGCGAACAAGAGCACCCGCACCGACCTGGCCGACCCGTCCGCCCCTGCCGCCGACAAGAAGCCGGCCAAGCAAGGCACCAAGAAAAAGAACAACAAGAGCAGCAAGAAGAAAGCCACCCCCGCTCCGGCTGCCAGCTGAACCACGGCTGCTTACGGATACAGGAAAACCCGCCGCGGCGGGTTTTTTTGTGCCCTCGCGGGCGAGGTGGCGATGGCGCGGGCTACGGCGCCTGAGTATCGAGCTCCAGCGCGGTCACATCGACACGCTGCACCTTGTCATCCTGGCGCACCTCGGTGCGCAGCACGAAGGCCTCGGCCGGGCAGTACCAGTCGGTGACGTGCATCACGGTGGGCTCGACCTGCACCAGCTCGCCACCGATCATCAGCGGCCCCAGCGAGGTGCGCTTGTCGTACGAAATCGGCTGGCATTCCTTGCGGCCCATCAGGGTGTCGATCATCTGCAGCCTGCCCACGTGGCGCGACCCGATATGGATGGTGGCCCGCTGCGCGTCCATGGTGCTGACCGCTTCATCGGAGCCCAGCGGATAGACCTTCAGCGAGACGCTGGAACGGAACACTTCGCCCTCCAGCGTGGTGCCTTCGCGCAGGTCCAGGCCGGCGTAGTTGAACACTCCCTTGCCGCGGAACGCTGCCTCGCCGTACATGCGGGCGTAGCGTGCGCGCGCGTTGATGACGGCCCGCTGGCTTTCGATGCTGGTCTGCGCCTCGGGCGCACTGCGCTCGATCACCACCTCGTGGACCTGGTTGGTGATCACCGGCGGCCCCATCAGCGCGGACAGCGCCGACTTGGAATTGACCTCGAGCTGGGCGCGGCATCCGGTCGGGCTGCGCTTGACATCGCGCAGGGTCATGCGGATCGACATCGGCATCACGCCGTCGCCTTCCATCTGCACATGCGAGCCGGAGCGGAACCACGGCGCATTGCACAGCACTGCCGCGGCGGCGGCCTGCGCCTGGCTGGCCGCGGCCTGGGCGATGCCGCCGGTGCCGGGCAGGACCGCCATGCCCTGCGCACCGGCGGGCGCGGAGAGCGCCGTCAACAGCGCCGCGCACGCCACCAGGCCGGCCTGCCGGAATTGCTGAAGCTCTGTCTTCACATCGATCCCCGTCTGGATTTTTCCGCCACCGAAGTCAGCGCCGGTCCCGTTGATATCTGACTGCGTGACATCGGAATTATCGCGTTTTTGTTGCGCGTGTAACTGCTCATTTCACGCCCGCGACGGTCTAACGGACATGCCGACGTGGCTGCCGGGCACGATCGGGGCGTTCTGCTGGCCGCGTATGCTTTATACACCGCATCTGTCGCGCAAACGGCGCTGGCGGCACTCGCCCAATCCGTCCGGAGTGACGTGGCCGCCGTGCTACCATTGCGCGCCTCGCGTATCCCAGCGGTTGTGGCGTCTACGGCGCCTGGCGGTCACGGTGTGCCAGCAGCGCGCCCGCGCGGATGTTTCCGCGCCTTGTGCACCGCCAGGCCCGGCTCTGCGTTGTGATGGCTTCGCCGTCATGGCGCGTCGCCCGAGCCCCGGTCCGCCGCGCTTTTCCAGGAGATCCATGCGTAGTTCATCGACCTCGCGGTTTGCCGCCGCGCCGTCCATCGGAGCCACCGCAAGTACCGCCATGCTGGTTGGCCTGCTGATCCTGCTGGTCTGGTTCGGTACCCTGGACATGCGCCACCTGCTGCGCTCCGATGAAGGCCGCTACGCCGAGATTGCCCGCGAGATGGTCGCCACCGGCGACTGGGTCACGATCCGCTACCACGAACTCAAGTATTTCGAGAAGCCGCCCTTCCACATGTGGGTGACGGCGCTGGCCTACACCCTGTTCGGGGTCGGCGACTGGCAGGCGCGGCTGTGCGTGGCGTTGTCCGGCATGCTGGGCATCGGCGTGTCGATGCTGGCCGCGGCGCGCTGGTACGGCTGCCGCGTGGCGATGCTGACCGGGCTGGTGCTGGTGTCGGCGCCGATGTGGAATGTCGCCGGGCACTTCAATTCGCTCGACATGACGCTGTCCGGGGCCATGGCCTGCGTGCTCGCCTGCATGCTGCTGGCCCAGCATCCGGCGGCCACGCCGGCCGTGCGACGCAACTGGATGCTGGCGTGCTGGGCGGCGATGGGGGTGGCGGTGCTGGTCAAGGGACTGGTCGGACTGGCCTTGCCCGGGCTGGTGCTGGTGGTCTATACGCTGGCGACGCGCGACTGGAAGCTGTGGGGCCGCCTGCATCTGCTGGCCGGCATCGCGGTGCTGCTGGCGGTCACGGTGCCGTGGTTCTGGCTGATGGCTGAACGCAACCCGGAGTTCCTGCGCTTTTTCTTTATCCACGAGCACTGGCAGCGCTACACCTCCAACGTGCACCACCGCGAGGGCGCGCTCTGGTTCTTCGTGCCGCTGCTGCTGGGCGGCTTCCTGCCCTGGCTGGGCCTGGTGCCGCAGATGTGGCAGGCGGTGCGCGAACGCGCCGGGGTGGCGCGCGGCAATGCGCCGCGCCCGTTCCAGCCGGCGCTGCTGGCCGGCCTGTGGGCGGTGGCGATCTTCGTTTTCTTCAGCCTGTCCGGCTCCAAGCTGCCAGGCTATATCGTGCCGGTCTTCCCGGCGCTGGCGCTGCTTGCCGGCGTGGCGCTGGATACCACCACGGAACGCGCGTGGCGCTGGCAGGTCAATGCCATGGTTGCGCTCGGCGTGATCGGGCTGATCGCGATCCCGTTCGTCGGCATGATGGAAAAGCCGGGCACGCCCAATGCGGTGTATCGTGAATTCGCGCAATGGCTCGCCCTCGCCTTTGCCGTGATGCTGGGCGGCGCGTTGCTGGCCCGCCGGCTGCTACGCACGCGCGGGGTGTTCCCCAGCGTGGTGGCGTACGCGCTGGCCATGTTCGTCTGCGCCACGGTCGGACTGCGCGCCCACGAGGTGATGGGCCGGCCGAGCTCCGGCGCGGACCTGGTGCCCGCGATCAATGCCGTGCTGGCGCCCGACATGCCGCTGTACAGCGTGCGGCTGCTGGACCACACGCTGCCGTTCTACCTGCGCCGCACCACGATCCTGGTCGAGCATCCGGACGAACTCGAATTCGGCATCCGGCAGGAACCGCAGAAGTGGATCCCGAGCGTCGACCAGTTCCTCGCGCGCTGGCAGGACGGCCAGCGCGCGGTGGCGATCATGGCGCCGCAGACCTACGCCGCGCTGGCCGCGCGCGGCGTGCCGATGCACAAGATCGCCGCAGACCGCCGGCGCGTGGCGGTCGCCAATTTCGCCCTGCCCGGACAGCCGGCACAGACGCAAGCACCGTAATCCGCCAACCGCCTTGCCATGACGCTTTCCACCTTTGCTTTCATCCTGTCCGGCGTGCTGCTGAACGCAGCGGCGCAACTGCTGCTCAAGGCCGGCGTCAACGCCGTCGGCGCGATCACGCTGGATCGCGGCACGCTGCTGGTCACGGCGCTGCGCGTGCTGACGCAATGGCCGGTGCTGGCCGGGCTTACGCTGTATGTGGTCAGCGTGGGAGTCTGGATCATAGGCCTGTCGCGCGTCGATGTGTCGATCGCCTATCCGATGCTGTCGCTGGGCTACGTGGTCAATGCGCTCGCGGCCTGGTGGCTGTTCGGCGAGATCATCGGCCCCTTGCGCGTGGCCGGCATCCTGCTGATACTGGCGGGCGTCTTCCTGATCGCCCGCTCCTGAAGGCCTGTCCGCGCCTTCGCCTGGCCTGACCGCCGCTGTCTCCTTCGCCTGCCATGACCGCTTCCGCTCCCGCCTTCCTGCCGTTTGTGCGGCCCGAGATCGACGCCGCCGCCATTGCCGAGGTCGGCAAGGTGCTGGCCTCGGGCTGGATCACCTCCGGACCGAAGATGCAGGCCTTCGAGGCCGCGCTGTCCGACCTGTTCGGCGGGCGCCCGGTGCGCACCTTCGCCAACGGTTCGGCAACCATGGAAATCGCGTTGCGCATCGCCGATATCGGCCCCGGCGATGAAGTCATCACCACGCCCATCACCTGGGTCGCCACCGCCAACGTGGTGGTGGCCGTGGGCGCGAAGCCGGTGTTCGTCGACATCGACCCGCGCACGCGCAACCTGGACCTCGACGCGGTCGAGGCCGCCATCACGCCGCGCACGCGCGCGATCATGCCGGTCTACCTGTCCGGCCTGCCGGTCGACATGGAACGCCTGTACGCGATTGCCGCCAGGCACGGGCTGCGCGTGATCGAAGACGCGGCCCAGGCGATCGATTCGCGCTGGCGCGGTCAGCGCATCGGCGCCTTCGGCGACCTGGTCAGCTTCAGCTTCCAGGCCAACAAGAACATCACCACCATCGAAGGCGGCTGCCTGGTGATGAACACGCCCGAGGAAGCCGTGCGCGCCGAGCGCCTGCGGCTGCAGGGCGTGATCCGCACCGGCCTGGACGGCATGGATGTCGAAGAGCCGGGCGGCAAGTTCAACCTGACCGATGTCAACGCCGCGGTCGGCCTGGCCCAGCTGGAGCGGCTCGACGCCATCACCGCGCGCCGCGCCGAACTGGCCGACACCTATTTCCGCTGCGCCGCCGACAGCGGCCTGCAGGCCCTCGGCATCGAGCTGCCGCAGGCACTGGACCCGCACGCGGCCACCACCAACTGGCACATGTTCCAGGTGGTGCTGCCGACCAAGCGCATGCAGGGCGGGCCGGCGCAGGCGCGGCAGAAGCTCATGGAAGCCATGCGCGAGCGCGGCATCGGCACCGGCGTGCACTACCCGCCGGTCCATCTTTTCACTTACTACCGCTCACTCGGCTGGCGCGAAGGCATGCTGCCGCACGCCGAGCGCATCGGGCGCGGCATCGTCACGCTGCCGCTGTTCCCGGCGATGCAAGCCTCGGACGTGGAGCGGGTCTGCGCAATCCTCAGCGAAACATGCAAACGTCTTTCCCAATGAGCCCGGTCCAGGTCTCGGTCGTCATTCCGGTCTACAACGAAGAAGACGGGCTGCAAGCCCTGTTCGATCGCCTCTATCCGGCGCTGGATGGCCTCGGCGAAAGCTACGAGGTCATCTTCATCAACGACGGCAGCGTCGACCGCTCGGCGCAGCTGCTGGCGGCGCAGTTCCACAAGCGCCCGGACGTGACCCGGGTGGTGCTGTTCAACGGCAACTTCGGCCAGCACATGGCGATCCTGGCAGGCTTCGAGCACACCCGCGGCAAGATCGTGATCACGCTCGACGCCGACCTGCAGAACCCGCCCGAGGAAATCCCGCGCCTGGTCGAGACCATGCGTGCCGGCCACGACTACGTCGGCACCATCCGCCGCCAGCGCAACGACACCGCGTTCCGCCGCTATGCCTCGCGCGCGATGAACCGGCTGCGCGAGCGCATCACCAGGATCCGCATGACCGACCAGGGCTGCATGCTGCGCGCCTATGACCGCACCGTGATCGACACCATCAACGCGTGCCGCGAGGTCAATACCTTCATCCCGGCGCTGGCGTACACCTTTGCCTCGAACCCGGTCGAGATCGAAGTCGGTCACGAGCAGCGCCACGCGGGCGAATCGAAGTACTCGCTGTACCAGCTGATCCGCCTGAATTTCGACCTCGTCACCGGCTTCTCGATCGTGCCGCTGCAGTGGTTCTCGGCCATCGGCACCTTGCTGTCGCTGCTGTCGGGGGTGCTGTTCGTGGTGCTGCTGGTGCGGCGCTTCGTTCTTGGCTCCGAAGTGCAGGGGGTATTCACGCTGTTCGCCATGAACTTCTTCCTGATCGGCATCCTGCTGTTCGGCGTGGGCCTGCTGGGCGAATACGTCGGCCGCATCTACCAGGAAGTGCGCGACCGCCCGCGCTACCGCATCAAGGCCATCCTCGAGGCCGATCCGGCCCGCACCGTGGAGCCGTGATGCGCGCCGTCGTCTTTGCCTATCACAATGTCGGCGAGCGCTGCCTGCGCGTGCTGCATGCGCGCGGCGTGGAGGTGGCGCTGGTGATCACCCACCGCGACCGGCCCGACGAGAACATCTGGTTCCGCCGCGTGGCCGACACCGCCGCCGAGCTGGGCGTGCCGTTCCTCTATGGCGAGGACCCGGCCGATCCCGCCATCGCACAGGCGGTGCGCGATGCGCGCCCGGATGTCATCTTCTCGTTCTACTATCGCGCCATGATCCCCGCCGGCGTGCTGGCGCTGGCACCGGGCGGCGCGTTCAACATGCACGGCTCGCTGCTGCCGAAGTACCGCGGCCGCGTGCCGGTCAACTGGGCGGTGCTGCACGGCGAGACCGAGACCGGCGCCACGCTGCACGTGATGGAAGCCAAACCGGACGCGGGCGATATCGTCGACCAGACCGCCGTGCCGATCCTGCCCGACGATACCGCCGGCGAAGTGTTCGACAAGGTCACCGTTGCGGCCGAGCAGACGCTGTGGCGCGCGCTGCCCGCGATGATGGCGGGACAGACCCCGCGCCGCCCGAACCGGCTGACCGAAGGCAGCTATTACTCGGGGCGCAAGCCCGAGGACGGCCACATCGACTGGAGCCGCCCCGCCGCCGAGGTCTACAACCTGATCCGCGCGGTCGCGCCGCCCTACCCCGGCGCGTTCACCGAAGTCGGCGGGCAGCGCTTCATCGTGGCGCAGGCGCGCCGGCCGCTGCCGGGCGCGGTGCCGCCGATGCCCGCCGGCACGCCTGCCGGCCTGCAGGTGCGTGACGGCCAGGTCGTCGGCGTGTGCGGCGACGGCGGCCTGGTCATCGTCACGCGGCTATTGGCTGCGGACGGCGCGGCCGTCACGCCGCAGGCGCTGGCCCGGCATCTCCATACCGAACAGTCCAACGAGGGAAACCGATGAAAAAGGTCCTGATTCTCGGCGTCAACGGCTTCATCGGCCACCACCTGACGCGTCGCATCCTGGAAACCACGCCGTGGGAGGTCTACGGCATGGACATGAACACGGACCGCCTGGGCGACCTGGTCGACCACCCGCGCATGCATTTCTTCGAGGGCGACATCACCATCAATCGCGAGTGGATCGAGTACAACATCCGCAAGTGCGACGTGGTGCTGCCGCTGGTCGCCATCGCCACCCCCGCCACCTACGTGCGCCAGCCGCTGCGCGTGTTCGAGCTGGACTTCGAGGCCAACCTGCCGATCGTGCGCGCGGCGGTCAAGTACCGCAAGCACCTGGTGTTCCCGTCAACGTCCGAGGTCTACGGCATGTGCGGCGACGAGGAATTCGACCCCGAAGCCTCGCCGCTGGTCTACGGCCCGATCAACAAGCCGCGCTGGATCTACGCCTGCTCCAAGCAGCTGATGGACCGCGTGATCCACGCCTATGGCATGGAGCAGGGCCTGAACTACACGCTGTTCCGCCCGTTCAACTGGATCGGCGCGGGGCTGGACTCGATCTTCGAATCGAAGGAAGGCTCGTCGCGCGTGGTGACGCAGTTCCTGGGCCATATCGTGCGCGGCGAACCGATCAGGCTGGTCGACGGCGGCGCGCAGCAACGCGCCTTCGCCGACATCGCCGACGGCATCAGCGCGTTGATGCGCATCATCGAGAATCCCGGCGGCGTGGCCAGCGGCAAGATCTACAACATCGGCAACCCGGACAATATCCACTCGGTGCGCGAACTCGCCGAGATGATGCTGAAGATGGCCGCCGACTACCCCGAATACGCGCAGCAGGCGCAGCACACGCGGATCGTCGAGACCTCGTCGGGCGACTTCTATGGCAAGGGCTACCAGGACGTGCAGCACCGCGTGCCGAAGATCGACAACACCATCGAGGAACTGGGCTGGCGCCCCGAGATCGGCATGGAAGCGGCGCTGCGGCGGATCTTCGAGGCGTACCGGGGCAAGGTGGTCGAGGCCCGCACGCTGGTCGATTCCGGCAACTGAGCGCGCACCCACATGGCACGGATCGCCCTGAAGGTCGACGTCGACACGCTGCGCGGCACGCGCGAAGGCGTGCCCCGGCTGCTGTCGCTGCTGGCGGCTGCGCAGGCGCAGGCCACCTTCCTGTTCAGCCTGGGCCCCGACCATACCGGCTGGGCGCTGCGGCGCGTGTTCCGGCCCGGCTTCCTGCGCAAGGTGTCGCGCACCTCGGTGGTATCGAACTACGGCCTGCGCACGCTGATGTACGGCGTGCTGCTGCCCGGCCCGGACATCGGCCGCAAGGGCGCCGCCGAGATGCGCGCGGCGCGCGCCGCCGGGCATGAGTGCGGCATCCACACCTGGGACCATGTCTACTGGCAGGACAACGTGCGCGAGCGCGATGCCGCCTGGACCCGCGACCAGATGCAGCGCGCCTTCGCGCGCTTTCGCGAAATCTTCGGCGAGCCCCCGGCCACGCACGGCGCCGCCGGCTGGCAGATGAACGAGGCCGCGTTCCGCCAGATCGATATCTGGGACATGGCCTACGCCTCCGACGGCCGCGGCACCGCGCCCTATATCCCCACCATCGCCGGCGTGCCCTGCCGCCATGTGCAGATGCCGACCACGCTGCCGACGCTGGACGAGCTGATCGGCACCGACGGCCTGACCGAGGACAACGTGCACACGGCGCTGCTGAAGCTGACCGAGGGCACGCGCGACCATGTGTTCACGCTGCATGCCGAGCTCGAAGGCGGCAAGCTCGCGCCCGTGTTCGAACGGCTGCTGGCGGGCTGGCGCGCGCAGGGGCACGAGCTGGTGTCGATGGGCACGTGGTATCGCGGGCTGGATTGCGCGACGCTGCCGCGGCTGCCGGTGACGTGGGGGGAGATTCCGGGGCGCAGCGGGGAGTTGATCGTGCAGCCCAACGTGGCATTGCGCTGAATCGCAGCCCACGCCGTATGAACGGGGCTCCCCTCTCCCGCGCGCGGGAGAGGGGTGGGGGAGAGGGCAGGAACGTCCACGAAGTGCAAGCCTTGTCGTGCTTGCCGTGCGCCGGCCCTCTCCCCCGGCCCCTCTCCCGCAGGCGGGAGAGGGGAGCAAACCGCGAGCGTGATACACCTCCTTGCAGTGCTCACCCCCCGCGCCGCGCCCCCACCCGCAGCCCGTTGAACACCACCAGCAAGCTCGCCCCCATATCGGCGAACACCGCCATCCACATCGTCCCCATCCCCAGCACCGTCAGCACCAGGAACACGGCCTTGATGCCCAGCGCCAGCGCGATGTTCTGCCTGAGGATGCTCGCGGTGCGGCGCGACAGCCGGACGAAGGCCGGGATCTTGCGCAGGTCGTCGTCCATCAGCGCCACGTCGGCGGTTTCGATAGCGGTGTCGGTGCCGGCGGCGCCCATGGCGAAGCCGACGTCGGCACGCGCCAGCGCCGGGGCGTCGTTGATGCCGTCGCCGACCATGCCGATGCGGCCGCCGCGGGCATGCGCGGCGTCGGCCAGCGCGGCGATGGCATCGGCCTTGTCCTGCGGCAGCTGGTTGCCGCGCGCTTCGTCGATGCCGACCTGCGCCGCGATCGCCTGCGCGGTGTGCGGGTTATCGCCGGACAGCATCAGCGTCTTGACCCCCAGCGCATGCAGCTCGGCAATCGCCTGGCGGCTGGTGTCGCGCACGGTGTCGGCCACCGCGAACAGCGCCAGCGCGGTGGCCGCGCCCCGGCCGTCGAGCCGCGCCAGCAGCACCACGGTCTTGCCCTCGCGCTCCAGCGCCTCCAGCCGCGCTTCCAGCGCCGGCGAGCATGCGCCCATCTCATGCACCAGCCGGTGGTTGCCGAGCCGGTATTCGACGCCCTGCACCGTGCCGCGCGTGCCGCGCCCGGCCAGCGCCTCGAACGCCTCCACCGGCAGCGTGGCGATGCCGTCGGCCTGCGCCGCCGTGGCCACCGCGCGCGAGACCGGATGGTCGGAGCGCGCCGCCAGGCTGGCGGCAATGGCGCGCGCCTGCGGGACATCGTCGGCCAGCAGCGCGTGGTCGGTCTGCGCCGGCTTGCCGTGCGTGATGGTGCCGGTCTTGTCCAGCGCCACCCAGGCCAGCTCGCGGCCCTGCTCCAGGTAGACCCCGCCCTTGACCAGGATGCCGCGCCGCGCGGCCGCGGCCAGCCCGCTGACGATCGTGACGGGCGTCGAGATCACCAGCGCGCACGGGCACGCGATCACCAGCAGCACCAGCGCCTTGTAGATCCAGTCGACCCAGCCGCCGCCCGCCAGCAGCGGCGGCACCACCGCCACCGCCAGCGCAATCGCGAACACCGTGGGCGTGTAGATGCGCGCGAACTGGTCGACAAAGCGCTGCGTGGGTGCGCGGCTGCCCTGCGCGGCCTCCACCGCGTGGATGATGCGCGCCAGCGTCGAGTCGCTGGCGGGCGCGGTCACGGTGTATTCCAGTTCGCCGGACTGGTTGATCGAGCCCGCGTAGAGCGCATCGCCCTCGGCCTTGTCGACCGGCACGCTTTCGCCTGTGATGGGTGCCTGGTCCAGCGCCGACTGGCCGCGCACGACCTTGCCGTCGAGCGCCACGCGCTCGCCCGGGCGCAGCCGCACCAGCGTGCCGACGGCCACGCCGGCGGCCGGCACGGTGTCCCAGTTGCCATCGGCGCGGCGCACCGTGGCCAGCTCCGGCGCCATCGCCATCAGGCCGCGAATGGCATTGCGGGCGCGGTCCAGCGACGCCGCCTCGATGCGCTCGGCCAGCGCGAACAGCACCATGACCATCGCCGCTTCCGGCCACTGGCGCAGCAGCAGCGCGCCGGTCACGGCAATGCTCATCAGCGCGTTGATGTTCAGGTTGCCGTTGCGCAGCGCAATCCAGCCCTTGCGGTAGGTGGTCAGCCCGCCCAGCGCCACCGCGGCCAGCGCCAGCACCGCCGGCAGCCACGGCAAACCCAGGCCCAGCCATTCTGTCGCCTCGGCCCCCAGCGCGGCGACTCCGGCCAGCGCCAGCGGCCACCACGGCTTGCGCGCGGCGGTTTCGGGCAGCACTTGCTGCGCGGCCTCGGCGCTGAGCGGCACCGGCCGCATGCCCAGGCTTTCGATCGCGCGGGCCACCGGCTCTGCCGACGGCAGTGTGTGGTGTACCGTCAGCACGCGCTGGATCAGGTTGAATTCCAGCGCGGCGATGCCGGCCATGCCGCCCAGCTTGTTGCGGATCAGCGTTTCCTCGGTGGGGCAATCCATGGCGTCGATGCGCCAGGCGGCGGTGCTGGCGCCTGCCGGGACCTCGACCCGAGCCGGCGGCGCCAGCGCGACGGTGGACGCACACCCGCCGCCGCAACACGCGGCAGGCGCCGGTTCAGGGGCATGGGCGTGGTGGTCGTGGTCGTGATCGTGGTCGTGGACGTGATCGTGGTGATCATGCTCATGCGCATGGCAGGCGCCATGCTGCCGATCGTGCTTGACGGCGTGATCGTGTGGAAGAGCGTCTTCAGGTGACGTGCGAGCCATGTCTTGTTGTTCGCGCTGGTTTGACCTGATGACATTGAAGACCCTGTAGCGGCTACAGAGTCAAGCGGCATGGCCGCCGTGATGCCGCCATGCCGCGGCGGGCCGCTAGTGCTCGCAGTTGACCATCCACGACATGCCGAAGCGGTCCACCAGCATGCCGAAGCCTTCGGCCCAGAAGGTCTTCTGGTACGGCACCACCACCTGCCCGCCTTCGCTCAGGCCCTCGAAGATGCGCTGGCCCTGGTCGCGGCTGACCCCGCCCACCGACAGGCTGAAGCCGCTGAACGCCGGGCGCTCGCCGGGACGGCCGTCGGAGGCCATCACCTGGTTCTCGCCAATCTGCAGATTGGCATGCATCACCTTGTCCTTCCAGTCATCGGGCACCGCCATGCCCTGGTCCTGCGGCGCTTCCTTGTAGCGCATTGCAAACGTGACCTGCGCACCCAGCACCTTGCCGTAAAACGCAACCGCCTCGTCGAAGCGGCCGCCGAAATCCAGATAGGGTTGCACCTGCATGTTGCTCTCCTGGTTGTCCATCGCTGCATCACAGGGAACTGCCGGCCGCGCCGCAGCGGATACGGCCGGCACGCGCGCCATTATCCGCGCGCGCGGGGCCGGTGCAAGCGCGGGCTCAGGAGACGATGACGGGGGCGGAAGGCGCCGGCATCGGCACCGGCTCGGCCGGGAACTGCAGCGTGAACACGGTCAGGCCGTCGACGCTGCGCACCGTCACGCTGCCGCCGTGCAGCCGCATGATGGTGTCGACGATGGCCAGCCCCAGCCCGGTCGATGCGGCCGAGTTGCGCCGTGACGGATCGGCGCGATAGAAGCGGCCGAAGATATGCGGCAGCGTCTCCGGCGGAATCGCCGGGCCCGGGTTGCTGACGCGGATGCTGGTGCCCGTAGCGCCGCCGGTGCCGGTGCCCGCGGCCATTGGTGCGCGTGCAACATCGACCCGCACCGTGCTGCCCGCCGGTGCGTGCCGCAGCGCGTTATCCAGCAGGTTGGTCACCGCGCGCCGCAACAGCGTCTGGTCGGCCTGCACCGGCGCCGAGCCGGAAACCGTCAGCATGACCTCGCGGTCCGCCGCCACGGCTTCGAAGTACTCGGCCATCTTGTCGAGCTCTTCGCGAGCGTCCAGCGTGCGCACGTCCAGCGCCACCTGCGCATGGTCGGCGCGCGCCAGGAACAGCATGTTCTCGATCATGCGGGCCAGGCGCTCGTATTCCTCAAGGTTGGACTCGAGCAGCGCCTCGTACTCGGCGCTCTTGCGGCTCTGCGCCAGCGTCACCTGGGTCTGGCCGATCAGGTTGCTGATCGGCGTGCGGAAGTCATGGGCAAGGTCGGCCGAAAACTCGGACAGCCGCGAAAAGCTGTCCTGCAGCCGCGCCAGCATGTCGTTGAGCGCGGCCGCCAGCTCGCGCAGCTCGGCCGGCGCGCTGCCCACGTCGAGCCGCGTGGCGAGGCGGCTGGTGGTGACCGCGGCGGCGTCGGCGGCCATGCGCCGCAGCGGCCGCAGCGCGCGCCGCGCCAGCGCAAAGCCCAGCCCGGCGGCCACCGCGGCGCCGCACAGCGTGGCCCACAGCAGCTGGTGGCGATACTCGCGGATCAGCGCCACGCGATAGCCGGCATCGCGCAGCACCACGATCTCGACGGCCTTGTCGGAGTCGCCCAGCTGGCCCAGCGCGGCAATGCCGCGCGAGGGCACGCCGTTCTTCGGGCGCCAGGTCTGCAGCATGCCCTTCTCGGGCTGCGTGGTGGCCGGCAGCACGCGCAGCGGCGGCAGGATCTCGTTGCGCGGGTTCAGCGTCACCAGCGGCTCGCCCTGGCGCGTGCGCACCACCAGGATCAGGCCCTCGTGGCCCATCGCGATATCGGCAAAGCGGTGAGTATCGGCGCGGATCTCGGCTTCGCTGCGCACCTCGCGCAGCAGGTGGCGCACCAGCAGCACCTCGCCCACCAGCTCGCTTTCATCGCGGCCCTCAAGCTGGGCCGACAGCGCGCTCGACAGGTAGGCCGCCACGCTCGCCAGGATCGCCGCGGTGGCGAGCCCGTAAGCCAGCGCCAGCCGCGTGGTAAGCGAAGACGGCAGCCGCATCATGCGTCCTGCACCCGCTCATCGCCATCGTCCAGCACATAGCCCATGCCGCGGCGCGTATGGATCAGCTTGCGCGGGAACGGGTCGTCGACCTTGGCGCGCAGCCGCCGGATCGACACGTCGACCACATTGGTATTGCTGTCGAAATTGACATCCCACACCTGCGAGGCGATCAGCGAGCGCGACAGCACCTCGCCGCGCCGGCGCGCCAGCAGGTACAGCAGTGCGAACTCCTTCGAGGTCAGGTCGATCTTCTGGCCGGCGCGCACCACGCGGCGGCGGATGGCGTCGATCTGCAGGTCGGCCACTTCGATGAATTCGCTCTCGCGCAGCGGGCCGCGGCGCAGGATGGTGCGGATGCGCAGCACCAGCTCGGCAAAGGCAAAGGGCTTGACCATGTAGTCGTCGGCGCCGAGCTCGAGGCCCTTGAGTCGGTCCGACAGCTCGTCGCGCGCGGTCAGGAACAGCACCGGCGTGTCGCGCTCGCGGCGCAGTTCGCGCAGCACCTCCCAGCCGTCCAGGCCGGGCAGCATCACGTCCAGCACGATCAGGTCATAGGGATGCTCGCGCGCGTGGGCCAGGCCGTCCGCGCCGTCGCGCGCCAGGTCCACCACGAAGCCGGATTCGGTCAGCCCCTTGAGCAGGTAGTCGCCTGCCTTGGGTTCGTCCTCGACAATCAGGATACGCATGATTCAATCACTTTCGGGCGGCCCAGTGCCGCCATGGCGTAACGCTAGCCGAGGATGGCGGCAAATGGGTAAAGATTGCAGAAATGTCATCGCCATGCCAACGCATTGCCACGGTGGCCGGGCAAATCCCCGGTAGAATGCGCGCTCACCTCCCGTGCGCGCGACTGTACCGCGCGCATCGCCTCCCATTCTGCCGGTTTCCCTGCGATGAAACGCCTGCCTGACTCCTTGTTGCTGTCTCTTGCCCTGCTTGCGCTGCCCGCTGCGGCCGTCGCAGCGGCGGACACCCGGATCTGCGGCACGGTGCAGGCGGCCGGCCTGTCGCTGCCGGACCGGCACGTCGCGGCCAAGCTGGCGGCGGAAGCGTCGCTGGATGGCGCCACCGACGCAGGCTGCGGCGGCAGCGCCGTGCGCGTGATGGCCGAACCGGCCGGCGCCGGCGCGCCGTTGCAGCTGGGCGAGACGGAAGCTCCGCAGGACACCGCCGCGGGCACCGCCCCGCAGCCTGCGGCGGCTGCCGACGTGCTGGGCGAGCTGCCGCCCGAGGTCTTCGTGCACCGCTCTCATGTGGCGCCCATGGCCACGCCGGCGGCATTCACCGGCATCCTGCCGATGCTGCCGGTGCTGCGGCTGCTACCCCCGCACTGCTGAGCGCGACGCTGCGCAGGCATTCAAAGCGGATTTGACCGCGGCTTAATCAACGCGGGCTTAATCGACGCGAACTCAATCGACGCGGGCTTAATCGACGCGGAAAAACTCGATCGACTGCCCGGCGTTGACCGCCCGCTGCAGCCAGTCAGGATATTCGCCCTGCCCGTCCCAGCTCTGGCCCAGGGCATTGCGGTACAGCGGGCGCGCGCCCGCGGGCTTCGGCGCCACGGCGGCGGGCGCCGACGGCGCGGGCTCTTCGGCACCTGCCGACGCCGTTGCAACGTTGTCGAAGCACCCGGCCTCGACGAGGTCGTCGAGGGTCAGGGCATGACGGTCCATTTGCTCGCGGATCCACGCCACCGCAGCGAGTTTGGCTGAATCAGACTCGGACATGACTCTTGTGAGAGGCCCGCTGCATTTCCGCGGGCAATGAAAAACCGGCGATGAACCACTGGCCGGTCGGACAGCCATGATTCTACAGCCTTTGCCCGGCGGCAGCTTCTCCGGCGTGCTGGCGGTGCCGGCTAATGCCCGCGGGATGACGGCATTGTCATGTGGCGGTCATGCTCGTGTGGGTAGCCGCCACATAGACTTGCCATACCGCCGCCCATTCCGGGCCGGCAATCTTACGGAGAAGCGATCCATGCATGCACTCAGGCAAGTCTTTGTCGCCACCGCCCTTATTGCCGGCGTTGCCGGCGCCGCGCAAGCCGCGCCACGCAGCGTCGATCCGTTCAGCGATGGCGCGCACGGCATCACCAGCACGCGCAGCCCGTTCACCGACGGCGCCAACAGCGCCACCGGCACCCGCAGCAGCTTTACCGACGGCGCGCACACCGCGACCGGTGCGCGCAATCCGTTCGCCGACGGTGCCCACAACCCCAACGGCCCGCGCGACAGCTTCAGCGACGGCGCCTGATGGCCAATGACGGCCACTGACGGCCACTGACGGTTCCTTGAAGCGCCACGCGGCGCGCCCGCTTCAGCGCACCTCGCCGTAGATCCGGCGCGCATCGGCTGCGTCCGCGATCGGCCGGCCCAGCGTCAGCCCGCCCTGCACCGCCTGCGCCACCAGCGCGTGGTTGCCGGGCGCAAGGCTGCCGTCGCGCAACAGCAGGTTGTTCTCGAAGCCCACCCGCACATGGCCGCCGAACGCGGCGGCCGCGGTCACGCACGCGTTCTCCTCGCGCCCGAACGCGCAGATCGCCCACGGCAGCGCATCGCCGCCCTCGGCCGCGGCCTGCAGGAACGGCAACAGGTCGTGCGGCGACGACACCTGCCCCGCCGCATAGCGTCCCAGCACATACAGCACCGACCACGCGCCCGGCGGCACCATGCCGCGCGCGCGCATCTGCTGCCAGCGCCGTACGTCCGCCGCGTCATACAGGATCACCTGCGTCATCACGCGTTCGCGCGCCAGCCAGGCGAAGAACGCGGCAAGTTCGCTGTCCGCGATCTCAGGCACCGCGACTTCGCGCAGGCCGACCGAGACCGCTTCGGGGCGCAGCGCGCGCACCATCGCCATCTGCTCGGCGGCCTGGTACACGCCGGCGGCCTCGCTGGTCACCTGCACCAGCAGCGCGTCGCCGACCGCCTGCCTGACCGCCGCCAGCGCGTCGCGGTAGGTCTGCACATCGAGCGAATGGCGGCCGTCGGCATCGCGCACGTGCATATGCATCATGGCGGCGCCGGCGTCGAGGCAGGCGCGCGCCTCCGCCGCCAGCGCCGCCGCGGTCAGCGGCACCGCGGGATGGTCGCTGGCGCGTTTGTAGGCACCGTTGGGCGCCACGGTGACGATCAGCGGCGAATCGGCCAGCGCGGCGCGCTGCGCAGGCAGCGTGGCCGCCTTGGTGGAAGTGTCGGTCATGGCTGGATCTCGGGCAGTTCGGGGGCGATCAGCGCCAGGCCGGCGCGCAGCAACTGGTCATAGCGCGCGCGCTCGGCAGCAATGGTTTCAGGCGTCCACGCGTAGAAGCCTTCGCCGCGCTTCATGCCGTGGCGGCCGTCGGCGGCGCGCTCGGACAGGCAGCGCGCGGGATGGTCGTCGTTGCAGAAGGTCGGGTACATGGTGGCGCCGGCGGCTGCATGCACGTCGATGCCGGCATGGTCGCGCTGCAGCACCGGTCCCGCCGCCAAAAAGCGGAAGCCGAAGCCAAAGCGCACCGCCGCGTCGACGTCCTCGGGCGAGGCAATGCCGCGGTCGATCAGGCTGAAGGCCTCGCGCGACAGCGCATGCTGCAGCCGGTTGGCAAGGAAGCCAGGCAGGTCCTTGCGCACCTTCACCGGCACCATGCCGCAGCGGCGCATGAACGCGGCCAGCGCGTCGGCGTGGCGCTCGTCGCTGGCCTCGGCCATCACCACCTCGACCAGCGGCACCAGGTGCGCCGGCATGAAGAAGTGCAGGCCGAGCATGCGTTGGCGCGTGTCCAGGCCGGCGCCGATCGCGCTGATCGGGAAGCTCGAGCTGTTGCTGGCCAGCAGCGTATGCGGGCGCGCACGCGCCACCAGCCCGGCAAACAGCGCCTGCTTCAGTGCCAGGTCCTCGGGAATGCATTCGATCACCAGGTCGACCGATGACCAGTCCACCGCGTCGAGCGTCGCCGCCACCGCGAGGCGTTCCGCGCCCGCTTCGCGGCCGATCGCGGCAAGGTTGGCGCGCACGCGCGCGGGCAGCGCGCCGGCACGCCCGGCATCGGGTTCGACGATGGTGGTGCGGCACAGCGCGCGGGTCAGCACCACTGCGACATCGGCGCCCATGGTGCCGCCGCCCACCACCACGGCATGGGCCGCGCCGGGGCGGCCGAGGGTCGGCGGCGTGGTCGCGGGACTGGGATCGGGCATGGATTCTCCTGGCATCCCGCCAGTGTAGAGAAGCCGCTTTGATTGAAGAAGTCGATTCTCTGGATAAAATGATCACCAAACCAGATCAATCGACCTGAGGGTCCGGCCACCGGATGCCGCCGGACCGACGCTCCCATGAACATCAACCTGTCGATGCGCGACATCGAAACCACGCTGGTGCTGGGCCGCACCCTGAACTTCCGCCAGGCCGCCAGCCAGCTGCACCTGTCGCAATCCGCCCTGTCCACGCAGATCCTGCGCATCGAGGAAGCGCTGGGCGTGCGCCTGTTCGACCGCACCACCCGCACCGTGCGCCTGACCGCGGCAGGCCAGGTCTTCATGCAGCAGGCCGCGCTGCTGCAGGCGGCGTTCCGCGGCGCGATCGACGCCGTGACCGGCATAGCCAGCGCCGAGCGCGGCCAGGTGGCGGTGGCCGCGCTGCCGTCGCTGGCCGCGCGCGTGCTGCCGCGCGTGCTGATGGCCTACCACCAGGCCCGCCCGGAGGTCGCGCTGAAGGTGTTCGACACTCTGTCCGGGCCGGCCTTCGACCTGGTGCGCGCCGGCGATGTGGATTTCGCGCTGACCGCCGCCAACCCGCAGCAGGCGGACCTGCAGTACGAGCCGCTGCTGTCGGACCGCTTCGTGCTGCTGATCCCGTCGGCGCACCCGCTGGCGCGCAGCCCCGGCCCGCTGCGCTGGGCCGATACCGCCGCCGCGCCGCATGTGTCGATGACCCACCCCAGCAGCGTGCGCCAGTACGCGGAATGGGCCTTCCTGCAGAACCGCATCCGCTTCCAGCCAGTGTTCGAGGCCGAACGCCTGGCCACCATCGCGGCCATGGTCGAATGCGGCTTCGGCGTGGCCGCGCTGCCCGAGATCGCCGCCGGCACGGTGCGCCAGCCCGGCATTGTCGAGCGGCTGCTGACCGCGCCGGTGACCGAGCGTTCGATCGGCCTGGTGACCGCGCGCAACCGCAGCCTGTCGCCGGCGGCGGCGGAACTGGCGGCGGCCGTGCGCGCGCGGCTGGCGAGCCCGCCGCTGCAGGATGCGGCGCCAGCAGCGGCGGCAGCGGCCCCGGAGGCCGGCGCATGAGCATCATCGTCGATATCCTGATCCTGGCCGGCGTGCTGCTGGCCATCGTCGCGGTGGTGCAGGTGGCGGCGGCACGGCTGGTGCTGCCGGAATCGACGCTGCTGTCGGCCATCGGCATCGCCATCGGCGCGGGCTATGTGGCGATCGACGCCGCCCACCCCGACTTTGCCCACCACTTCCTGCATCCGCTGATCGACCCGGCGCTGCCGCCCGAGGCCTACCTATGGATCTTCCTGCCGCCGCTGCTGTTCCACGCCGCGCTCACCGCCGACGTGCGCGGCATGCTGCCCGACGCGGCCCCGATCCTGCTGCTTGCGGTGGTGGCCGTGGTGGTCGCCACCGGTGTCATCGGCGTGGCCACCGCGGCGGCCAGCGGCATGCCGCTGGCGGTGTGCCTGCTGCTGGGCGCGGTGGTCGCCACCACCGACCCGGCCGCGGTGATCGCGATCTTCCGCGACGTGGGGGCGCCGGCGCGGCTGATCCGGCTGGTGGAGGGCGAAAGCCTGCTCAACGACGCCGCCGCCATCGCCATCGTCGGCGTGCTGGTGGCGATGCTGACCGGGCATGGCGCGCAGGCGACGCTGGCGGCGGGCCTGCGCGAACTGGCCTGGGCCTTTGCCGGCGGGGTGCTGTGCGGCGCGCTGGCCGGGCGGCTGGTGTCCGACCTGCTGCCGCGGCTGGCCGGGCTGGCCATGGCGGAAAGCGCGCTGACGCTGGCGCTGCCCTACCCGCTCTACCTGCTGGCCGAGCAACTGCTGGGCGTGTCGGGCGTGGTCGCGGTGGTGTGCGCCGGCCTGATGGTCAGCGCGCTGGGGCCGACGCGGCTGGCGCCGCCCAACTGGCGCCACCTGCGCATGATGTGGGAGCAGTTCGCCGGGATCGCCGGCGCCGTGGTGTTCCTGCTGGCCGCGGTGCGCGTGCCGTCGCTGCTGACGGGCGTGAGCGCGCATCATGGCTGGCTGCTGCTGGCGCTGGTGCTCGCGGCGCTGGCGGCGCGGCTGCTGACGCTGTTCGGGCTGCTGCCGCTGCTGTCGTGGCTGCGGCTGAGCGCGCCCATCGACGGCGCCTTCAAGCTGGCCATCGCCTGGGGCGGGCTGCGCGGCGCGGTGACGCTGGTGCTGGCGCTGGGCATCGCCGAGAACAGCGACCTGCCCTATGAAACGCGGCATTTCGTTGCGATCCTGGCGACCGGCTTCGTGCTGGTCAGCCTGCTGCTCAACGGCACCACGCTGCGCGCGCTGATCCACCGGCTCGGACTGGACCAGCTGTCGCCGCAGGAGCGCGCGCTGCAGTTGCAGGCGATCCGCCTCTCCACCGAGGAAGTCGAGGCCATGATGGCGCGCGTGGCCGATTCGTTCGACCTGCCCCCGGCGGTCGCGCGCGAGGCGGCGCAGAAGTACCGGCACGGCATCGAGCTGGGCTCGGCGGAATTCGACTTCGACACCGCCCTGTCCGAGCGCGACCGCCTCAGCATCGGCCTGGTCACGCTGGCCACGCGCGAGCGCGAGCTGATTCCGGAATACGGCGACGGCGTGATCTCGGTGGCCAACCTCGACGCGATGATGCGCAATACCGCGCAGATGATCGACGCGGCGCGCGAGCACGGCCGCATCGGCTACAACCGCGCCGCGCGGCATATCCTGGACTATCACCTGGGTTTCAAGGTGGCGCTGTTCCTGCATCGCCGGCTCGGCATCGACCGACCGCTGGCGCGCGCGCTGGCCGACCGCTTTGAACTGCTGATCTGCCGCCAGACCGTGCTGGACCGGCTGCGCCGCTACAACCGCTCGATGCTGACGCCGGTGTTCGGCGCGCGCATGGCGACCGTGCTCGACGGCGTGCTGGAAGACCGCTCGCGCGCCGCCGCCGAAGGCCTGGCCGACATGCGCGGCAAGTTCGGCGCCTATACCGTGGCGCTGGAGCGGCGCCTGCTGATGCTGTTCGCGCTGCGCAAGGGCCGGCTGTCGCTCGAAGCGATGCGCGAGGAGGCGGTGATTTCCAAGGAAGCGTTCAACCAGATCGCCCAGGTGATCCAGCAGGCGTGGAAGGCCAGCCTGGTGCGCCCGCCGCTGCGCGGCGTGACGGAACCCGCGGCCGGGCCGGGCGTGGCGCCGGGTCCGCAGCCGCAAGCAGGGGTAACCGCAGGGGTGTCAGGAAGGGTCTTTGGTGCGGGTACGCGAGACGGCCGCCATGATGCCGATGCCGAGCACGATCAGGCAGGCAATGCCGATATAGACCGGCGCCAGTCCGGCCGTCGACAGGCCCCAGGCAATGCCGCCCACCAGGACCAGCAGGCCGATGAGATATAGCGCGAATGACATGAGTCGGCTCCTTCGGGGGTGCAACCTGTGTTCAATGTAGGCAGCGTGCGCGGCGCAAGGGATAGGACAAGGGCGGATGCTGGCGTAGGCGGGTTCTGACCCGCTTGTGACGTGTCAGGGCCTTTGCCGCCGCACGGCGGCTGTCATGATCCATCCTCGGCGGCTCTGTATCTGTCCGGGGCGCCACCCGGCCCGTATACTCGGGGACCGGCGTCGGGGACCGGCGTCGGGGACCGGCGCCGCTGGACTTTCCCCGCCGCGCCTCACCGATTCCAAACATCCAACAAGCAACGGAGCAGCAGCATGCGTGTCGCATTCCTCGGACTGGGCGTGATGGGTTTCCATATGGCCGGCCACCTTGCCGCCAAGGGCCACGAGGTCACGGTCTATAACCGCACCGCGGCCAGGGCGCAGGCCTGGGTCGAGCGCTTCGGCGGCAAGGCCGCCGCCACCCCCGCGCAGGCGGTGCGCGACGCGCAGGTGGTCTGCTCCTGCGTCGGCAACGACGACGACCTGCGCGCGGTGCTGACCGGGCGCGACGGCGCCTTCTTCGGCGCCCCCAGCGGCTGCATCTTCGTCGACCACACCACCGCCAGCGCCAACGTCGCGCGCGAGCTGTACGCGGCGGCCGGCGAGCGCGGCCTGCACTTTGTCGATGGCCCGGTCTCGGGCGGCGAAGTCGGCGCGGAAAAAGGCATCCTGACCATCATGTGCGGCGGTGACGCCGACGCCTTTGCGCGCGCCGAGCCGGTCATCGCCGCCTACGCGCGCGCCGTCACCCGCATCGGTGAATCCGGCGCCGGCCAGCTGGCCAAGATGGTCAACCAGATCAGCATCGCCGGCCTGATCCAGGGCCTGTCCGAGGCCATCGCCTTCGGCGAGCGCGCGGGCCTGGACATGCGCCTGGTGCTGGATGTCATCAGCAAGGGCGCGGCCGGTTCCTGGCAGCTGGAAAACCGTGGCGCCACCATGATCGACAACCGGTTCGACTTCGGCTTCGCGGTGGACTGGATGCGCAAGGACCTGGGCCTGTGCCTGGACGAAGCCCGCCGCAACGGCGCAGGCCTGCCGGTAACGGCGCTGGTGGACCAGTTCTATGCCGACCTGCAGCAGATGGGCTGTGGCCGCGCCGACACTTCGTCGCTGATCAAGCGGCTGCGCCAGCACAGCGCCCAGGGCTAAGGCCACGGGCGCGCCACGCCTGCGTCGTCCGATTCCTACAGGGCAATCGGCGCTTCACGGAAGGGCCGCGCCGCGTCACACGCCTACAGTGGACGCATGAGGGCCCGGCCGCGGCGATGGCTTCCCGAGACGTCGTGCGGCGGGCCCAGCCACGAGGCAGGAGACCATCATGTGGAAACTCGCAGGCGCGCTTCTGGTAGGCGCAAGCATGGCGCTGGCCGGCTGTACGGCGGCGGGCGCGGTCGCCGGCGGTGTCGCCGGGCATGAACTGACCGACGGCAGTGCCGCCGGCACCATCGGCGGCGCCGTGGTGGGCGGTGTGATCGGCCACGAGCTTGGCGACTGACGGACCCGGCTGACGGACGACCAGGCCGCCGCGTGCGGCCTGGTTTGTTTTCGTGGTGGCCTACGCCGTGTGGCCGGACGGCCGGCGCAAGCGCCGCCACAGCAGCTGCGGCAGCCGCAGCACGAAGCCGGCCAGCAGCCGCAGGTGCATGCCGGTCAGCAGCAGGTTGTCGCGCAGATAGCGGAAGTGGGACACGCCGCCCTCGCGCGGGCCGAAGTAGCGCACCGGGGCGTCGAGGTTGACGGGACGCACGCCGCGCCAGCACAGCCGCACCGCTACCTCCGGATCGAAATCGAAGCGCCGCATCCAGCGGCTGTGCTGCATCACCGCACGCAGCGGCGCGATCGGGTAGACGCGAAAGCCGAACAGCGAATCGCCGATGCCGGCCCACAGCGTTTCCACATCGACCCAGAAATTGGACATGCGCCGCCAGTAGACCCGCTCGCGCGGCGCGCTGGCGTCGAAGCGCGGGCGGCCCAGCACCATCGCGCCGGGGTCGCGCTGCGACGCCGCCATGAATGCGGGGATCAGGTGGGCCGGATGCTGGCCGTCGGAATCCATCACCAGCACGTGGGTGTAGCCGGCGGCCGCGGCCCGTTCGATGCCGTGCAGCACCGCGGCACCCTTGCCCTGGTTGCTCGGCAGCACCAGCACCTGCAGCCCGGGGTCGACGGCCGCCTGCGCCTGCAGCCACTGGGTGCTGCCGTCGGTGCTGCCGTCGACCACCACCCACACCGGGGTCCAGGCCGCGCGCGCGCCGTGCAGCACCTCGTGCAGTCGCACGCCGGGGTTGTAGCTGGGGATCAGCACCAGGTGGGTCGCCGAAGGCGGGGCGCCGCCCTCCACCAGCGCCGGCGCGGGCGTGGCTTGCTGCGGCATGTCGTGGTCCTGTCCGGGCTGGAGGAAACGGTGGCTGGGCTAGCGCGTGCGGTGTTGCGCCAGATAGGCGGCCAGGCTGCCCAGGGAGGTGAAGATGGTCTTGTTGTCGGGATTGTCCGAGCGCAGTTCGACGCCGTACTTGCGCGATACCAGCAGGGCGATCTCGAGAATATCGATCGAATCCAGCCCGAAGCCTTCTCCGTAGAGCGGGGTGGCGGCGGTGATGTCCTCCAGCCGCAGTTCGGCGATGTCGAGTTCGTCGAGGATCAGGCGGGCAAGTTCGGTTTCGAGTTCGGTCATGTTGCTAGATGGCTGGAACGCCGCTGCGCCGCCCGTGCCGGGCGAGTCGATCCCTGGTGCGGGCGTCGGGCACCCGAATGCTATCAAACGGGGCAATGCCGGGCCAGTCGAGAGAAGTTTAGTAACAACATCAACGACCTATTGGGGAATCATGATCGCGTCCGGAGGGTCTTTTGGGGTATAAAGCGTTCGCTTCGCGTGCCGCCGGGCGCCCTTGCGGCGCTGCGCACGCCAGGCGCCTTACGCAACACATCCAGTTCCCACAGATGCCTTCGAGCCAGCCCGTTGACCGCTTCGTTGACCGCCCTACTCCGCCCGACGCCACGGCACTGCCCGCGCCGGACGCCGCCGGCCCGTCGTGGCGGCGCCATGCCTGGATCGGCGCGGTGGCGGGCTTCATGGCCTACGAATCGGCGCTGCATCGCGCCGCCCACCAGCCCGGCGCCGAGGTGGCCGCGCTTTGGCTCGGGGCAGCGCCGTTCCTGCTGATCGGCTTCGTCGCCTGCCGCCGGCTGGCCGGGGCCGTGCCCGCCCTGCTGGCGCTGCTGGCCGCGTGCGCGGCGCTGTGGCTGTGGCGCGCGGAACTGGCCGGCCATTTCGGCTGGACCTACTACCTGCAGCATGCAGGCGCCAATGCCGCGCTGGGCGCGATGTTCGCGCTCAGCCTGCGCCGCGGCCGCACCCCGCTGTGCACGCAGATCGCCACCGCCATCCACGGCCAGCTGTCCGCCGCGCATGCGCGCTACACCGTGCGCGTGACGCAGGCGTGGACGCTGTTCTTCGCGGCGATGGTGGGGGTGTCGACGCTGCTGTTCGTGCTCGCGCCGATGGCGGCCTGGTCCAGCTTTGCCAACCTGGCCACGCCGCTGCTGATCGCGCTGATGTTCGCGGGCGAGGCCCTCTACCGCCGCATCGCCTTTCCGGACATGCGCCAGCGCGGCCTGCTCGACGCGGTGCACGGTTATCGCGCGCTGATGGCGGCCCGTGCAGCCCGGCCCGGCTTGCCGCGCTGACGCGCCGCCATCCGGCCCCGGCCCACGCGCAACCGGCACAGGCTCCGCCCATGACCTCATTCCCCATCGTTGCCCACGCTACGCCCGACGACATCATCGCCTGGGTGCACGGGCGGCCCGTCACCGTGCGGCAGTTCCTGGCCGATGCGGCCCGCCTCGCAGCGGCCCTGCCCGCCGGTGGCCACGTCTTCAACGCCTGCACCGACCGCTACCGCTTTACCGTCGGCCTGTGCGCGGCGCTGCTGGCGGGCAAGCCCACGCTGCTGCCGCCGTCGCACACGCCCGAGACGGTGCGCCAGCTGCTGGCCTTCGCGCCCGACGCCTTCTGCCTGCATGACCAGCCCGACGCGGCCTTCGACATGCCAGCGCTGTACTACCACGATGGCCTGGCCGCCACCGCCGCCACCGCCACGAATGGCCCGGTCGAGATCCCGCAGATCCCGGCGGCGCAGGTCATGGCCTACGTGTTCACGTCCGGGTCGACCGGCACGCCGGTGCCGCATCGCAAGACCTGGGGCGCGATGGCCGGCAGCGCGCGCGCCGCGACGCAACGGCTCGGCCTGCTCGATGGCCGTGCGTGGACGCTGGCCGGAACGGTGCCGCCGCAGCATATGTTCGGCCTCGAAGCCACCGTGATGCTGGTGCTGCAGGGCCGCGCGGCGCTGGTGGCCGCGCCGGCGTTCTATCCGGCCGATGTCAGCGCGGCGCTGGCCGCGGTGCCGGCGCCGCGCGCGCTGGTCAGCTCGCCGGTGCATCTGCGCACGCTGGTGCAGTCCGGGGTCGCCATGCCCGCGGCCGACCTGGTGCTGTGCGCCACCGCGCCGCTGGGACGCCAGCTCGCCGCCGAGACCGAGGCGCTGTTCGCCGCACCCCTGTGCGAGATCTACGGCAGCACCGAGACCGGCCAGCTGGGCACCCGCCGCACCGCACAGGAAGACGTGTGGACGCTGGTGCCGGGCGTGCGGCTGCAAGCCCGCCCCAATGGCGCCGGCGATCCCGGCGCAGCCGGCGCTCCCGGCGCAGCCGGCGCTGATACCGAGACCTGGGCCGACGGCGGCCATATCGAGCAGCCGGTGCCGCTGGGCGACGCCATCGTCCCGCTGGACGCGCAGCGCTTCCTGCTGCATGGGCGCAAGGCCGACCTGCTCAATATCGCCGGCAAGCGGACTTCGCTGGGCTACCTGAACCACCAGCTCGCCGCGATTGACGGCGTGCGCGACGGCGCATTCTTCATGCCCGACGACGCGCATGAAGGCGATGCGCACGGGCATGTGGTGCGGCTGGTGGCCGTGGTGGTGGCGCCGGGCGTGGCGCCGGCGCGGTTGCAGCAGGCGCTGCGCGAACGGATCGACCCGGCCTTCATGCCGCGCCCGCTGTACTTTGCCGAGCGCCTGCCGCGCAATGCCGCGGGCAAGCTGCCGCGCGACGCGCTGGCCGCCCTGATTGCGACCCTGTCCGGCACGCAGGACCGCGCTGCCGCGCCGCCGCCATGCTTTGTGATCGACCCCGCCCACCCCGCCATGGCAGGCCACTTCCCGGGCCATCCGATCGTGCCGGGCGTGGTGCTGCTCGATCATGCCGTGCTGGCGCTCGGCGCCGCGCTGGGTCGCCCGCTTGCCGTCGCGCAGGCAAGCCTGCTGAAGTTCCTGAGCCCGGTGCGCCCGGGCGAGCGCGTGGAGGTGCTGCACCAGTCCGAGGCGGCCGCCGATGGCGACCAGACCATCCGCTTCACGCTGCGCAGCGCCGGGCGCGATGTCGCCAGCGGCACGCTGCAGGTACGCGGCGGCGCGGCGCTAGCGGAGTCACGTCCATGCTGAGCTGGCTGTGGCGGCGCCAGGCGCCGCTGGATACGGAATGGTCCAGCCGCAAAGAGCGCGGCAGCATCACGCTGCTGCGCGTGATGACGTGGATCTCGCTGGCGCTGGGCCGGCCCGCCGGGCGGGTGGTGCTGCGCGCGATAGCCGCCTACTTCATGCTGTTCGCGCCGGCGGCACGCCATGCCTCGCGCGCGTACCTGGACCGCGTGCTCGGACGCCAGGCCGGATGGAGCGACGGCTACCGGCATGTGTTCACCTTCGCCTCGACCATCCACGACCGCATCTACCTGCTCAACGGCCGCTTCGACCTGTTCGACATCCGCCTGCATGGCGAGCACCTGCTGGAAGCGGCGATGGCGCGCGGCCGCGGCGCCATCCTGCTGGGCGCGCACCTGGGCAGCTTCGAGGTGGTGCGCGCGCTGGGCCGGCGCCATCCGGACATGGAGGTTGCGATCACCATGTACGAAGAGAACGCGCACAAGCTCAACGACGTGCTGCAGTCGATCAACCCGGCGATGCGCCAGGACGTGATCGCGCTGGGCCGCTTCGACACCATGCTGCGCGTGCGCGACTACCTGGACCGCGGCTATATGATCGGCATGCTGGCCGACCGCACGCTGTCGCAGCGCGCCACCGACCCGGTACAGCAGTGCGATTTCCTCGGCGCGCCGACCGGCTTCCCCACCGGCCCGCTGCGCATGGCCGCCATGCTGCGCCGGCCGGTGTTCTTTATCACCGGCCTGTACCGCGGCGGCAACCGCTACGATGTCCATTTCGTGCCGCTGGCGGACTTCACCGAGACCGCGCGTGGCCAGCGTGAAACCGCGGTGCAGGCGGCGCTGGCGGACTACGTGCGGCTGCTGGAGCGGTTCAGCCGCAGCGCCCCGTACAACTGGTTCAACTTCTATGACTTCTGGCACGCCGGCCCGCCGCTGTCCGAGCAGCCGCCGCCGGGCAACGAGCCCTAACCCGTGAGCCGCCATTGATGTGCTTCTCCGCGCGCCCTTTCCGCTCTTCGTTGTCGACCCTGCTGGCAAGCGCACTGCTTGCGCTGGCGCCGCTGGCGGCTAAAGCAGCGCCCGCCTCATCCGCCGCGCCGGCCGCCACCGCCGCGTTCGGCGTCGACCAGCTGATGTCCACGCTGGCGCAGCGCAAGTCAGGGCGCGTGCTGTTTACCGAGACCAAGTACCTGGCGCTGCTCGACAAGCCGGTGCAGTCGTCGGGCGAACTGCGCTTCAGTGCGCCCGACCACCTGGAAAAGCGCACGCTGTCGCCCAAGCCGGAAAACCTGGTGCTCGACGGCGACATGCTGACGGTCGAGCGCGACGGCAAGCGCTACACCATGCCGCTGCAGAACTACCCCGAGATCGCCGCGTTTATCGAGAGCATCCGCGCCACGCTGGCCGGCAACCGCGATGCGCTGGAGCGCTACTACAAGCTCGTCGTCGAGGGCCGTGCCAGCCGCTGGACCCTGACGCTGACGCCGGCTGACTCGCGCATGGCCGCGGCCGTCAGCCAGGTGCGCATCGACGGCCGGCAGGATGTGCTGGAGCAGGTCGAGATCCGCCAGTCCGACGGTGACCGCTCGGTGATGAAGATCCGCCCGGCCGCGGGCCGATGAGCGCGATGAGCGCGATGAGCGCGATAAGGGCGGCATGGCGCCGCCTGGCGCTGGCGTTGTGGGTGCTGGCACTGCTGGCCTGCGCCGCGGTCGTCAGCCGCACCACCTTTACCGCCGACCTGTCCGCGTTCTTGCCGCGGCTGCCCAGCGCCGAACAGCAATTGCTGGTGAACCAGCTGCGCGACGGGCTGGTATCGCGGCTGATCCTGGTCGGCATTGAAGGCGGCGATGCCGAAGGCCGCGCCAGGGTCTCGCGCGCGATGGCGGCGCAACTGCGCGGCGACCCACGCTTCGCCTCGGTGCAGAACGGCGAGCCGGTCAACCAGGCGGCGGACCGCGAATACGTGTTCGCGCACCGCTACCTGCTAAGCCCCGAGGTCACGCCGGAGCGTTTCAGCGAACACGGGCTGGCCCGGGCGGTCAACGATTCGTTCGCGCTGCTGGCCTCCTCGGCCGGGCTCTTCACCAAGTCATTGCTGCCGCGCGATCCCACGGGCGAGGTCGCGGCAATGCTGGCGCAGCTCGATGCCGGCCAGCGCGTGCCGATGCATGCGGGCGCGTGGGCGTCGCGCGACGGCAAGCGCGCGCTGCTGCTGGCGCAGACCGCCAGCGCGGGCTCGGATACCGATGCGCAGGCAGAGGCAATGGCGGCCGTGCAGCAAGCCTTTGCCAGCGCCAACGCGGGCGGCCCCTACCAGCTGGTGATGACGGGACCGGGCGTGTTTTCGGTCAAGGCGCGCGACACCATCCGGCACGACGTCGAGCGGCTCTCGACCATCGGCCTGGCCATCATCGTCACGCTGCTGCTGGCGGTGTACCGCTCGGTGCCGCTGCTGGTGCTTGGGCTGGTGCCCGTGCTCAGCGGCGCGCTGGCGGGCATCGCCGCGGTCAGCCTGGGTTTCGGCGGCGCGGTGCATGGCCTGACGCTGGGTTTTGGCACCACGCTGATCGGCGAGGCGGTCGACTATTCGATCTACCTGTTCGTGCAGTCCGCGCAGTACACGCGCAACGGCCGGCGCGACGAACGTGCCTGGCTGGGCGGCTTCTGGCCGACGGTGCGGCTGGGGGTGCTGACTTCGGTGTGCGGCTTTGCGTCGCTGCTGCTGTCGGGCTTCCCGGGGCTGGCGCAGCTGGGCCTGTATTCGATCGCGGGGCTCGCCACCGCCGCGCTGGTCACCCGCTTCGTGCTGCCGCAGCTGGTGCCGGCCACGCTGCAGCTGCGCGACGTCGCACCGCTCGGCCGCAAGCTGCAATGGCTGACGCAGCATGCGCCCCGGCTGCGCTGGCTGGTGCTGCTGCTCGTAGTGGGCGCCTGCGTGGTGCTGGTCCAGCATCGCGGCACGCTGTGGGGCCGGGAACTGCAGGCGCTGAGCCCGGTATCGCCGAGTGACCAGGCGCTCGATACCTCGCTGCGTGAAAACCTGGGCGCACCGGACGTGCGCTACCTGGTGGTGGTGTCGGGCCCGGACCAGGAATCCGTGCTGCAGGGCGCGGAACGCGTCGCGCATGAACTGGAACCGCTGGTGGCGCAGAACTTCATCGGCGGCTACGAGAGCCCGGCGCGCTACCTGCCCAGCGCGGCCACCCAGCGCGAGCGCCAGGCCAGCCTGCCGCCGCCCGAGGTGCTGGCGCAGCGGCTGCAGGCCGCGATCGCCGGCCAGCCGGTGCGCGCATCAGTGTTCGCGCCCTTCCTGGCGCAGGCCGAAGCGGCACGCACCGGGCCCCTGCTGCAGCGCGAGAGCCTGCGCGGCACCTCGATGGCCCTGGCGGTCGACGCCCTGCTGGTGCAGCGCGATGGCCGCTGGAGCGCCACGCTGCCGCTGCGCGCACCGGTGCATGCCCCGGACCATGCCAGCGCCGCCGACGGCGTGGACAGCGCCGCGGTGCGCGCCGCGATCCAGCGGGCGGGCGTGCCCGATACGCTGTTCGTCGACCTGAAGGGGGAATCGGACCGGCTCTACGCCGGCTACCTGCGCGAGGCCCTGCTGCTGTCGCTGGCCGGACTGCTGGCGATCATCGCCCTGCTGGCGCTGGCGCTGCGCTCGCCGCGGCGGGTGCTGGCGACGGTACTGCCGCTGGCCGCCGCCGCGGTGGTGGTGCTGGGCGGGCTGGCGGCGCTGGGCCAGCCGCTTACGCTGCTGCACCTGGTGGGCCTGTTGCTGCTGGCTGCGGTCGGCTCCAACTACGCACTATTCTTTAATGGCCCGGCAGCGAACGGCCAGGCGGCTGGTGCTTCGCCGCACACGCTGGTGTCGCTGCTGCTGGCCAACCTGACCACGGTCGCCGCGTTCGGCCTGCTGTCGCTGTCGAGCCTGCCGCTGCTGCAGGCCTTCGGCCTGACGGTCGGCCCCGGCGCCGTGCTGGCGCTGTGGTTTTCGGCCATCCTCGCGCCCGCGGCCTCGACTGCGGCAGCGGCGAAGGCCGGGAGTGCAACATGAAGCCGCTATCCGCACCGGGCGCACCGGACGTTACCCTCCCCGGGCGTCTTCCCAGCCGCCCCTGGCGGCCCACCCCGCTGCTCTATGGCGCCGCCGCGGTGCACGTGGGCGCCGTCGGCGCGATGCTCGCTTATCCGCAAGGCCTGGGCTGGGGCCTGGCCGGCATCGGCGCATCGCATGTCGCGATGTGCGCGGCCGGCCTGTGGCCGCGCAGCACCTGGCTCGGGCCCAACCTGCTGCGCCTGCCGCCATCGGCCGAAGGCTGCGTGGCGCTGACCTTCGACGACGGCCCCAACCCGGACCTGACGCCGCGGGTGCTCGATCTGCTCGACCGGCACGGCGCCAGCGCGACGTTTTTCTGCATCGGCGAGCGCGCCGCGGCGCATCCCGAACTGGTGCGCGAGATCGTGCGCCGCGGCCATGCCGTGGAGAACCACAGCATGTACCACCGGCTGAACTTCTCCACGTTCGGGCCCGGCCGCATGCAGCGCGACATCGCCGCCGCGCAGCAGGTGCTGACGGAGCTCACCGGCCAGGCGCCGCGCTTCTTCCGCGCGCCGGCGGGGCTGCGCAATCCCTTCCTGGAGCCGGTGCTGTGCCGGCTCGGGCTGCACCTGGCGGCCTGGACCCGGCGCGGCTTCGATACCCTCGACGGCAACCACGCCGCGCGCGTGGCGCGGCGCCTGGCCGGCCGGCTGGCCGGGCGCGACATCCTGCTGCTGCACGACGGCAATCCCGGCCTGGACGCTGCCGGCCATCCCCATTGCGCCACCGTGCTGCCGGGCCTGCTGGCCGCGATCGACCGGGCCGGACTGCGCTGCGTGACGCTGCGTGCCGCGGTGCCGCCGGGCTGAGCCGCCGCGGCTTGTTACAATTGGCGCCGCTTGCAACGATTCCTTCCATTCGCCTCACCGAAGCTGTGTCCCCGCTCCTGTTCTCGCATTTCACGGCCACCAGCTGCCTTGGCGCCGGCCTGGACGCCACACTGGCGGCGCTGCGCGCACAGCGCGGCGGCCTGGCGCCGTGCCGCTTCGGCGACGTCGCCCTCGATACCTATGTCGGCGAAGTCGCCGGCCTGGACGCGGTCACGCTGCCGGCCGCACTGGCCGATTTCGACTGCCGCAACAACCGGCTGGCGCAGCTGGCGCTGGAGCAGGATGACTTCGCGGCACGCGTGCGCGACGCGGCGGCGCGCTACGGTGCCCACCGCATCGGTGTCTTTCTCGGCACCAGCACCGCGGGCGTGCTGCAGACGGAGCTGGGCTACCGCCAGCGCGATCCGGCCAGCGGCGCGCTGCCGCCGGGCTTCCACTACGGCGGCACGCACAATCCCTACTCGCTGCCGGCGTTCCTGCGGCGGCAACTGGGGCTGACCGGGCCCGCGGCGGCGGTGTCGTCGGCATGCTCGTCCGGGGCCAAGGTGTTCAGCTCGGCGCGGCGCATGCTGGAGGCCGGGCTGATCGATGCGGCGGTGGTGGGCGGCGTCGACTCGCTGTGCCACACCACGCTGTATGGCTTCAATGCGCTGGAGTTGTTGTCGCGCCAGCCGTGCCGCCCCTACGACGTGGCCCGCAACGGCATCTCGATCGGCGAAGGAGCGGTGTTCGGCCTGCTCGAGCGCGTGACCGGCCCGGTTGCGGACGATGCCATCCTGCTCGCAGGCATCGGCGAATCGAGCGATGCGCATCATATGTCGACGCCGCACCCGCAGGGGCTCGGCGCGCGCATGGCGATGGCGCAGGCGCTGGCCGGCGCAGGCATCGCGCCGGCACAGGTCGGCTACGTCAATCTGCACGGCACCGCCACGCGCAGCAACGACGCCGCAGAAGCGCTGGCCATGGCCGCGGTGCTGCCCGGCACGCCGTGCAGCTCGACCAAGGGCGCCACCGGCCATGCGCTGGGCGCAGCCGGCGCGCTCGAGGCGGTGATCTGCGCGCTGGCGCTGCGCCATGGCCTGGTGCCGGCCGGCATCAACACCACGCAGGTCGACCCCGCGCTCGACGTGAACTACCAGCTCGACAACCACGACACGCCGTTGCGCTTCGCGATGAGCAATGCGTTCGGTTTCGGTGGATCCAACTGCAGCCTGCTGTTCGCCCGTGCGGACGCGGTTGCTCACTGAGCCAGCGCCATGCCGCAGCCCGTCTATCTCGAAAGCATCGGCCTGCTCGGCCCCGGCCTGAGCGGCTGGCAGCAGGCCAGTGCCGTGCTCGCGGGGCGCGCGCCCTACGCGCACGCGGCCACCGAACTACCGCTGCCATCGGGCCTGCCGCCGGCCGAGCGCCGCCGCACCGGACCCACCGTCCGGCTGGCACTGGGCGTAGGCCAGCAGGCGGTGGCGGCCAGCGGCTGCGATGCCGCGCAGCTGCCGACGATCTTCACCTCGTCCAGCAGCGATGGCCAAAACTTCCACGCCATCTGCGAAGCGCTGGCGCAGCCCGAGCCGCTGATGTCGCCGACGCGCTTCCACAACTCCGTGCACAACGCGACCGCCGGCTACTGGTCGATCGCCGCCGGCGCGATGCGCGCCTCCAACGTGCTGTGCGCGATGGACGGCAGCTTTGGCGCGGGGCTGCTGGAAGGCGTACTGCAGGCCAGCGCCGATGCGGAGCCGTGCCTGCTGATCGCCTATGACACCGGCTATCCGGAGCCGCTGCACAGCTGCCGGCCGATTCCCGACCCGTTCGGCGTGGCCCTGCTGCTCACGCCGCAACCGGGCCCGCGCTCGCTGGCGCGCATCGCGGTGGCGCTGACACAGGCGCCGGCCACCGCGATGCCGGACGCCGCGCTCGAAGCGCTGCGCCAGTCGGCCCCGGCTGCGCGCGTGCTGCCGCTGCTGGCCGCGATCGCCCGTGGCGAGACCGGCACCGTGGTGCTGGATTATCTGGACACGCTGCGGATCGAAGCCGAAGTCACCAGCCTCGGCGGCCACGCCCATGCCTGAAGCGATCCGGGACCGCGCGTGGATCGCGGCGCGCATTCCGCACCAGGGCAGCATGTGCCTGCTCGACGGCGTGGTGGCGTGGGACGCGGCAGCGGTCCGCTGCACGGCAAGCAGCCACACGCATGCGGACAATCCGCTGCGCGCGCAGAGCCGGCTGGCAGCGGTGTGCGGGATCGAATATGCGGCGCAGGCCATGGCCGTGCATGGCGCCCTGCTGGCCGAGGCCGCGCAGGCAGGCGGCGCGCCGCGGCGCCCGCGCACGGGCTATCTGGCCAGCGTGCGCAAGCTGGTGCTGCAGGTGGAACGGCTCGACGACATCGCGGCGCCGCTGGAGATCACAGCGGAGCGCATCAGCGGCGAAGGCGCCACCGTGCTCTACGCCTTTGCCGTCAGCGCCGCGGGACGTACGCTGCTGTCGGGCCGCGCGGCGGTCATCCTCGATGCCGCCGCGCTTGGCGCTGACGCCGGCTGAAACCTGCCGGCCAGCGCCCTTGCTTCAACGCGCCGGCAGGATCTTGCCCGACACCGTACCGAAGCCGACGCGATAGCCATCGCCCTGGCAGTAGCCGGTCATGATCACGTCGTCGCCGTCCTGCAGGAAGCTGCGCTGGCTGCCGTCGGCCAGCGTCAGCGGCTCGGCGCCGTTGCGGGTCAGCTCGAGCAGGCTGCCGTAAGAGTCCGGCGTGGTGCCGCTGATCGTGCCCGAACCCATCAGGTCGCCCACGCGCACGTTGCAGCCCGACACGGTGTGGTGCGCCAGCTGCTGCGCCATGGTCCAGTACATCGCCTTGAAGTTGGTGCGGCAGATGGTGCTGGGCGCCGCCGCGCCTTCGGGCTGCAGTGCGACTTCCAGCGCGATGTCGTAGGCGTTCTTGCCCTGTTGCTGCAGGTAGGGCAGCGGCTCGGGCGACTGCACGGGATTGTCGCGGCGGAACGGCTCGAGCGCTTCCATGGTGACCACCCACGGCGAGATCGAGGTGCCGAAGCCCTTGCTGTTGAACGGACCCAGCGGCACGTATTCCCATTGCTGGATATCGCGCGCGCTCCAGTCGTTGAGCAGCACCATGCCGAACATATGCGCCGGCGCGTCGGCGGTGCTGACAGGCTCGCCCAGCGCCGAGGGCTTGCCGACGATAAAGCCCATCTCCAGCTCGAAATCCAGCTTGCGGCAGGCGCTGAAGACCGGACGCGCCTCGTTCGGCAGCTTGATCTGGCCATTGGGACGATGCAGCGGCGTGCCGCTCACCACCACCGAGCTGGCGCGGCCGTTGTAGCCGATCGGGATTTCCAGCCAGTTCGGCAGCAGCGCATTGTCCGGATCGCGGAACATGCGGCCGACGTTGGTGGCGTGCTCCTTCGACGAATAGAAATCCGTGTAGCCAGGGATCTCGACCGGCAGGTGCAGCGTCGCCGCCGACATCGGCACCAGCGCCCGGTCGCGCAAGGCGGCGTTGTCGCGCAACGCGGCGTCCGCGCCGGACAGCAGCGCCGTCAGGCGCCGGCGCGTTTCGCTCCAGACCGGCTGGCCCAGCGCGATGAAGCGATTGAGACTGGCCGCGGCAAAGGTGCCCCGGGCCGCTTCAGGCAGCAGGCCGGCCTGGTCCAGCGCATCGAGGTCCAGGATTTGGTCGCCGATGGCAACGCCGGCACGGGGCGCCTGGCCTTTGGTGGAAAACACGCCGTAGGGCAGGTTTTGCAGCGAAAAATGGGTGTTGCCGTCGTTGGCGCTGTCGATCCAGCTGGTTTGGGGGGCGGTCATCGGGTGCTCCGGGATTTAGCGGACGTTCGGGTTGAAATGCTTCTTCAGGCCCTGCCAGCAGGTGTAGTACTCCTGCTGCAGCGACGCCGATTGCGCCGCGTACGGCGTCGGGCGGATCACGCCCGGCGTTTCGAACATGAACGCCATGGTGTTTTCGATATGGTGGGGCGTCGAGGTATCGGCCACGCTGGCCTTCTCGAACGTTTCCGCATCCGGGCCGTGGCCGCTCATGCAGTTGTGCAGGCTGGCGCCGCCGGGCGCGAAGCCTTCGGCCTTGGCGTCATAGACGCCCGAGATCAGGCCCATGAACTCGCTGGCGATATTGCGGTGGAACCAGGGCGGGCGGAACGAATCCTGCATGGCCAGCCAGCGCGGCCCGAAGATGACGAAGTCGATGGTGTCGACGCCCGGCGTATCCGACGGCGACTGCAGCACCAGGAAGATCGACGGATCCGGATGGTCGTAGCTGATCGAGCCGATGGTGTTGAAGCGGCGCAGGTCGTACTTGTACGGCGCGTAGTTGCCATGCCAGGCCACCACGTCGAGCGGCGAGTGGCCGATGTCGGCGCGCCACAGGTTGCCCTGGAACTTGGCCACCAGCTCGAATGCGCCTTCGCGGTCTTCGTAGCTGGCCACCGGTGTCAGGAAGTCGCGTGGATTGGCCAGGCCGTTCGAGCCGATCACGCCCAGGTCGGGCAGCTTGAACAGCGCGCCGTAGTTCTCGCAGATATAGCCGCGCGCCTCGCCGTCGGGCAGCTCCACGCGGAAACGCACGCCGCGCGGGACCACCACGATCTCGTGCGGCTCGACTTCCAGGCGGCCGAGTTCGGTCACCATCAGCAGCCTGCCCTGCTGCGGCACGATCAGCATCTCGCCGTCGGCGTTGTAGAAGAAGCGATCATGCATCGAGCGGTTGGCCAGGTACAGGTGGATGCCGCAGCCGGTCATCGCTTCCGGGCCGCCGTTGCCGGCCATGGTGACGATGCCGTCGACAAAGTCGGTCGGCACCGACGGCATTGCCGGCGGGCTCCAGCGCATCTGGTTCGGCGACGGCGGCACCTGGTCGAAGCGGCTCAGGAAGCGCGACTGTCCGATCAGCGTGAACGGCTTGTGCAGCGCCGCCGGGCGGATGCGGTACAGCCACGAGCGGCGGTTGTGCGCGCGCGGCGCCGTGAACGCCGTGCCCGACAACTGTTCGGCATACAAGCCATAGGGCGCGCGCTGGGGCGAGTTCTGACCCACCGGCAGCGCGCCGGGCAGGGCCTCGGTGGCGAATTCGTTGGCGAAGCCGGACATATAGCCGCGCTCGGCAAGCTGGGTATGCGTGAGGTCCATGGTGTTGTTGCGTCTCCGGGTGGGTCCATCAGCGCAGTGCTGGCCGCACGGCGCTTGAATTACGTATTGTGGAATGAATTTACCATATCGTAATTATCGGAACCGGACGTGTCAAACCGAGGATGCGCGCGGGCAGCACACGGCGCTCTTGCAGTTGTAGCTGGCGAACCGGGAAATTGGGAGGATGCCGCTTGCGGGCGCGAGAGCCAGCAAGACAGGAAGGCTTGAAAGCGCCGGCTCAGGCAGTCAGGCCTGCGGCGTCATGGCTGTCCGGTGCCGGAAACGGCTCTCGGGACAAAAGCGGCTCGGCGCGCGCCGGAGGGCACGCGCCGCTTGCGGAGGGTGGCCTGGAGGCCCGCTGCCGGACCGGCCCGCATCAAGCATGCGGCCAGCCAGGCAGAAGGCGGGTCAGACCGGTTTGTGGCCCTCGCCGGTGCCGGGGCCGAAACCGCCGCCGGAGGCCGGGGTCGCGGCCGGGGCCGGTGCGGCGCCGGCGGGCTGGCCGGCCATCGAGGCAGCGGTCACGCCACCGTTGCGGCTGGCAATGAAAGCGTTGACGTCGGCGGCAAGGTGCTGCGGCGCCAGCACGACTTCCAGGCCCAGCGCCTCGCAGGCCGCCAGGAAGGTCGACATGCGGGGGTCGGCCTGGCCTGATTCTGCCCGGAGGTAAGCCTCCCGGGAAATGCCCGCCTTGCGGGCAACGTCCTCCTGCTTGAGCTTGCGCGCGCGGCGCAGCGCCCGCAGTTGCCGGAACGGTTCGCTAGCGCCTCTCGGCACGGCTGTACTGTTCATGTCGGTCTCCAGTCACCAGTGAAAAAAGTGCGCGGACGTGCATTCGAGTATAGAGCACGCAAAGCGTTCCGTATGTAACCGCCGAAACACTTTGTGCAGATTTCTTGCTGGCCCCTCATCTTGCGCCGGCATCAACCGGAAGGCGCCCGTCCAGGCGTCGGACAGAGCACAACGCCTTCGCGCCGCCCAGACAGTAACGGGCCCTCGGAATTTGCGTTGACGTCACATGCATAGCTGTATGACGTTATGGCCTCGCGAGCACAACAACGCAAGTCGGGGCAACTACCATGCATCCGGTTTCGTTGACAAACCGACCGGTCGTGCTATTCTTCGTTGCATGCAGAAAGGACACCTCACCCGCAAAGCCATCATCGAGCAGGCGCTGGACGCCGCCGCCAAGGTTGGCTTCGAGCAGTTGTCGCTGGCGACGCTGGCGGCCGACACCAATATGTCCAAGAGCGGCCTGTACGCGCACTTCAAGTCCAAGGAGATGCTGCAACAGGCGGTGCTGGACCTGGCGGTGGAGCGTTTCGGCGACATCGTGATCCGGCCGGCGATGCGCCAGCCGCGCGGCATGCCGCGGCTGCAGGCGCTGTTCGAGGGCTACCTGGAATGGCTGGGCGGCACGGTGACGCAGGGGCGGTGCCTGTTTACCGCGCTGGGGCAGGAGTATCGCGACCGCCCCGGCTCGATCCGCGACCTGGTGGTGCAGTCGCTGAAGGACTGGCACAGCACCATCGCGCGGGTGGTCGGGGACGCCATCGACGAAGGCCAGTTCGGGCCGCACGTCGACCCGCGCCAGTTCGCCTTCGAGCTGTCCGGCATCGGCATGGCGTTCCAGCAGTCGTTCAAGCTGCTGGGGCGGCAGGATGCGGAAGCGATGGCGCGGCACGCCTTTGCGGCCCTGGTCGCGCGCGCCGCGGCGGACGCGGCGCATCCCGCGAGCACATGAAATCGGCGCCGGCGCTATCCCGCCGGCGGGCAGCACACCGCTCCGGCGGGCTTTTTTTTGTACCGAAAAAAGCACGACTGGTCGGTCTTTTAGAAAGCGCGAGACGCCTCCGGCCAGCCCGGTTCCAATGACGCCGCGCAATCCAGAATCCATTGGAGGTGCAGGTCGTGACGCAAGCAGTCTCTTCTCCTTCCCCGGTTTCCCCCTCTTCCGCTGTGGCGGCGGCAGCCTTTCGCAGCACAGATGCGTCGTCCCCGGCCAGCCGCGACGGCACCTTGCAGCGTGCCCTGATGGGCTTGCAGCGCTTGCGCTGGCAAGCCGGCAGCATGCTGATGCCCGCGGCGACGGCACGCCGGCTCGAGCGCCTGTGGTTCTGCCCGCCGCGCGCCGCCCTCACCTCGGCCGCCCGGCACGCGCTGGACGGCGCGCGCGCTGACTGGGCCCTGGTGACCGGCCATGGGCCCAGCCGGCGCGTGCGGGTCTACCGCTGGGGCAGCGCCGGGCCGGTGGTGCTGCTCGCCCATGGGTGGGGCGGCCATGCGGGCCAGTGGCATGCGGTGATCGACGGCCTGCTGGCGGCGGGCATGCGGGTGGTCGCCTTCGATGCGCTGTCGCACGGCGCCTCCGATGCCGGCACACGCGGCGCCGCTCAGACGTCGGTGCTGGAGATGTCGCGCTCGCTGCTGGCGGCAGCGTGGCATGCCGGCCCGGTCCACGCCGTGGTGGCGCATTCGCTCGGCGGCGCGGCCGCGGCGCTGGCGCTGCGCGAAGGCCTGCCAGCGCGCGCCGCAGTGCTGCTGGGCGCGCCCGCCGACATGCGCGCGGCATGCGCCGCGCTGGCGTGGCAGCTGGGCGTGGCGCCGGCGGTGCTGGCCCGCATGCAGCGCCACAGCGAACGCTGGCTGGGCATGCCGTGGTCGGCCTTCAACGTGCCGGACCTGGGCCGCGACCGCCCGGTGCCGCCGACGCTGGTGATCCATGACCGCGACGACAAGGAGGTGCGCTGGGAAGACGGCGCGGCCATCGCCGGCGCCTGGCCGGGCGCACGGCTGGAGACCACCACCGGCCTCGGCCATCGCCGCATCCTGCGCGATCCCGCGGTGATCCAGCGCATCGCCGAATTCATCCGGCCGCCCTCCGGGCCGCGCCCGGTGCCGGTATCCGCTGGCCTGGCCTTGGCCTGAACCAGGAGACCATCATGTACCTGGCAAGCAACGATATGACCGCCACCCTGCCCGCCCGCAGCTCGCTGCGGCTGGTCGCCGGGCCCGGCGAACGGGTGGCGGTGCGCTGCACCGCTGGCGAGCTGTGGCTGATCCGCGATGGCGATCCGAAGGACACGGCGCTGACGGCAAGCGAGTGCTTTACCTTGTCCGACGCCGGCCATGTCGAGCTGTATGCGATCACCGCCGCCTCTTTGCATGTCACCCGCTGCAAGGCAGCGCCCGGCCCGGTACGCGACGCATGGCGACAGCGGCTATGGCGCTGGCTGGGCCCGCGCAGCCACGGCTATACCGGCGCTGGCCGCTGACCCGAGCCACTGCCTCGACCCACCGCCCCATCGGCCATCCGCTGGCAAACCCTTGCTCGCCTGGCGCGTCAGCGCGGGGGCGGACGGAAAGCGTTCATGGCGGTTAATTGCGCAATCAGCCTTGGCAAAACGTCCCTGACTTTGCCCCCGCGCGCCGGCCACCGGCCGGCGCAGCGTCAGCCCGCATCGCCCAGCAGCATCTCGCGCAACCGGAACTTCTGGATCTTGCCGGCGGGCGTGGCCGGCAGCGCATCCCGCACCACGAGTCTCTCGGGAATGTATTGCAGCGCCATCTTCTGCTGTCTGAGCCAGTCGACCATGCCGGCCAGGTCGATGGACTGCCCGGCCCGTGGCACGACGAACGCGCACGCACGCTCGCCGAGGCGCGCATCGGGATAGGCCACGATCGCCACCTGCGCCACCGCGGGATGTCGGTACAGCAGGGTCTCGACTTCCAGCACGGGAATGTTCTCGCCGCCACGGATGATCACGTCCTTGCTGCGGCCGGCGATGCGCAGGTAACCGTCCGCGTCCAGCCGGGCCAGGTCGCCGGTGTCGAACCAGCCGTCGGCATCGGTGCCGTTCAGGTGCGGGCGCTTCAGGTAACCGCCGAAGTTGGAGCACGCGCGCACCAGCAGCCGGCCGGTCGCGCCCACGGGCACGTCCGCGTCGGTGCCGTCGACCACGCGGATCTCCACGCCGGGCAGCGGGCGGCCGTCGGTGGTCGATGCGCGCTCGTCGCTGTCCTCGGGCAGCGTGGTGGTGACCGCGCCGTTCTCGGTCATGCCCCATGCCGACACGATCTGCGCGCCCAGCGCCTGCCGTGCGTGCTCGACCAGCGTGCCGGGAATCGGCGCGCCCGCGCACAGGAAGATCCGCAGGCTCGGCACCGGCACGCCGGACTCGGCCACCACGCGCGCCAGGTCGGTCAGGAATGGCGTGGAACCCATGGTAAAGGTCACGCCCTCGTCGCGGATCAGTGCTGAGGCGCGCGCGGGATCCCAGATGTCCTGCAGCACCGCATGCGCGCCCAGCATCACCGGCATCATCAGGCCATACATGAAGCCAGTCTGGTGCGCCATCGGCGAGGCCATCAGCACCACGTCGTCGCCGGTGAGATGCAAGCGGCCGGCATAGGCGACGATGTTGGAGAACAGCGTGTTGGCGGTATGCATCACGCCCTTGGGTTCGCCGGTGGTACCGGAGGTGTAGATCAGCTGCGTGACGTCATCCGGACCGGGCCGGCTGCGCAGCAGGACGGCGGCGGCATCGGCGTCGTCTTCCCAGTGCGGGCCGCTCAGCAGCGCCTCGAAGCTGTCGTCGCCATCGCCATCGACCACCACGACATGGCGCAGCGCGGGCAGCACATCGCGCAAACCCCGCAGCATCTGCGCATGATCGAAGCCGCGGAACGCCTTCGGCACCACCACCACCTTGCTTTGCGCGTGCGCCAGCATGAACGACAGCTCGCGCTCGCGGAAGATCGGCATGACCGGGTTGAGCACCGCGCCCAGCCGCGCGCAGGCCAGGTACAGCACGCTCAGGTGCCAGCCGTTGGGCAGCTGGCATGAGACCACGTCGCCGGCAACGATGCCGAGGCGGGAAAGCCCCAGCGCCACGCGATCGGCCATGCGCGCCAGCTCCCGCCAGGTGAAGCGCGTCACGTGTTGACGGTCGATGCTGAGCGCCGTCAGCGCGGTCGCGTCGGGCCGCTCCCGCACGCATGCGGCAAGATAGTCGTTGATGGTACGGTCCTGCCAGTGCCCGGCGGCAACGCTGGCGGCGCGGCGCGGCGCGATCAGTACGGCGTCGAAATCCAAGGCGGTCTCCTCGTTGTTGTGTGCTGCCAGTCGTGGCGCGGACGGCGGCTCAGGCCGGTACCGCCTCGCGCCCCGCGCGGGTGCGCGCGATGATGGTCTTCATGATCTGCGCGGTGCCGTCGCCAATCTGGAAGCCGAGCACGTCGCGCAGGCGCTGCTCCATCACGCCGCGGTCGTAGCCGCCGTGCCCGAACGACAGCAGGCACTGGTGCACCGCGTCGTACGCCAGCCTGGGGGCCCACCACTTGCACATCGCCGCTTCGGCGGTATGCGGCAGGCCGCGGTCCTTCAGCCACAGCGTCTGCAGGCACAGCAGCCGCGCGCCCTGCACCTGGGTCTCGAAGTCGGCCAGCGGATGCGACACGCCCTGGAACGCCGCCAGCGGCTTGCCGAAGGCCTGGCGTTCCGCCACATAGGTCCAGGCCTCGTCCAGCGCTGCCTGGGCCACCGCCAGCACCTGCAGCCCGATCAGCGCGCGCGAGAAATCGAAGCCCTGCATCACCTGCACGAAGCCCTCGCCTTCCCGGCCCAGCAGGTGGCTGGCCGGCACGCGCACGTTCTCGAAAAAGATCGAGCCGCGCCCGATGGCACGCTGGCCGTGGCAGTCGAAGCGGTTGCGGGTGATGCCCGGCAGGTCCATCGGCACCAGCAGCGCCGACACGCCGCGCGCGCCCGCCGCGACCGGGCCGCTGCGCGCAAATACCACCGCGGCGTCGGCCTGGTCGGCGGCGGAGATCGAGGTCTTCTCGCCGTTCAGCACATAGGCGTCGCCGTCGCGTTCCATGCGCAGGCGCAGGTTGGCGGCGTCGGAGCCGCCGCGCGGCTCGGTCAGCGCGATCGCCAGCAGCGCTTCGCCGCGCGTCAGGCGCTGCAGCCACGGGCCGGCGATCTCGGGCCGCGCGTGGTGCGCCAGGATCTGCCCGTTCAGCGAAGCCAGCAGGTTGATATACGACAGGCTCAGGTCGGCGCGCGCGACCGCTTCGTGGATCACGCCCGCCGCGAGCGAGCCCATGCCCTGCCCGCCATACGGCTCCGGCAGCTCGGGCGCGATAAAGCCCATCTCGCCCATCTCGCGCATCAGCGCGCGGTCCAGCACGCGGGTACGGTCCCGCTCCAGGCAGCCGGGCGCCACGCGCGCGTCGGCAAAGCGGCGCGCGTGTTCGGCCAGCGCCGACAGGTCTTCGTCAAGGTAGGGATTCATGGCTGTCTCCGCTGGCTCCGATCACTTCGCGTACTTGCGGAACTCGGGCTTGCGCTTTTCCTGGAACGCGCGCACGCCTTCGCGCGATTCCTCGGTGTCGTAGTAGAGCTTGAGGGCGTACATGCCCATGCCGGCGATGCCGCTCTGGTGCGCGGTGTCCATGTTGAACGAGCGCTTGGCGATGGCGATCGCGGTCGGGCTCTTGTCCAGGATCTCGTCGCACCACTTCTGCACTTCGGCGTCGAGCTGCTCGTGCGGCACCACGGCGTTGACCAGCCCCATCGCCAGCGCTTCGGCGGCGGTGTAGCGGCGGCACAGGTACCAGATCTCGCGCGCCTTTTTTTCGCCGACGACGCGCGCGAGAAAGGCGGTGCCATAGCCGGGATCGACCGAGCCGACCCTGGGCCCGACCTGCCCGAACACGGCCTTGTCCGAGGCGATGGTGAAATCGCAGATGGTGCACAGCACGTTGCCGCCGCCGATGGCATAGCCCTGCACGCGCGCGATCACCGGCTTGGGCACGTCGCGGATGGCGTTGTGCAGCTCTTCCATCGGCAGGCCGATGGTGCCGCGGCCGTCGTACTGGCCTTCGTGCGCGGACTGGTCGCCGCCGGTGCAGAAAGCCTTGTCGCCGGCGCCGGCCAGCACGATCGCGCCGATCTCGCGGTCATAGCCAGCGCGGTTGATGGCGTGGATCAGTTCGTCGCAGGTGCGGCCGCGGAAGGCATTCATCTTTTCCGGGCGGTTGATAAGGATCCAGGCCGCGCCGTTGCGCACGTCATAGCGGATGTCTTCGTATTGCATGGTGGTCTCCGTGATCTGGTTGTGACAGCTGGCGCTCAGCCGTTCATGGTCAGGCCGCCCGACACGCTCAGCACTTGTCCGGTGATGAAGGCCGCGTCGTCGCCGGCAAAGAACAGCACCGCGCCGGGCAGGTCGTCGGGCTGGCCGATGCGGCCCAGCGGGATCGAGCGGGTAAAGGCTTCGACCAGCTTGTCGGGGTTGCCCGCGCCCTGCTTGTAGTCTTCGAACAGCGCGGTCTCGGTCGGCCCCGGGCACACCACGTTCACGGTGATGCCGTGGCGCGCATGCTCGCGCGCGATGGTCTTCGAGAACGACACCAGCCCGCCCTTGCACGCGGCGTACACCGCCTCGCCGGACGAGCCAACGCGCGCGGCATCCGAGGCGATATTGACGATGCGTCCGCGCCGGCGCGCCACCATGCCCGGCAGCACCGCGTGATGCATGTGCAGCGCGCCGGTCAGGTTGATCGCGATCAGCCGCTCCCACTGCGCCGGCTCGGTCTTGACGAACGGCCGGAACACATCCCATCCGGCGTTGTTGACCAGCACGTCGACAGGGCCCAGGTCCTGCTCCACCGCCGCCACTGCCGCATCGACGCTGGCGCGATCGGTAATGTCGCAGCGCACCGCCAGCGCGCGGCCGCCGGCTTCGCGGATCTGCGCCGCCACGCGTTCGCCCGCCTCCGGGTTCAGGTCGAGCACTCCCACCCCCGCGCCCGCACGCGCAAAGCGCAAACAGGTTGCGCTACCGATACCGCCACCGCCGCCGGTCACGATGACCGTCTTGCCTTCGAGTCCTTGCACAGCCGTTCTCCTTTCAAGGTTCCGGTGCTATCGTGCCGGCGGTGCCGCCGCCACATGCGCCTTCATTTACGTAAATATATTGACGTATACTAGGTGCGACCGACCCCGTGTGCAAGGCCGCTATCCTTTGGAAATCACTATGGTTAACCCCGACCAGGTAGGCGAACTCCCGACCAACGCGCGCATGGAACTGGCCAACCGGCTGTTCTTCCGCCTGTACCAATGCGCAAACATGTTGCATAAAACCGGCTCGCGAGCCGTCGAAGCGGAAGGCTTGACGACACAGCAGTGGGCGGTGCTGGGCGCGCTGTCGCGGCCAGAAGCCGCCGATGGCATGAGCGTCGGCGACCTCGCCCGCTACCTGATGGTGAGCCGCCAGAACCTGTCCGGACTGGTCAGCCGGATGGAACGGGACGGCCACGTCACGCTGGCGCCCGACGGGCGCGACCGCCGCTCGCGGCTGGTGCGGATGAGCGAGCCGGGCCGCGAGGTGTGGCTGCACCAGGCGCAGCCGAAGATCCGGCAGTACTACGAGCAGGCGCTGGACGGCTTTTCCACCAATGACCTGACGCACACGCTGCATTACCTGCTGAAGCTGCTGGACAACATGCGCGCGCTTGACGCGCCGGAGGTTGGCGACAGCGGGCCGGCACAGGACTAAGGCGGATCGCTGTATCAGAACTGATACAAAGCGTGCTGCAGCGCAATGGCATGCACCCCGGCATCCGCCGCTGCGCGGCGTGCCACACCGGCTGGCGCGCGATATGCATCGGTGTGGGGTTGCTCAGGCCCCGGCGCTGCGCCGGGATGCCCTGGACCACTGCCCCGGCTGGCTGCTGCGATCGGTCGCGTGCGCGCAGCCGGGACGGCGTTCGATCGATCCTTACCGGAGATCCCGCCATGACCCGCTATATCGTGCTAGCCAGCTTCACCGACCAGGGCATCCGCGCCGTCAAGGACACCACCAGGCGCGCCGCCGCGGTGCGCGAGATGGGCGCGCGCTTCGGGGTGCAGATGAAAGACATCTACTGGACCCTGGGCAAATACGACATCGTGCTGACCGTCGAGGCCCAGGATGACGCCAGCATGACCGCATTCGGCCTCGCGGTCGGCGCGCTGGGCAACGTGCGCACGCAAACGCTGCGCGCCTTCAACGTCGACGAGATGCAGGGGATTATCGACAAGATCAGCTGAGCCGCCCCTGGCACCCTGTCCTTGTCATGAAAAACGCCCGCCATGGCGCCTGGCGGGCGTTGTTGCTGCTGGCTCGTGCGCTTTCCGGATATCCGACGGCCTTGTCAGACGGCGCCCGATACCTCGGCCGCGGCACAGCGCTGACACTCATACTGCCAACTTCCGGAGAGCGCCATGCCAGGCAAGAACATCCATGTCGTGCCGACCCATAACGGCTGGGCCGTCGAAGCGGAAGGCCGCTCCGGCAACCAGCAGCGATTCACGTCGATGGACCATGCGATCGCTACCGGCATGGAAAAAGCCCGGCGCGCAAAGGTCGAGTTGCTGATCCATGGGAAAGATCACCAGATCATGGAGCGCAATTCCTTCGGCAACGCTCCCGGTGACAGCGACGGGTAATGGAAGGGAAACCCCGAGCAGGGTACCATCGTGCAGGGCACCATCGGCATCGTGCCTGGATGACTCTAATCGCGGACTACCCGATGCGCAATTTGAAAGGTTTTTACATCCTTCTGGCCGCCGTCACCATTGCGTTTATCTGGATATTGTTGCCCTTCTACAGCGCGATCCTGTGGGGCACGATACTGGCCATCCTGTTTCACCCCATGCACCGCAAGCTGACGGTGCGATTCCGCAACCGGGAAAATCTCGCCGCGCTGACCACGCTGCTGGTCTGCGTGCTGATGGCGATTGTCCCGGTATTCCTGATGATCGCCACGCTGGCGCAGGAAGCGGCCTTTGCCTACCAGCAGATCAAGACCGGCAAATGGGACTTCGGGCAATACTTCCAGACCGCCGTGCAGGCTCTGCCGGCTTCGGTCGAAGCCTGGCTGAACGAGATCGGACTCGCCGACGTAGCCGGGTTGCAGGCGAAGCTGACCGAAGGTGCCGCCCGCATCAGCCAGTTCATGGCGGCCCAGGCCGTAGCCATTGGCCAGAACACGCTGCAATTCGCCGTCGGCCTGGGCGTGATGCTGTACCTGGTGTTTTTCCTGCTGCGTGACGGTGCGGTGATTTCCCATCGCTTCCGCGAGGCCATGCCGCTGAGCGACGCGCACACCCGCCGGCTGGTCGGCCGCTTCACCACCGTGGTCCGCGCCACGGTCAAGGGCAACGTGGTGGTAGCTGCTGTGCAGGGGATACTGGGCGGCCTGATGTTCCTGCTGCTGGGCATCAACGGCGCGTTGCTGTGGGGCACGCTGATGGCGTTCCTGTCACTGCTGCCGGCCGTCGGCGCCGCGCTGGTCTGGGGCCCCGCCGCGATTTACTTCCTGCTGGCCGGCCCGGTCTGGAAAGGCATCGCACTGATTGCCATCGGCACTCTGGTGATTGGCGCGGTGGACAACGTGCTGCGCCCCATCCTGGTCGGCAAGGACACCAAGCTGCCGGACTGGGTCGTGCTGATCTCGACCCTGGGCGGCATGTCGGTGTTCGGCATCAACGGCTTTGTCATAGGTCCGCTGATTGCCGCGCTGTTTATGTCGTGCTGGCATATGTCGGTGATCGAGGATCGCGACGACACCATGTGACCGGGGTCACGCTGCCATCTCGCCGTGCCCGCATGTTGACGAAGCAACCGGCAACGGGTCGATAAAATCCCTAGAAACAAGAATTATTCTCATTTATTATTCGGCCTTTGCTTTCGCCCCGGGCCGTCATGCTTTTCCGCCGTCTTGCCATCCCTGCCGCCGCCAGTTCCCTGCTGCTGCCTGCCGTTGCCTCCCATGCCGCCGAAGACGTTGCCACGCTGCCAGCCGTAACGGTCAGCGCCGCCGATGACGGCCAGACTGACCTCGGTTTCGCCACGCGGCGCGCGGCCGGCGTGACCAAGTCGGGGGAATCGGCGGCCGACGCCGCGCAATCGATCACCGTGATCACGCGCGACCTGCTCGACAGCCAGCAGGCACAGAACCTCAGCGACGCGCTGCAGAACTCGGCCGGCGTGGTCACCAACACCTATGGCCGGCGCGGCTGGGACGACTTCATCATCCGCGGCCAGCGTGCCTCGGAATCGATCTTTGCCGACGGACTGCTGGTCGACAGCAACAACCGCGTGGCGCAGGAGCTGTTCGGCGTGGAGCGCGTGGAAGTGCTCAAGGGGCCGGCCTCGATACTGTTCGGCGCGGTGCAGCCCGGCGGTCTGGTCAACATGGTCAGCAAGCGCCCGCGCGCGGAACTGTTCGGCGAGCTGGGCCTGACCGTCGGCAACTATGGCTTCCGGCAGATGACGGTCGACGTGGGCACGCCTCTGGCCAAGGACAGCAAGGCCGCGTTCCGCCTGAACGGGCTGATGATGAACAGCGACGATCCGACCGACTTCGTCTGGTATCGCAACCGGTGGCTCGCGCCGTCGCTGACGCTCGACCTTGGCGCCCGCACCGACTTCACCATCCTGGCCAGCCACAACCAGCGCAACTACGTGCGCCAGCAGGGCCTGCCCGTCAATGGCACGCTGGTGCCGAACCGCAATGGCGTGGTCCCGGCCAACCGCTTTATCGGCGAACCGAATGCGCCGTCCTATGACGGCGAGCAGAACCGCATCGGCTACGCGCTGACGCACCGCTTCGACTCGGGCTGGACCCTGAACCAGAACCTGCGCTACCAGACCTCGTCGCTGACCGGCACGCTGGTATCGGCCGGCACCATGGCACTCAACAGCCAGTCGATGAACCGCAGCGGCACGCAGCAGAATTTTTCGGGCAATTCGTTCGGCGTCGACACCAACGTGCAGCGGACCTTTGCGTTCACGGGACAAGCCCACAGCGTGACCTTCGGCATCGACTACCGGCATACCAGGGAAGCCCGCCTGCAGAAGACCTGCCGCGTCGCCGCGCTGAACGTCTACAACCCGGTCTATGGCGCCAGCATCAACTGCCCGTCCGCCTATAACCTGGATGCGACCGATACGCTGGACGCGCTCGGCCTCTACCTGCGCGACCAGGTTCGCCTGGGCGAGCGCTGGACCGTGACCGGCGGCGTGCGCTACGAATCCGCGCGGACCGGCACCACCGACCGGCTGGCATCATCGCGCTTCACCAACGACAGCAACGCCGTCACCGGCAGCGCGGGCGTGATGTACGACCTGACCAACTGGGCACGGCCGTACGCGAGCTTCGCCACGTCGTTTTTGCCGAACGCCGGCACCGATGCCAGCGGCGCCACCTTCAAGCCCGAGAAGGGCCGCCAGTACGAGGTGGGCGTCAAGTTCGACATGCCAGGCAAGACCGGCCTGCTGACGCTGGCCGCATTCGACCTGACGCGCACCAACGTGCTCAGCAGCGACCCGGTCAATACGGGCTTCAGCGTGGCCGTCGGCGAACAGCGCTCGCGCGGGCTGGAACTGGAACTGACGCAGGATCTCGGCAATGGCCTCAGCGTGTCGGCGGCGTATGCCTATATCGCCAGCGAAGTTACCGAGGACACCACCGCCGCCAACGTCGGCAAGCCGCTGAACAGCGTGCCGCGGCACAGCTTCTCGGTGTGGAGCCAGTATCGCCTGCGTGGCGCGCTGGCCGGCTGGTATGTCGGGGCCGGGATGCGCGGCGAGAGCGCCAAGCGCGGCTACAGCTTCAACTACACCGTGCCGGGCTACGCCGTCGCCGATGTTGCCGTCGGCTACGTGGCCTCGCACTGGCGCGCGGCATTCAACGTCAAGAACGTGTTCGACAAGATGTACTACGCCGGCGGCCTGAACAACAACGTGCTGCCGGTGGGCAATCCGCGCGTCGCCATGCTCAATGTGACCATGAATTATTGAGGCAGGGGTGGTGTCCCGCTGGCAATGCGAAACACCACCGTTCCTCGCGGCTAGGCCGAAGCGGGCTCGAGGATCTGCCCGCCGCCATAGCTGGACTGCACCGGCACCGCTCCGCCCGCCGTCATCCTGATCGCGCAATACTTGAACTCGGGAATCTTGCCGAACGGGTCCAGCGCCGGGTTGGTCAGCTTGTTGATCGCCGCCTCGTAGTAGCAGAACGGCACGAACACGGCGCCGCGCGGCGTGCCGGCATCGGCGCGGGCATAGAGCCTGACTTCGCCGCGCCGCGACGACAGCGTGACCACGCCGCCCGGCGTGCCGCCGAGCGCGTCGAGGTCCAGCGGATGCACCAGCGCCACCGGATCGGGTTCGATCGCGTCGAGCACGCCGGCGCGCCGTGTCATGCTGCCGGTGTGCCAGTGCTCGAGCTGGCGCCCGGTGATCAGCACCATCGGGTAGTCGGCATCCGGCCGCTCCGCCGCCGGGATGATATCGGCCGGCACAAAACGGCCCCGCCCGGTCGCGGTCGGGAAGCTGTCGGTGAAGATCACCGGCTCGCCCGGATCGCCCTCTTCCTTGCACGGATACGTCACCGCGTGTTCGCGCTCCAGCCGCTCCCAGGTCACGCCTCCGATGCTCGGCATCGCCTGCCGCATCTCGTTGAACACGTCCTCGACGCTGTCGTAGCGCCAGTCCAGCCCCAGCTGCGCCGCCATCTGCTGGACGATCCACAGGTCCTGGCGCGCCTGCCCCGGCGGATTCAGCGCCTGCCGGCCGAGCTGCACGGTGCGGTCGGTGTTGGTGAAGGTGCCGGTCTTTTCGGGGAAGGCCGAGGCCGGCAGCACCACATCGGCCAGGTATGCGGTCTCGGTCAGGAAGATGTCCTGCACCACCAGGTGGTCGAGCGAGGCCAGTGCTGCGCGCGCATGCTCGGCGTCGGGATCGGACATCGCCGGGTTCTCGCCCATGATGTACATGCCGCGCACTTCGCCGCGCTCGATCGCCTGCATCACCTCGACCACGGTCAGCCCGGGCTGGCGGTCCAGCGGCATGCCCCACAGCGCCTCGAAGCTGGCGATCGCCAGCGGATCGTCGACGCGCCGGTAGTCCGGATACATCATCGGGATCAGCCCCGCGTCGGAAGCGCCCTGCACGTTGTTCTGCCCGCGCAGCGGATGCAGCCCGGTGCCGGGCCGGCCGATCTGGCCCGTCATCAGCGCCAGCGCGATCAGGCAGCGCGCGTTGTCGGTGCCGTGCACGTGCTGCGACACGCCCATGCCCCACAGGATCATCGAACTCTTGGCGGTGGCATAGACGCGCGCGACCTCGCGGATGGTTTCGGCGTCGATGCCGCAGATCGGCGCCATCAGCTCGGGGCTGTACGCGGCCACGTTGCGCTGCAGTTCGTCGAAGCCGATGGTGCGGCTGTCGATGAAGTCCTGGTCGACCAGCCCCTCGTTGACGATCACATGCATCATCGCGTTGAGCAGCGCCACGTCGGCATCGGGCTTGAACTGCAGGAAGCACCAGGCGAAGCGCGCCAGGTCGGAGCGGCGCGGATCGGCCACGATCAGCTTGGTGCCGTTCTTCACTGCATTCTTGATCCAGCTGGCCGCGACCGGGTGGTTCACGGTCGGGTTGGCGCCGATCACGATCACCACCTCGGCCTTGTCGACATCCATTACGGGGTTCGACACCGCGCCCGAGCCGATCCCTTCCAGCAGCGCCGCCACCGACGAGGCGTGGCACAGCCGCGTGCAGTGGTCGACGTTGTTGCTGCCGAAGCCGGTGCGCACCAGCTTCTGGAACAGGTAGGCCTCTTCATTGCTGCCCTTGGCCGAGCCAAACCCGGCCAGCGCGCGCTTGCCATGCGTATCGCGGATCTGCGCGAGCTTGCCGCCGGCCAGCGCCAGCGCTTCTTCCCAGCTGGCCTCGCGGAACACGTCCATGACGTGGTCCGGGTCCATGACGAAATCGCCCTGCTTCGGCACGCCGTCGCGGCGCACCAGCGGCACCGTCAGCCGCTGCGGATGCTGGACATAGTCGAAGCCGTAGCGGCCCTTCACGCACAGGCGCCGGTGGTTGGCCGGGCCATCGCGCCCTTCGACGAACAGGATGCGGTTGTCCTTGACGTTGTAGGTCAGCTGGCAACCGACGCCGCAATACGGGCACACCGATTCCACCTGCTTGTCGGGCACCGCCAGCGCGGCATCGCGCGCGGGCATCAGCGCGCCGGTCGGGCAGGCCTGCACGCATTCGCCGCAGGCGACGCAGGTGGACGCGCCCATCGGGTCGTCCATGTCGAACACGATACGCGCATCGTCGCCGCGCAGCGCCAGGCCGATCACGTCGTTGACCTGTTCGTCGCGGCAGGCGCGCAGGCAGCGGGTGCACTGGATGCAGGCATCGAGGTTGACCGCGATGGCCGGGTGCGACAGGTCCGCCGCCACGCGTTCGCGCGGGGCGAAGCGCGGCTTGCCGACTTCCAGCCGGGCGGCCCATTGGTCAAGCTCGTTGTTGCGCGTGTATTCCGCTTCCGGCATGTCCGACTGCAGCAGTTCCAGCACGGTGCGCTGGGCGCGGCGGGCGCGCTCGGATTCGGTCTGCACCTGCATGCCTGCAGTGGGATAGCGGCAGCAGGACGGCGCCAGCACGCGCTCGCCCTGGATCTCGACCATGCAGGCGCGGCAATTGCCGGCGGGCTCGAGGCCGTCCTTGTAGCACAGGTGCGGCACGTCGAAGCCTTCGCGCTGCGCCACCTTCAGCAGGCTTTCGCCGGGCTGCGCGCTGACTTCACGGCCGTTGAGGGTAAAGGTAACGGCTGGCTCGGCGGATTCGACTAGCGCGCGTTCGGCGCGGGTCAGTGCATTCATGTCTGTCTCTCAGGCTCGGCCGGCATCAGGCCAGTTCGTGCGGGAAGTACTTGATCACGCAGTCGACGGGATTCGGCGCGGCCTGTCCCAGGCCGCAGATCGAGGCATCGCGCATCACCGCGGACAGGTCGTCCAGCGCCGCCAGGTCCCACTTCGGCTGGCGGATCAGGTCGAGCGTCTTGGCCGTGCCGGTGCGGCACGGCGTGCATTGGCCGCACGACTCGTGCTTGAAGAAATGCATCAGGTTGCGCGCCGCCTGCGTGGCGCTGTCGTGGTCGGACAGGATCACGATCGCGGCCGAGCCGATAAAGCAGCCGTAGGGCTGCAGCGTGTCGAAGTCGAGCGGGATATTGCCCAGCGCCGCCGGCAGGATGCCGCCCGACGCGCCGCCGGGCAGGTAGCCGTAGAACGCATGGCCGTCGAGCATGCCGCCGCAGTATTCGTCGATCAGCTCGCGCACCGTGATCCCGGCCGGCGCCAGGTGCACGCCGGGGCGCTTGACCCGGCCCGAGACCGAGAACGAACGCAGGCCCTTGCGCCCGTTGCGCCCTTGCGAGGCAAACCACTCGGCGCCCTTCTCGATGATGTCGCGCACCCAGTACAGGGTTTCGAAGTTGTGCTCCAGCGTGGGCCGGCCGAACAGCCCCACCTGCGCCACATAGGGCGGGCGCAGCCGCGGCATGCCGCGCTTGCCTTCGATCGATTCGATCATGGCCGATTCTTCGCCGCAGATATACGCGCCCGCGCCGCGGCGCAGCTCGATGCGCGGCAGGCCGGGGACCGGCGGGTCCTGCTGCAGCTGCTGCAAGGCTTCGGCCAGCAGCGCGCGGCAGCCGGCATATTCGTCGCGCAGGTAGATGTAGATCGCCGCCACGTCGACCACGTGCGCCGCGATCAGCATGCCTTCGAGGAAGCGGTGCGGATCGCGTTCCAGGTAGACCCGGTCCTTGAAGGTGCCGGGCTCGCCCTCGTCGATATTGACCGCCATCAGCCGCGGCGCGGCTTCGCCACGCACGATGCGCCATTTGCGCCCGGTCGGGAAGCCCGCTCCGCCCAGGCCGCGCAGGCCGGAATCTTCCATCGTGGCCAGCACCGCGGCCGGGTCGAGCCCGCCGCCGGCCAGGTCCTTCAGCAAGGCATAGCCGCCGTCGCGCCGGTAGGCGTCGTAGTCGATATGGGGTTCGGGCGCATGGCGCACCGCCTTGGCCTGCACCGCGGTGCCGATGGCCTCGGCGGTAGCATGGTCGACCGGGTTCTGCCCGACCAGCGCGGCGGGCGCCTTCTCGCAGCGGCCGATGCAGGGGGCGGCGATCACGCGCACCTCGGTGCCGAGCAGCGCCGGCAGCTTGTCGATCAGCGCCTGCGCGCCGGCCAGCTCGCAGGCAATGCCCTCGCATACGCGCACGGTCAGCGCCGGCGGCGGCGCGATCTGGCCGTCGGCATCCTCGCGCACCACGTCGAAGTGGTGGTAGAAGGTGGCGACCTCGTAGACCTCGGTCATCGACAGCCGCAGCTCGCTGGCCAGCGCCACCAGGTGCGGCATGGCAAGCTGGCCGTAGCGGTCGTTGATGCAGTGCAGGTGTTCGATCAGCAGGTCGCGCCGGCGGGGCATGTCGCCCAGCGCCACGCGCACTTCGGCCAGCGCGGCCGCGTCGACCTGCCGGCCCTTGGGCTGGCGGCGCTTGCGCTGCCGGCTGAGGCCGGTGGCCTCGAGGGGAATGACAACCTGGTTCATGGCGTGCCTGGATGTTGTTTGTGGGGTTGCGCTGCGCGATCAGGAAGGCGCCCGGCGGGCCGCCCTCCTGTCGTGCCTTGTTGTTGTCGTATTGTGCTCTATCGCGCGCGGCGGCTGTGCAGGCATCGCAGCCGCACGCGCCCGGGTACTGCTGGCGCCTGTCGGCGCCTATCGGCGCCGTACTGCTTTCTTCATCAGGTCAGGTCTTCGGGCACGGTACGGTAACCCATCGGCGCAGCGGTGTTGGCATGCACGTACTTGCGGGCATGGGCTTCGCGCATCGGCTTGAGCACGAACAGCGCCATCGCCGCGGTCAGTGCCGCCATGCCCGCGGCCACCATGAAGACCGCATGCCAGCTGCCGGTGGCGGCGGTGATCACGCTGGAGAACGGCACCAGCAACGCCGCCGTGCCCTTGGCGGTGTACAGCAGGCCGGCGTTGGTGGCGGCAAACTTGGGCCCGAAGGTGTCGCCGCAGGTGGCCGGGAACAGGCTGTAGATCTCGCCCCAGGCGAAGAACACCACCCCCGTCAGGATCACGAACGCGACCGGATGGTGCCCGTACTTCGACAGCAGCAGGATGCCGACGGCCTCGACCGCGAAGGCGAAGAACATGGTGCGTTCACGGCCGATATGGTCGGAGATCCAGCCGAAGAACGGACGCGTCAGGCCATTGAGCACGCGGTCGATGGTCAGTGCGAAGGTCAGCGCCGGCAGCGTCAGGCCGAGGATGGAGATCGGCGCCTCGTGCAGGCCGAAGTCCTTGGCGATCGGGCCCAGCTGCGCGGTCGCCATCAGGCCGCCGGCGGCCATCATCACGAACATCGCGTACATGACCCAGAAGATCGGCGACTTCAGCACCTCGCGCGGCGATGCGTTGTAGGTGGCGGCAGTCTTCAGCGTGGTCTTGACCTCGCTCAGGATCTTGGCCGACGGCGGGTACAGGGCCATGCCGAGGATGAACACCACCAGCCCCTGGCCCAGCCCAAACCACAGGAAGGCCGCTTCATAGCCCGAGGTCTTGATCATGTTGGCGATCGGCACCACGGTCAGTGCCGAGCCGGCGCCGAAGCCCGCCGCGGTGATCCCCGCCGCTAGGCCGCGGCGATTCGGGAACCACTTCAGCGCATTGCCCACGCAGGTGCCATACACCGCGCCCGCGCCCAGGCCGCCGATGGCCGCCGCGACGTAAAGCATGGGCAGCGATGACGCCACCGAGTTCAGCGCCCAGGCCACTGCGCACAGCAGGCCGCCGCCCACCACCACCGGGCGCGGGCCATACTTGTCGACCAGGTAGCCCTCGATCGGCACCAGCCAGGTTTCGGTAACGACGAAGATGGTGAATGCGACCTGGATCGCGGTACGGCCCCAGCCGTATTTGTCGTCGATCGGGTTGACGAACAGGGTCCAGCCGTACTGCATGTTGGCGATCATCGCCATGCAGATCACGCCGAATACCAGTTGCACCCACGGCGACGCAAAGCGCGACGTGGACTCCCTCTGCTGCAATTCCATGATGTCTCCTTATAGCGGCGAACCGCCAAGGTGGAAGATGGGCGCCTTCAGACGCCTCTGCGTGACTCTCGGTTGAAGAACAGCTGAGCCGTTCTAGTGCTATACGGTATGTGATATATCAGGTAAGTCAAGCGTATTCGTCGCGGCTGTGCAGCATGCAGCCGCGTTACCTGGTGCCGTAGCCGCCACGGAGCGCCTGCGACTGGTGCGCAAGCTGCATCAATGGCTGTTCCGGCAGCATCAAGAGTCCTTGAAAATCAAGCAGTTGCCTTGCGGTTGGTGATAAATCGGCCAGCGCACGGCATCCGCAAGCATGCCGGGGATCGCGCCATCGAAAAACCGGGAAAACGATCGGTTGGGGAAAGTCCCTAGATGCAGACATGGATGTCCGGCCGTGTCCGTATCGATATGGAATGTCGGGGAATCCACGCGGGGCCTGGCACGCTCGGTGCCGATGGTGGACAGCGCGCAAGGAGGCGCCAAGGCGTTCGCTATTGCGAACAGGGAGAAAGAGGAGGCTGTGAAGAGGGAATGGGCGGCCGTGCTCGCCGTGATGGTCGCAAGGGATGCCGGCCGCTACAGCCCTTGCCTTCAGCGCTTCAGCGCGAACGCGCCGCGCGCCTGGCGGCTTCAGGCATAGGCGAGTTCGCCAGCCGCAGGCACGATGCGCGACGCGCTGGCGCGGCCCACGCCGTCGCTGTGCTGGTCCGAGCCCAGGCCAGCGAAGCGGCCGTGGTCCTGCGCGGTGACCAGCACATCCATGGGCAGGCGCGTGGCCAGCAGCGTGGTCACGCCCACACCGACAGCAATCAGGGCCAGGCCAAGGGCGACGAGAAGAGCGACTTCCATTTGAAAACTCCAGTAGCGTTGTGATCAGGAGTTTTCATTATATGCTGCGCCGCACTATGTGTAAATATCCTGTATGTAATATATCAATAGAGGTGATGCACTAATCCAACACACGCCCACGCCCTGTCAGACCGTCGTCGGTTCGCGCTTGCGGACCGGAGGCTCCTGGTACTCCTGGCCGCGCAACGCGTCCCAGATCGCCGCAGCGTTGGGCTTGAGCGACCGGCTCTTGCGCCGCACCAGCATCACCGTCGATGTCACCTGTGGCCGCAGCGGCCGCATCACGGCGGCGGGATGCATGCCGCCGGCCTGGGCCCGCGAAGGCACCACGCCGATGCCCAGCCCCAGCGCCACCATGCCGAACACCGCGGCGAAATGGCCCAGCAACTGCAGCGAGCCGGCGCGCACGTGATAGCTGCTGAGCGCCTTTTCCACCACGGGCTGCACGCCGCATTGCTGGTCCAGCGTCAGCACGCTGGCATCGCACAGGTCGTCCCACCCTACGGTGTCGTGCTGGGCCAGCGGGTGCTTGGCGGGCAGCACGGCGTGATACGGGTCGACGCACAAGGGCTCGCAATACAGGTCGTCGCCGGCACGCGGATCGGTGGCGATGCCGAAGTCGACCTCGCCGCTGCGCACGCTCTGCAGCACCGATTCCTGCGAGCGGTCCTTCAGGTGGATGGCGATCGCCGGCCACGCCTGCCTGCAACCGGCCAGCCAGGTCGGCAGCGACATCGAACTCAGCACCGGGTCCGACGCGATCTGCACCAGGCCCTGGCAGGGGCGGCTGGCGCTCTGGCTGTCGCGCAGGGTCTGCTCCACTTCCTCGATCAGGTGGCAGATGCGCTGCGACAGGTGCTGGCCGGCGTCGGTCAGCTCCACCTGGCGCGTGGTGCGGTCGAACAGGCGCTGGTCGATCTCTTCTTCCAGCTCGCGCACGCTGCGGCTGACCGCGGATTGCGTCAGGCCCAGTTCCACCGCGGCGCGGGTAAAGCTCTTGTGCCGGGCCACCGCGGCAAAGGCCTTCAGTTGCGGGAGCGAGATATTCATGGCCTGCCCCCCTGCCCCGCGCCGGCATGGCCTAGGCGAAGCCTGTCTTCAGGCACGGCATGGCGCCGTGGTGCACGCACGGTTGCGTTCAATCCGGTCACGGTTGTCTCCTGGTTTGCGTGGCTGTGGGCAGCCATCGTTGTTGTCGGCCATGATGATGGCCGGCGGCTGGCTCCTGCGCTGCCGGAGTGCCGGATTCTCGGGGGAAATGTTGAACGGACGATTGATGCTACTTGAATCTAAGATCAGCACTGCATAAAGTTTTTTATCGTTTATATAGCCGATCGTTTATAGGACGGGAGCAGGATGAAGAACGCCACGCTGCGGCAGCTGAAGGTCTTCGAGACCGTTGCCCGCCATATGAGCTTTTCTCGCGCCGCCGAGGAACTGCACCTGACCCAGCCCGCGGTATCGACCCAGGTGCGGCAACTCGAGCACCACGTCGGGCTGCCGCTGTTCGAGCAGCTCGGCAAGAAGATCTACCTGACGCCGGCGGGCCATGAAATGCTGCATTACAGCCGCAGCATCATCCAGCAGTTCCGCGAGGCCGAAGACGCCATGTCGCAGCTCAAGGGCATCTCCGGCGGCCGCCTCAATGTCGCGGTGATCAGCGCCGGCGATTATTTCTTTCCGCGGCTGCTGGCGGAATTCATGGACCGCCACGAGGGCGTGACGCTGAACCTGGCCGTGCACAACCGCGAGGAACTGCTGCACCAGCTGGCCGGCAACCTGACCGACCTCGCGGTAATGGTGCGCCCGCCCGAAGGTATGGACACCATCAACGAGGCCTTCGCCCCCCACCCTTACGTGATCGTCGCCGCGCCCAGCCATCCGCTGGTGGGCAAGCGCAATATCCCGCTGGCCGAACTCGCCGACGAGGCCTTTGTCTCGCGCGAGAAAGGCTCGGACACCTGGAACTCGATGCAGGAGGGCTTTGCCGGCCGGCTGTCGAACCTGCGCATCGCCATGGAGATCAAGAGCACCGAAACCATCAAGCAGGCGGTGATCGCCAACATGGGCCTTGCCTTCCTGTCGGCGCATACCGTGGGCCTGGAGCTGCAGGCCGGCAAGCTCGCCGTGCTCGATATCGAAGGCTTCCCGGTGATGCTCAACTGGTACGTGGTGCACCGCAAGAACAAGCGGCTGCCGCCGGTGGCGCTGGCGTTCAAGCAGTTTCTGATGGAAGAAGGCGCGGACCTGATCCAGACCATCACCGGGGTCACCGGCCTGGTTCGGCACGATGCATAAATAATGACTTATGGTTTTCCTATGAAAGTTTAATTATCGTAAATCGTTCGCCCTCCCTATGCTTGTCTCAACCCAACTGCCAGCGCGCACCCGAGGAGACCAGCATGAACCCCGCCCAGCAGGAAAGCCGCCACGCCGCCATCACGGTCGGTGCCGACAACCAGCCGATCCCGCGCGAGACCCAGCTCGCGGCGTATAACGCGGCCTTTATCGAACTGGGGCTGCGCTTTCGCTGGGACGCCGCCATGTATGAATGGCTGTGCGGCATCGAATGCGAAAAGGGTCGCGTGGCCCGCTATATCGAGGAACACCACCCTCACCTGCTGGCCGCCTACGACGCCGCGTTCCTGAGCGGGCTGATCTTCGAGAAAAAGAACGAGTACCTGCGCGCGGTCGGCCATCTCAACTGAGCGGCCCGATCGGTTCACGGCGAGGCGCGCGACAGCGGCCTCGCCGTTTTTTGTTCAGCTGACCTTGGCCACCATCAGGTAGAAGATGGCCAGGAACGAGAACAGCGCCGGAAAGCCCAGCCCGAACCACCACCAGAACAGGCGCCAGTAGACGCGCGGCAGCTGCGGCCCGGTGCAGTCCAGCGCCACGTCGCGCATGCGCTTCTGCAGCCAGACCACCGGCAGCCAGCAGGCAATGGCGACGGCGTAAAGCACCACCGACCACTTCAGCCACGGCACCGTCCACGAGAACCCAGCCATCTTCACCAGCGCATAGCCGGTCAGCGGCTGCAGGATGGCAGTGGAAGCGGTGAAGATCCAGTCGGCGATCACCACCATGCGCGCGGTCGCGCCAACCGTGCGGACATTGCGCGTCAGCGTCGCGCCGACCAGGTAGAAGGCGCTGCCCACGCCGGTGCCGAACAGGAAGGTGGCCGACAGGATATGCAGCCATTTCAGCGTGACGTAGTCCATGTCCGCTCCTCGGTCAGGTGCAGCCACCACAGCACCGCCAGCATCGGCACGTTCTTGCTGAGCGGGCCATACGGATGCAGCCAGTATTCCGGCAGGCGCACGCTGATGATTACTGTGTAGCCCAGGATCAGCGCGATCTGCGCCAGCCACAGCCAGCGCGGGCGCCGCGGCAGCACGCACAGCACGCCGAAGGCCAGGTCGAGCAGCGCGGCGCCATACAGCGCCAGCGGCTGCAGCGCCGCCGGCACGCCCGCGCGCGCCAGCAGCGCGTAGCTGTCGGCCACCGGGTACAGCCCCAGCGAAACCAAGGCGGTGACGATCCACACAAAGGCCAGGCTCCAGCGCAGCAGCGGATGGATCCAGCGCTGCAGCGCCTGCGCGCGCAACGCGCCGCGCAGTCCCGGCGGGATGAATGCGGGCACCGCCCGCGGCGGCCGCCCTAGCACCCGCGCGAGGCCGGCCGGGTCGGCCACGCTGCCCTGGTCCAGCATGGTCAGCGCCTCGCGCCCCAGCACGCCGCCGGTGGCGCGTTCGGCCAGCGGCATCACCGCCCGCGCCAGCGCGCGCGGCAGCGGCAACAGCCACGCCTTGCCGCGCAAACCCAGGCCATGGCGCAACGCGTCCAGGTAGCCGGCCAGCGGCATCGGCGCCGGGCCCACCAGCGCAAGCCGGCCCGAGCGCCAGGGCGCTGCGCCGCCCCACTCGGTCAGCAACGCCACGATGGCCTGCGCCACGTCGTCGACATGGACCGGCTGCACCGGCTGCCTGCCGCCGCCCGGCAGCGCCAGGCAGGGCAGCGTCGCCAGCGCGCAGAACAGCTGCGCACTGGTGCCGTCGGCACCGAACACCAGCGATGGCTGCAGCACCACGGCATCGATGCCGAGGCTTAGCAGGTGCTGGTCGGCCGTGCGCTTGCTGCGGTGGAAACAGGTCAGCGCGTGTTCGTCGGCACCCAGCGCCGACATCTGCACCACCAGCCGCACGCGCTGCTGTAGACAGGCGTCGAACAGCGCCTGCGGCGCGGCGCGGTGCAGTACGTCGAAGCGCTGCGTCGCGGTCTCGCGGAAGATGCCGATGAGATTGACCACCGCATCGACATCGGCCAGCAACGGTGCCCAGTCCGCCGCCGCGGTCATCCGCGCGAAATCGACGGCACGAAATTCGCTTGCCGGGCAGGCATGGCCGCTGTGCGGCGCTTCGGGTGCATCGTGCGCAGGCACGCGCCGCACCCCCGCTATCACATGGAATCCTACATCCAGCATGGCGGCACACGCATGCCGGCCGATAAAGCCGCTGGCGCCGAGCACCAGCACGCGCTGGATGCGGCCACGGTGCTGCGCCGCGCCGCGGTCTCGGGCACTTGCGCCAGCCTGTTGTCCACCGGCATGCTCGCCTGCGGCGGCAGCGTCGACTGCGGCAGCGCGTTCGCGCCCGTCAACGCCGTCAGCCACTGGATCTGGGGCGACCGGGCCATTCACACCAACCGGCCGTCGGTGCGGCATACCGTGCTGGGCTATGTCATCCACCATGCGATGTCGGTGTTCTGGGCGGCGTTCTACGAAGGCGCGATGGCCGTCAGCGCCACCCATGGCGATGCCCATCCCGGCGCGCGCCCTGCTGCATACCCAACGACGCCGACGCGCGTGCTCGGCGGCCTGGTGATTGCCGGCATTGCGTGCTTCGTCGACCTGAAGTGCACGCCCCATCGCCTTACCCCTGGCTTCGAGCGCCGGCTGTCGCCCGGCATGCTGGCACTGGTCTACGTGGCCTTCGGGCTGGCGCTGCCGCTGGGCGCGATGCTGCTGCGGCACGCCGGCAAACGGGCTTGAGTCCGGCCGCCGCCCGCGGTCTGTGTCCGTCCTGCTGCACGCAGCGCCAGTAAATTTCACACGGCTCTCCCGCTTTTACCGTTTCCGCCGCGCCCGGGCGGGCCTTTGCGTTGCGCCGGGCAACGCCCAGCACCAGCCGTGCAAGCTCCACGCCACCGCGCGCCCTGGCGCTGGTGCCAGCCGGGCATGATCGTTGCGGCGGCGAGCGCCCGGCCGGGCCGTCGTTCCTTCACCGCCTGCTCACCGCAGCGGCCGCGCCCCGCTCACCTCAACCGGAGAGACCACCATGTTCATGCACAACAAGCGACTGCAGTACACCGTGCGCGTATCGCGTCCCGATCCCGGCCTGGCCAACCTGCTGCTGGAGCAGTTCGGCGGCCCGCAGGGCGAGCTGGCCGCGGCATGCCGCTATTTCACGCAGGCCCTGGCCGAGGAAGATCCCGGCCGCAAGGACATGCTGCTCGATATCGCCACGGAGGAACTGAGCCACCTGGAGGTGATCGGCTCGATCATCGCCATGCTCAACCGCGGCGCCAAGGGCGAGCTGGCCGAAGGCCTGGACCAGGAGGCCGAGCTCTACCGCTCGCTGCAGGGCGCCGGGAACGACAGCCACGTGACGCAGGTGCTGTTCGGCGGCGGGCCGGCGCTGGTCAACTCGGCCGGCGTGCCGTGGACGGCAGCCTATGTCGACACCATCGGCGAGCCCACGGCCGACCTGCGCTCCAACATTGCCGCCGAGGCGCGCGCCAAGATCATCTACGAGCGCCTGATGAACGTGACCGACGACCCAAGCGTGCAGGAGGCGCTGGGCTTCCTGATGACGCGCGAGATCTCGCACCAGAAGTCGTTCGAGAAGGCGCTGTATTCGATCACGCCCAACTTCCCGCCGGGCAAGACGCCGGGCGACCCGCAGTTCGCCAACGTCTACTTCAAGATGTCGCAGGGCGAGGCGATGCGCGGGCCATGGAACGGCGACCGCAGCTTCGTTTTCGTCGAAAGCCCCACACCCGCGGTGGATGGCGGCGACGGCACCGCGCAGGTCGACCTGCCCGCGGAGCAGCAGGGCACGCTGGAAGCGTTTGCGATGCGCGGCGCCTCCGACCCGCAGAGCGACCCGGTGACCGGAGCCGAACTGGGATCGGGCGAGGCCGAAGCCGACGACCCGCAGCAGAACCCGCAGCCCTGACATGCGCGGCGGGTGCGGAACGCTAGGGGCGCCCTGCGTCCGCACTGCGTCCGCCCTACGGCCGCCACGCCGTCAGCGTCATCGCCACCATCGCCACGTTCATGGCGACGATGATGCCGACGGCCAGCGTGGCCAGCACGAACACCGTGCGCGAGTTGGCGTAGCGGCCCATCAGCCTGCGGTCGCTGGTAAAGCGCAGCAGCGGGATCGCGGCGAACGGAAGCTGCAGGCTCAGGATCACCTGGCTGACCAGCAGCAGCTGCGCCATGCCGCGCTCGGCAAACAGGATGGCCACCACCAGCGCCGGCACGATCGCCACGCAGCGCGTCAGCAGGCGGCGCGCCCACGGCGGCAGCCGGGTGCGGATAAAGCCTTCCATTACCACCTGCCCCGCCAGCGTGGCGGTCACGGCCGAGCACTGCCCCGACGCCAGCAGCGCGATGCCAAACACGACGCTGGCCCAGGTGGCGCCGGTGAGCGGACTGAGCAGGCGATAGGCGTCCTGGATCTCCGCCACATCGGTGCGCCCGGCCGCATGGAATACCCCGGCGGCGGTGACCAGGATCGCGCTGTTGATGACGAAGGCAACCGCCAGCGCGGTGACCGTATCGAAGGCGATATAGCGCAGCGCGCGTTCGGTGCCCTGCCGGTCCGCGTGCGGCAGGCGCGTCTTGACCACGGCGGAGTGCAGGTACAGGTTGTGCGGCATCACCGTGGCGCCGATGATGCCGGTAGCGATATACAGCGCACCGGCATCGCCCAGCACCGCCATGCGCGGCACCAGGCCCGCGGCCAGATCCGGCCACGCGGGCTGCGCCAGCGCCAGCATCAGCAGGAAGCAGCCCAGCACCAGCACCACCATGCTGATGACGAAGACTTCCAGCCGCCGATAGCCGCGCTGCTGCAACACCAGCACCAGCAGCACGTCGAGCACCGTCAGCGCCACCCCCCAGGGCAGCGGCAGTCCGAACAGCAGGTTCAGCGCAATTGCGGTGCCGATCACTTCGGCCAGGTCGGCGGCGCAGATCGCCACTTCGCACAGCACCCATTGCGACCAAGCCGACAATGGCGATGCATGCCGGCGGCACGCCTGCGCCAGGTCCAGCCCGCTGACCAGGCCGAGGCGGCTGGCCATGACTTGCAGCAGCATCGCCATGGCGCTCGCCATCGCCACCACCCACAGCAGGCGATAGCCGTAGGCCGAGCCGCCGGCGAGATCGGTGGCCCAGTTGCCGGGGTCCATATAGCCGACCGCGACCAGGTAGCCGGGTCCGGCGAAGCGCGCGAAGTCGCGCCAGGCATAGGCGGGCGGCGCGGCGGTTAGTTCGGGAGGCATCAGGACACGGCAGACACCGCTACACCGGGGGCGGCATGAGACGCGCCAGCATGGAGGCGGCACCTGCCGCGACGATGAACAGGCCCACGGTCATGCGCACGGGATGGCAGCGCCAGCGCCGCCAGAACCAGCCGTCTCGATCCATCGCCATTCTCCCGATGGGCCGGACCACCGCGGTGCCGGCAGACTTGGCGTAGCGCAAGGATCGTTCCCGCGTGGCAAAGCTGGCCACGCGCTCGCTGCGGCGCACGCGCCGGGCCGCGTGGTAATTCAGGCGCGGCGGCATGCATGCCGGCTTGCAAGCTTTACGCGCGCCCGTGCCAGCCAGCTGCACGGGCGGGAAATCGTCGTAACATACCGCTCCCAGCCCTTGCTCGACACCGCCGGCGGCAGCCGGACGCACACCCCGCCCGCTTGATGGCCACGCGACGCACCGACCAAGACTTTATCCGGGACCTGACGCGCCTGCTGTGCAGCGAAGGCGTCTCGTCGCTGACCATCGGCGAGATCGCGCAGCGCATGCGCTGCTCGCGGCGGCGGCTGTACGAGATCGCGCCGACCAAGGAGGCGTTGTTCGTCGGCATCTGCCGCGATGTTCTGGCGGCCAACCTGGAACGGGGCTTCGCCGCTGCGCGCGGCGAGCGCGATGCCGCGCGCGCCGTGTCGGCCTACCTGCACGCCGCGCTGAATATGTCGGGACTAAGCAAGGCTGCGCTGGCCGACCTCGATGCCATCGACAGCGGCCGGGCGGTGTTCGACGCGTACCAGCTGGCGCGCGTGCGCGGGCTGGAAAGCCTGCTCGAGGCCGGCATGCGGCAAGGACTGATGGCGCCGCACAACCCGCGGCTGGTGTCCGAAGCGATCCTCGGCGCCGCGCACCGACTGCGCAGCCAGCAGTTCCTGAAGGACACCGGGATGAAGATGGGCGATGCCTTCAGCGAGTTCTACGAGATCATCCTGAACGGCCTGCTGTGCCGGCCTGAACCCGACGACCCCACTCAGGCCACCTGCCGCTCCTGTCCGCCCCAGTAGCGCCCCCGGATGGCCTTGCGGTCGATCTTGCCCAGCGCCGTCAGCGGCAGCGCATCGGCAAACACTACCTGCTTGGGCGCGTTGACCACGCCCTTGTGCCGGGTCACGTGGGCGATCACGTCGGCCTCGGTCAGGTCAGTGCCGGGTCGGGCCACCACCACGGCGGTCACGGCTTCGCCCCATTTGGGATCCGGCACGCCGATCACCGCCGACATGGCGATGGCCGGATGCAGCGCCAGGCAGTGCTCGACTTCGCTCGGGTACACGTTGAAGCCGCCGCTGATGATCATGTCCTTGGCGCGGTCGACCAGGTACAGGAATCCTTCGCTGTCGCAGCGGGCCATGTCGCCGGTGTGCAGCCAGTCGCCGGCAAAGACCCTGGCGTTTTCTTCCGGTCGGTTCAGGTAGCCTTCCATCACCAGCGGGCCGCGCACGCACAGCTCGCCCACCTCGCCCGGCGCGACTTCACGCATCTGCGCGTCGAGCAGCCTGACCTGGTTGCCGGGGATCACCTTGCCGCACGAGCGCAGGCGCTCGGGATGGTCCGGATCGTGGTCGCGCGGGCTCAGGTAGCTGATGCACATCGGCGCTTCGGCCTGGCCGTAGATCTGCCCGAACACCGGGCCAATGCGGCGCAGCGCGTCGGCCAGCCGCACCGGCGCGATCGGCGCCGCGCCGTAGAGCACCAGTTCCAGGCTGGACAGGTCGGCCGTGTCGAGGCCGTCGCAATCGAGCAGCCCGTAGATCTGCGTGGGCACCAGGAAGGTCAGGTTGATGCGGTGCTCGGCCACGCGGCGCAGGAAATCGGCCGGGCTGAACTTGTCGCACAGGTAGATGGTGCCGCCGCGCAGCAGCGTCGGCAGGAACAGGCTGCCGGACGCGTGCGAGATCGGCGTGGTCACCAGGTACCGCATCTGCGCCGGCCATTCGTAGGTGGCCAGCATGTACTGCAGCATCGTCACCGAGGTCCGGTGGGTATGCAGGATGCCCTTGGAACGTCCGGTGGTGCCGCCGGTGTACGACAGCTTGCTGATCTCGGTCGGATCGTCGCCGGGGACCACGGGCGCGTCATCGAAGGCCGCCGCGGCGCTGGCGAGGCCGGGGCCGAACTCGCCGTCGTCGAGCGGCAGCACCTGTAGCCGCGAGCTGGCGCTGAGCGCGCGCGCCCGCTCCGCGAAGCGGGCATTGTCGACCACCAGCGCCTGCACGCCCGCGTCTTGCAGCACGAAGGCATGGTCGGCCTCTGCGGCCATCGGGTGCAGCGACACGGCCTTCAGTCCGGCCAGTTGCGCGGCGATGATGGCAGCGACCGCCTCGGCGCGATTGCCTACCAGGAAGGCCACCACGTCCTGGCGCGCCAGGCCGCGCGCGGCAAACAGCCGCGCGATGCGCGCGCAGTGCCGGGCCAGCGCCTCATAGCTCAGCGTGACATCGTCGCCGACCACGGCGGGTACGCCAGGCCGCGCGCGCAGCGCCGCGGTATAGAGCTGGCCGACGGTCGCGCCGCCGTGGACGAGCGCAGCCGCCGAAGCCTGACGGACCATGTTGTCTCCCTGGAATGGTTCTGGTCAGGCTCCCAATGTAGGGGCCGCCCGGTACCACGTCAACGCTTTTGGTACCGAGAAGGCCGGGTTAATACAGGGCGAAGCGGTGTCCGGGAGACACTCCGACAGCAAGCTACTCAGGCCTGCTCCTTGACCTGGCTCTCCAGCTCCACCAGCCGCTTCTTCAGCGCCCGCTCCTCCTGGAAACGCGCGGTCTCGTCGCGGATCACCGCGACGATGCCGGTGATGGCGCCGGCTGCGTCCTTGAGCAGCGCCACGGTGAAGGCGATCGACATCGCCTTGCCGTCCTTGTCGACCGCCGGCACCTTGAGCAGGTCATGGCCGTAGCGCGTGATGCCGGTCGCCATGGTCTTGTCGTAGCCCTCCCAGTGCCGCCCCCGCAGCCGCTCGGGGATGATCAGGTCGAGGGACTGGCCCATGGCCTCGGCCTGGGTGAAGCCGAACATGCGCTCGGCCGCGGGATTCCACAGCGTGATGGCGCCCTTGGCGTCGGAGATGATGATGGCGTCGCCGATGGCGGACACCAGTTGCGCGTAGTCGATCTGTTCTGTCATGGGGATTCCCTCTCGTCATCTGCAAGCGGCACCGGCCGGGGCGCGCCGGTGCCATCAAGGTAGCGTGCCACATCGCGGCGCCACAAGCAAAAACGCCGGAGCCCGCTGTACGCACGGCCCCGGCGTCGGCGCCGGCACGGGTGCCGGCGGTCGGCGTCAGATCACCTGGGACTCGCGCAGGCGCTTGATGTCTTCGGCACCGTAGCCCAGGCCGGCCAGCACCTCTTCGCTATGCTCGCCCAGCAGCGGCGAACCCGTGATCTCCGGCTTCAGGTCGGAGAACTTGATCGGGCTGCCCACCGTCAGGTAGCTGCCGCGCTCCTTGTGCGGCACCTCGGTGATGCTGCCGCTGGCACGCAGCGACGGATCGTTGGCGATTTCCTTCATCGACAGCACCGGCGAGCACGGGATGTCGAACTTGCGCAGGATGTCGACCGCCTCGTACTTGGTCTTGTCGGCCAGCCATTCCTCGATGGTGTTGAAGATATCGAAGATATGCGGCTGGCGCGCCTTGGCGGTGGCGTAGTTGGGGTCGTCGATCCATTCCGGCTTGCCCAGCGCCTTGCAGATCGGCTCCCAGGCATGGCCCTGGATGGTGAAGTAGATATAGGCGTTGGGATCGGTCTCCCAGCCCTTGCACTTCAGCACCCAGCCCGGCTGGCCGCCGCCGCCCGCGTTGCCGCCACGCGGCACCACGTCGCTGAAGGTGCCGTGCGGGTACTGCGGATACTCTTCCAGGTAGCCCAGGCGGTCCAGGCGCTGCTGGTCGCGCAGCTTGACGCGGCACAGGTTCAGCACCGCATCCTGCATCGACACCGCCACCTTCTGGCCCTTGCCGGTCTTGTCGCGGCCAATCAGCGCGGTCAGGATGCCGATCGCCAGGTGCATGCCGGTGTTGGAATCGCCCAGCGCCGCAGCGGAAACCGTGGGCGGGCCGTCCCAGAAGCCGGTGGTCGAGGCCGCGCCGCCGGCGCACTGCGCCACGTTCTCGTAGACCTTCAGGTCTTCATAGTGGTGGCCGTCGCTGAAGCCCTTGACCGAAGCCACGATCATCTTCGGGTTGAGCTCGTTGATGCGCTCCCACGAGAAGCCCATGCGGTCCAGCGCGCCCGGGCCGAAGTTCTCGACCAGCACGTCCGACTCGCGGATCAGCTGCTCCAGGATCTTCTTGCCTTCCGGCTTCTTCGTGTCCAGCGTCAGCGAACGCTTGTTGCTGTTGAGCATGGTGAAGTACAGCGCGTCGACATCCGGGATGTCGCGCAGCTGGGTCCGCGTCACGTCGCCGGAACCCGGGCGCTCGACCTTGATCACGTCGGCGCCGAACCATGCCAGCAGTTGGGTGCAGGCGGGACCCGCCTGGACGTGCGTGAAGTCGATGATCTTGATGCCGTTGAGTGGGAGGTTCACGTTCGTCTCCTATTGGATTAGGGGGTGAAATTCGCGTGGATTACTTCTTGGCCGAGCTTTGCGGATTGAGGTTGGTCAGGCGGCCGCTTTCGGTGCCGGCCGCCGGATCGATGACGGCGTTGACCAGCGTCGGCCTGCCCGAGCGCAGCGCTTCGTTGACCGCGGCCTCGAGTTCTGCCGGCGTGGTGACATTGGCGCCGACACCGCCGAACGCTTCCATCATCTTGTCGTAGCGCGCACCCGGGACGAAGGTCGTGACCGCCGGATCAGTGCCGCCGGTGGGGTTCTTGTCGATGCCCTTGTAGACGCCGTTGTTGTTGAAGATGACGATGCAGACCGGCAGGTTGTAGCGGCAGATGGTCTCGACTTCCATGCCCGAGAAACCGAAGGCGCTGTCGCCGCACAGCGCCAGCACCGGCTTGCCGGTCTCGACCGCCGCGGCCACCGCGTAGCCCATGCCCACGCCCATCACGCCCCAGGTGCCCACGTCCAGGCGCTTGCGCGGCTCGTACATGTCGATCACGGCACGGGCATAGTCCAGCGTGTTGGCGCCTTCGTTGACGAACGAGATGCCCGGGTTGGCCTTGACCACGTCCTTGAGCACGGCCAGCGCGCCGTGGAAGTTCATCGGCGCGGCATCTTTGGCCCTGGCCAGGGTTTCGGCCATCTTGGCGAGGTTGGTGTCGCGGCGGTCGGCCACCGCGTTCAGCCAGTCGGCGCCCGGCCGGGCGAAGTCATTGCCGATCTTGTCGAGCAGCGCCGTGACGCACGAGCCGATGTCGCCGACCACCGGCGCGGCGATGGCAACGTTGCTGTCCATCTCGGTCGGCGCGATGTCGACCTGGATGAATTGCTTGGGCTTGCCCCAGGTCTTGCCCTTGCCGTGCGACAGCAGCCAGTTCAGGCGGGCGCCGACCAGCAGCACCACGTCGGCCTCCGCCAGCACATAGGAGCGCGCGGCCGAGGCCGATTGCGGATGCGTATCGGGCAGCAGGCCCTTGGCCATCGACATCGGCAGGTACGGGATGCCGGTCTTCTCGACCAGCTTGCGCAGGTCCGCCTCGGCGCGTGCATACGCGGCGCCCTTGCCGATCAGGATCAGCGGACGCTTGGCGGTCTTCAGCAGCGCGACGGCGCGGTCGACCGAATCCGGTGCGGGCAGCTGGCGCGGCGCCGGGTCCACTACCTTGATCAGCGACTGCTTGCCCTTCTCGGCTTCCAGCGACTGGCCCAGCAGCTTGGCCGGCAGGTCCAGGTACACGCCGCCCGGGCGGCCCGACACCGCGGCGCGGATGGCACGCGCGACGCCGACGCCGATGTCTTCGGCATGCAGCACGCGGAACGCAGCCTTGGCGTGCGGACGCGCGATGGCGAGCTGGTCCATCTCTTCGTAGTCACCCTGCTGCAGGTCAACGATCTCGCGCTCGCTCGAGCCGCTGATCAGGATCATCGGGAAGCAGTTGGTGGTGGCATGCGCCAGCGCCGTCAGCCCGTTCAGGAAACCCGGCGCGGAGACGGTCAGGCAGACGCCCGGCTTCTGCGTCAGGAAGCCCGCAATCGCCGCGGCGTTGCCGGCGTTCTGCTCATGGCGGAAGCTGATGACGCGCATGCCGTTGGCCTGCGCCAGACGGGCCAGATCGGTGACCGGAATGCCGGGCAGGCCGTAGATGTTTTCGATGCCGTTCAGCTTCAGCGCGTCGATGACCAGATGAAAACCATCGGTTTGTGCCTGATGTTCTTGCGCGGCGTGACGCTGCAGCTCGTTTCCGACTTCTGCCATGGTTGCTTCCTTCTATGCAAATTGACTGGGGTGGGAATTTTTGTGACTCAGGCTGCCGCGGGAGTGCTCTGGGCCCGCTTCGCTACGACTTCCGACATGCTTGGTCTCCTTTTGAACTTGTGTTCGTGGTGCGCGGGCGTTGCTGCCCTGCTGCGGTCGGTGCCGGTTTGTTCGACCGGTCTTGATGACATACGGTATGTGATATATCAGAGAACGGCAAGCTATTTTCCATCTCTGCGACCAACTTTCGTCAGTGCACTGCAGCAAACCTGTCTGGATCTGCGCTCAAAGCAGCGTAAATCCTCAATGCACGACGATTCATTCGTGTTTTGCACAGGTGCGAGCTGTAACCCGACAAAGGCGCAGACCGCCAAGCTGGCATTCAGATATATCACATACAACGTTTCTGGAGACGAAGATACATCGGGCTGCCCCTGCCGAGCCTGTCATAACGTCCCCGTGTGCCGCGTTAGCCGGCTGTGAGGGACGGCCTGGCGCAAGCGCCTGGCCGTCACCGGCTTGCGGGCATCACGCCCGCACTGCGCGGCCCAGCCTATTCAACGCGGCTGGCCGATGGGTTCGCCACCAGGCCGCTGTCGGGCACTGGCAGCGCCGATGCCGGGTGGCCGGTGATGAACCTCTTGCGCATGGGTGCCAGCACCAGTTTCGCCGACAGCCCCGCGGCGATCGTCACCACCGCTGCCACGGTGAATACCGCTTCCCAGCCCCCGCGTGCGGACAGGACCGAGGCCAGCGGCACCAGCATCGCCGCAGTCCCCTTGGCGGTGTACAGCGTGCCCGCGTTCGCCGCCGCGAACTTGCTGCCGAAGGTATCCGCGCACAGCGCCGGGAAGATCGAGAAGATCTCGCCCCAGAACAGGAAGGTCAGCGCCGCGAAGAACATGAACCAGTACGGGTTGTGCCCCAGCTGCATCAGCCCCAGCAGCGCCAGCCCCTCGCCGATGAAGATCACGAACATCGTGTTCTCGCGACCGAACCGGTCCGACAGGAAGCCGCACAGCGGGCGCGTGAAGCCATTGCACAGGTTGTCGATCGACAGCGTCATCGTCAGCAGCGGCAAGGTCAGCCCCAGCAGCGTCACCGGCATCGACGCAAAGCCGTAGTCCTTGGCGATCGGCCCCAGTTGCGCCGTCGCCATGATGCCGCCCGCCGCCACCGCGACAAAGCTGGCATAGATCAGCCAGAACACCGGCGTCTTCACCATCTGCCCCGGCGTGTACTCGACCGGGTTGGTCAGCACCGCCTTGGCCGCCACCGCCCCCTTGGGCGGCCTGGGCTTCACCAGCAGCAGCGCCAGCACGAAGATGCTCACCCCTTGCAGGATGCCGAAGAACAGGAAGGCCTTCTCATAGCCCGCGCTCTGGATCATGTTGGCGATCGGAATCACGGTGATGGCCGCGCCCGCGCCGAAACCCGCCGCGGTCAGGCCGGCGGCCAGGCCGCGCTTGTCCGGGAACCACTTCAGCGCGTTGCCGACGCAGGTTCCATAGACGCCGCCGGCGCCGATACCGGCGATCACCGCGGCCACATACAGCTCCGGCAGCGTGGTCGCATACGCGTTCATCACCCATGCCAGTCCGGCGCAGATCGCCCCGCCGGCCACTACCGGGCGCGGACCGAACTTGTCGACCAGCCAGCCTTCCAGCGGCACCAGCCAGGTCTCGGTGACGATGAAGATAGAAAATGCCACCTGGATCGCGGACGCGCCCCAGTGATGCCTGGCGTCCATCGGGGACACGAAAAGGGTCCAGCCGTACTGCAGATTCGCCACCAGCCCCATGCACACTACGCCGATTGCCAGTTGCATCCAGCGGTTCTGCAGCCCGCGCCCGTTCACATCATCGCGACCGGCGGGGGCCGATGCTTCCCATTGCGCCATCTGTGTTGTCTCTTGGTACGTTCTTGTTTGTGCCCGGCGGGCACATCAGGGCTTTGTCGGATTGCCCTGTTCGCAGTTGGACCGGCGCCTGGCATTGCGGCACATGAAGTCGTGGATTGATGCTACCTGAAGCTTAATTTGACTAGTCTTAAAGTTTTTTATCGTTTCTATTCACGACCCTTTATATAAAGCGGAACTGGCATGAATCGCCGCCTCCGCCGGTCATGGCTGCGGCTTTGCCAATGCAACAAGCCACCGCGGCCCGCCGGAAAGCGGGCCTTGGTGGCTTGCATGAATCGATACCGCGCCTCGACAGGCGATCAGGCCGGCGCCTCCTCCAACTGCCGCAGCAGCGCATCGACGCTGCCCTTGGCATCGCCAAACCACATGCGCGTGTTGTCCTTGTAGAACAGCGGGTTGTCGACGCCTGCGTAGCCCGCCGCCATGCTGCGCTTGGACACCACCACGGTCTTGGCCTTCCACACCTCCAGCACCGGCATGCCGGCAATCGGGCTGGCGGGGTCCTCCAGCGCCCCCGGGTTGACGATGTCGTTGGCGCCGACCACCAGCACCACGTCGGCCTTCTCGAAGTCGTCGTTGATCTCTTCCATTTCCAGCACGATGTCGTACGGCACCCGCGCCTCGGCCAGCAGCACGTTCATATGCCCGGGCAGGCGGCCGGCCACCGGGTGGATGCCGAAGCGCACGTTGACGCCCTGCGCCCGCAGGCGCCGAGCGATCTCGCTGATAGTGCCCTGCGCCTGCGCCACCGCCATGCCGTAGCCCGGCACGATGATGACCTCGTTGGCGTCCTTCAGCAGGCTGCTGACTTCCTCGCTCGACACCGGCAGCACCTCGCCCTGCTCGGTCGCCGCGCCCTGCGCCTGCACCGCGCCGAAGCCTCCCAGGATCACCGCCAGGAACTTGCGGTTCATCGCCTTGCACATGATGTAGCTGAGGATGGCGCCGCTCGACCCCACCAGCGCGCCGGTGATGATCAGCAGGTCGTTGCCCAGCATGAAGCCGGTTGCCGCCGCCGCCCAGCCGGAGTAGCTGTTCAGCATCGATACCACCACCGGCATATCGGCACCGCCGATGGCCAGCACCAGGTGCGCGCCGACCAGCAGCGCGATCACCGTCATCGCCGCCAGCGGCACCAGCCCCTGCTGCGGATTCGGCGCGGCCAGGAAGGCATAGCCCAGCCACACGCACACCAGCAGCGCGCCGGCGTTGAGCACGTGGCGCCCCGGCAGCAGCATCGGCTTGCCGCCCATGGTCCCTTGCAGCTTGAGGAAGGCGATGATCGAGCCGGTGAAGGTGACCGCGCCGATCAGGATGCCGAGGTAGGTCTCGACCTCATGGATCGCCTTCTCGACGCCGCCGAGCGTGGTCGGCTCCAGGTAGTTGGCATAGCCGACCAGCACCGCGGCCAGGCCGACGAAGCTGTGCAGCACCGCCACCAGCTGCGGCATCTGCGTCATCTCGACGCGCCTGGCCAGCATGGCGCCGGCAATGCCCCCCACCACCATCGCCACGATGATGATGGCGATGCCGTCGGGACTGCCCGCCAGCACCGTGGTCATGACCGCGATCACCATGCCGGCGATGCCGAGCAGGTTGCCGCGCCGCGCGGTGGCGGGATGGCTTAGTCCGCTCAAGCTGAGGATAAACAGCGCGCTGGCGGCGAGGTAAGCGATATTGCTGATTCCGGATGGCATGGTTCTCTCCCTGGCCTTAGTCGCGCTGGAACATCTTCAGCATGCGCTGCGTCACCAGGAAGCCCCCGGCGATATTGATGGTGGCCACCAGCACCGCGCAGCCCGCGATCACCGCCGTCAGCAGCGACGGCTTGCCCAGCTGCACCAGCGCCCCCACCACGATGATCCCGCTGATGGCGTTGGTCACGCTCATCAGCGGCGTGTGCAGCGCCGCGGTGACGTTCCACACCACCTGGTAGCCGACGAAGATCGCCAGCACGAACACCGTGAAATGCGCCATGAAGGCAGGTGGCGCGACCGCCCCCAGTCCCAGCAGCGCAGCGGCCGCCAGTGCCAGGGCAATCAGCATGGTGCCGGTGCGGCTGCGCGGCGGCGCGGCTTCGGCCGGCACCGGCACCTCCGCCGGCGCCTGCTGCTGCGGCACCGCCACCGTCAGCGGCGGTGGCGGCCAGGTCACCGCGCCCTGGTGCAGCACCGTCGCGCCGCGGATCATCTCGTCGTCCATGTCCACCACCAGCTGGCCGTCCTTGCCCGGCGTCAGCTCGCTCAGCAGGTGGCGGATATTGGTGGCATAGAGCTGGCTCGCCTGCGCCGCCATGCGGCTGGGCAGGTCGGTATAGCCGATGATGGTGACGCCGTCGCGGCGCACGCTTTCGCCCGGCACGGTCAGCACGCAGTTGCCGCCCTGCTCGGCGGCCAGGTCGACCACCACGCTGCCGGCGCGCATCAGCGCGACGGTCCCGGCCTCCAGCAGCCTGGGCGCCGGCTTGCCGGGAATCAGCGCGGTGGTGATGATGATGTCGACCTCGCGCGCCTGCTCGGCAAAGAGCCGCATCTCCGCTTCGATAAAGGCCGGGCTCATCTCCCTGGCGTAGCCGCCGCTGCCGCTGCCGTCCTCTTCGATCTCGACGGTGAGGAATTCCGCGCCCAGGCTTTCGATCTGCTGGCGCACCACCGGCCGCGTGTCGAAGGCGCGCACCACCGCGCCCAGGCTGCGCGCCGCGCCGATCGCCGCCAGCCCCGCCACGCCTGCGCCGATCACCAGCACGCGCGCCGGCGGGATCTTGCCCGCGGCGGTGATCTGCCCGGCGAAGGGCCGGCCGAAGGCATGCGCGGCTTCGATCACCGCGCGGTAGCCGGCCATGTTCGCCATCGAGCTGAGCGCATCCAGCTTCTGCGCGCGCGAGATGCGGGGCACGCAGTCCATCGCCAGCACCGTGGCACCGCGCTGCGCCAGGCGCTCGAGCATCGGCATCTGCTGTGCCGGCCAGACAAAGCCGATGAGCGTGGCATGCTTCTTCAGCAGCGCCGCCTCTTCCACCCCCAGGCTGGGATGGACCTGCGGCGGGCGCACCTTGACCACCACGTCGACCGAGGCCCACAGGCTGGCCGCATCGACAATGGCCGCGCCCGCGGCGCGGTAGTCGTCGTCCGAGAACGACGCTTCCAGCCCGGCACCGGTCTCCACCACTACCTGATAGCCGAGCTTGAGCAGTTCTTTGACCGAGTCCGGGGTCGCGGCAACGCGCCGCTCGCCCGGATGGACCTCGCGCGGCACACCGATCGTCATTGGCATGGCATTCACCGTTTCAGGAAAGGGATCTGGCGCCGGCTCAGCCGCGCACGTGGTTGACCAGCGAGCCGATGCCGGCGATCGACACCTCGACCACGGCGCCGTCCTTCATCGAACCCACGCCCAGCGAGGTGCCCACGGCAATCACGTCGCCCGGCATCAGCGTCAGGTCCTGCGAGATCCGGCTGACCTGCTCCTCGGGCGAGAAGATCATGTCGGACAGCGGGTAGTTCTGCCGCTCCACCCCATCCAGCCGCGTGACCACGCTGGCGCTCTTCCAGGGGAAGCCGGTGACGATGGCCGGGCCGATGCAGCCGAAGGTGTCGAAGCCCTTGGCGCGGGTCCATTGCGGGAAATTGGGATCGGCCGTGATCAGCTCGGCCGCGGTCACGTCGTTGACGATGGTGTAGCCGAAGATATGGGCGCCGGCCTCCGCCACCGTCACGTTGCGCGCCTTCTTGCCGATGACGATGCCCAGCTCGCCCTCGTAGACGATCTTGCCGTCGTAGCTCTTGGGGCGCTGCACGGCGTCGTTGGGACCGGCCAGCGAGGTCGCCGGCTTGATCAGGAACAACGGGTGCGTCGGCACCGGCTTCTCCAGCTTGCGCGCGAGCGCGTGGAAGTTGTTCCACAGCGCCACCACCTTGCCCGGCGCGCACGGCGCCACCACGGTCAGCGCGGCGCGGTCATGCACGGCGCCGGTGGGGCTGGGATTGTCGAAGCCGTCGCGGTCATATTCGACCACGCGGTTGGGGTCAGCCTGATCGATGCGGCCATGGCCGATGCTGCCGTCGGCGCGGCAAAAACGAATCCAGGTTTGCACAGCATGCTCCTTGCGCAGGCAAAGGAACGCCCGCCTGCGCCGATGTCGGTTGCAGGGATCGTGGAAAGGGAGGGAAGGCAGGACGGCGCGGCGCGCTCGTCAATCCCGCGCGGGCGGGAATGACGGCGGCCATCGCATCAGGCGAGCCTCATACCGCGCCGGCCAGCTTCATCGCGGCGATCTGCGCGGGCGTGCGGCCCAGCCACTCGAGGATCTCCTCGGTGTGCTCGCCCAGCAGCGGCGAGCGTTCCACCTGCACCGGCGAGGCCGACAGCGTGATCGGGCAACCCAGCTGCACGTAGTTGCCGCGCTGCGGATGCTCCAGCTCGACCAGGTAGCCGCGCTGGTACAGCGACTCGTCCTCGATCAGGTCCTTCATCGACAGGATCGGGCCGCACGGCACATCGACCTCGTTCAGCGCCGCCATCACCTCGAACTTGCTGATGCCGCGGGTCCATTTCTCGATCACGGCGAAGCAGTCGGCCAGGTGCTTGAGGCGCGCTTCGGGCGTGGCGTAGTCCGGGTTGGTGATCAGGTCCTCGCGCCCGCACAGGCGCATCAGCGGCTCCCAGCCCTGCGGCTGGATGATGACGTAGACATAGTCGTTGGGGCCACCCGGCGCGCAGCGCAGCGCCGCGCCCGGCTGCCCGCCGCCCGAGGCGTTGCCCGCGCGCGGCACGTGGTCGCCGAATTCCTCGTTGGGATATTCACGCAGCGGCCCGTTGGCCAGGCGCTGCTGGTCGCGCAGCTTGACCCGGCACAGGTTCAGCACCGCGTCCTGCATCGCCACTTCCACGCGCTGGCCGCGGCCGGTGTGTTCGCGATGCAGCAGCGCGGCAAGGATGCCGACCACGGCATGCACGCCGGTGCCGGAATCGCCGATCTGGGCGCCCGTCACCGTGGGCACGCCGTCGGCCTCGCCGGTGGTCGAAGCCGAGCCGCCCATGCACTGCGCCACATTCTCGTAAGCCTTGCAGTCCGCGTACGGCCCCGGGCCGAAGCCCTTGATCGAGGCATAGACCAGGCGCGGGTTCAGGTCTTGCATGTGGTCCCAGTCGAAGCCTGCGCGCGCCAGCACGCCGGGGCCGAAGTTCTCGATCAGCACGTCGCTGCGCTGGATCAGGTCCTCGAGCAGCGCCTTGCCTTCGGGCGTCTTCATGTTCAGCGTCAGGCTGCGCTTGTTCGAGTTGAGCATGGTGAAGTACAGGCTGTCGGCGTTCGGCACGTCGCGCAGCTGGCTGCGCGTGATGTCGCCGCGCCCCGGCATCTCCACCTTGATCACGTCCGCGCCCAGCCACGCCATCAACTGCGTCGCCGACGGTCCCGCCTGGACGTGGGTCATGTCCAGGATGCGCACTCCTTGCAGGGCTTTGGTTTCCATTGCGAAGGGTCTCCTCTTCCGCTATTTGTAGTCTCTGATGACATACGGTATGTGATATATCAGAAGAGAGCAAGAGGAGTTTGGCGCTTCCGAGGCAAATATCGACGATGCGACGCAACACGCGCGAGCGATCCAGTCAAGGAAGGCATAAGAGCGGCCGTTTTCAGCGCTGTGGTGGCATAAAGGCCCAATCGCTTTTCACATTGATATATCACACACCATTTAGCGAAATGGCGTTGGCATGCACTGACGAGCCCAAAAGCAAAACGGCGGACCGAAGTCCGCCGCTTTCCATAACCTTGTCCTGGCTGCTTCAGTCCAGGAAATCGCAGTGCTTCTCCACGTAGTCGGCGAGGTCCAGCGAATGCTGCCGCACCAGCCGCTCGGCCAGTTCTGTGTCCCGCCTCTCCAGCGCCTCGATGATGCGCAGATGGTCGACGATCGACCTTGCCGCGCGGTCGCTCTGCGAGATCGTCATCTTCCGGATCGCGCGCACGTGGATAAAGATGTTGCGGATCGTGTCCATGATGATCTGCGACTTGGACAGTTGCACGATCGCCTGGTGGAACGCGATATTGGCGTCGGAATACTCTTCGATATGCTCGGCTGGCGTCGAGTCGCGGAAGCTGTCGAACATGCTGCGCAGCTGCGCGATCTCGGCATCGGTGGCATTCTCGGTGGCCAGCCGGGCCGCCATGCTTTCGAGCGCGGCCCACATCTGGATCATCTCGACGATCTCGCGCTTGGTCTTGCGCATGATGTAGATGCCGCGCCGCGGCACGGTGCGCAGGAAGCCTTCCTGCTCCAGCAGCGTCATGGCCTCGCGGATCGGCGTGCGGCTCACGCCCATGGCCTCGCTCAGCACCCGCTCATCCAGCCGGATCTCGTCGCGCGACTGGTAGATGTCGGCGTCGGCGATGGCCTGGCGCAGCATGGCGTAGGCCTGGTCGCGCAGGCTGGCGCCGGCGTTGATCGGTTGTACCGACAGGGACAGCCCGTTGGGCTGGACGATGGATTGGCTTTGCGCAGACATGAATGTGCTCGTGTGAGACCGGCAGCCGGGCCGCCGGAATGGCTGCCCGCCGCATTGCTGCACAGCTTAGCAAAAACGCCTGACCCATTATGAAAACGCATCAAACGATGCGCGCTCCATATGCATCGGCACAAAAGCGGTGCGCGGCCTGTCGTATATGGTATATCACAATCGCCCCGCCTTACGACTTCGCGAGCCGGGCAAGCGTCACGTTGCGTGCCGGCTCGCGCCGCGGAGGACGCCTGACCCGTCGGCGTCCCCTGCTCTGCTCCTCAGGCGGCCAGCTTCGCCATCGCGTCGCGCTGCTTGATCAGGCCCAGCACCGCGTCGCACATCGGCGTCGGTGCGCCCACCAGCCGCCCCATTTCCTGCACCACCGTCAGCAGCGGGTCGATTTCCATGGCCCGCCCCGCCTCCAGGTCCTGCAGCATCGAGGTCTTGTGCGCGCCGACGGCGCCGGCGCCGTCGATGCGCCGCTCCACGTCGACCCGGAACTTCACCCCGAAGCGCTCGGCGATGCCCTGCGCCTCCACCATCATCTGGCGCGACAGCGCGCGCGTGGCGGGGTCGGCGGTGATGACGTCGAGCGTCGCGTGGGTCAGCGCGCTGATCGGGTTGAAGCACAGGTTGCCCCACAGCTTGAGCCAGATCTCGTCGCGGATGTTGTCGCGCACCGGGGCGTCGAGGTCGGCCGCCATCATCATTTCGCTGAGCCGGGTCACGCGCGCGGAGCGGCTGCCGTCGGGCTCGCCTAGCGGGAATTTCTTGCCGTAGACATGCTTGATCACGCCCGGCGCGATGATTTCGGCGGCCGGATAGACCACGCAACCGATGGCCCGCTCCGGCCCCAGGCGCTGCCACTGGCGCCCGCCGGGATCCACGCTTTCCAGCGTGCGGCCGGCCAGCTCGCCGCCGTGCTTGTAGAAGTACCAGTAAGGAATGCCGTTGACGCCGGTCACGATCGCGGTATCCGGCCCCAGCAGCGGCTGCATCTGGTCCACCACGCCGGGCACCGAATGCGCCTTGAGGGTGATGAACACGTAGTCCTGCGGCCCGAGTTCACGCGGATCGCTGGTGCAGCGCACCTGCGCGACCCGCTCCTCGCCATCGATCAGCAGCTTGACGCCGTGCTCCTGCATCGCCGCGAGATGGGGTCCGCGCGCGACGAAGCTGACCTCGGCCCCCGCGCGCGCCAGCTGCGCCCCGACATAGCCGCCGATGGCACCGGCGCCGTAGATACAGACTTTCATATGCTGCCTCCTTGATGGCTCGATTGGATCTTTTGATATATCACATACTATATTCCATGCCGGCGCATGGCAACCTGCGCCGCAACTCCGTCTAACCCGCTTTTATCTTTCTGTGACAAGCTGCGCGGCCAAGCGACGCTGCGCTAACATGAAGCCTGCATGCGCCCTCCCATCATTCCGGAGCCCTCATGGAAGCGACGTTGGCATTGCTGCAGGATCCCGCCGCCTGGGCGGCACTGGCCACGCTGGTGGCCATGGAAATCGTGCTGGGGATCGACAACCTGATCTTCATCTCGATCCTGACCAACAAGCTGCCGATCGAAATGCGGGAAAAAGCCCGCAAGATCGGCATCAGCCTGGCGCTGCTGATGCGCCTGGGCCTGCTGGCGACCATCGCCTTCATCGTCACGCTGACCCAGCCGCTCTTCACCGTGCTGGGCCATGGCCTGTCGTGGCGCGACCTGATCCTGATCGCGGGCGGCGGCTTCCTGGTGTGGAAGGCCACGCGTGAAATCCACCAGCACGTCACCGCCGCCGAGGAGGGCGAGGAAGGCGGCACCACCAAGGCGGTGCACAGCTTTGCCGCGGCCATCGGCCAGATCCTGGTGCTGGACCTGGTGTTTTCGATCGACAGCATCATCACCGCGGTCGGCATGACCGAACACGTGCAGATCATGTTCGTCGCCGTGATCGCGGCGGTGATGGCGATGCTGTTCGCGGCGACGCCGCTGGCCAACTTCATCAACCGCAACCCGACCATCGTGATGCTGGCGCTGGCCTTCCTGATGATGATCGGCATGACGCTGATCGCCGAAGGGCTCGGCACGCACGTGCCCAAGGGCTACATCTATACGGCGATGGCGTTCTCGGCCGCGGTCGAGGGGCTGAACATGCTGGCACGGCAACGGCGCCGGCAGCGCCGCGCCGCGCGCGAGGCAGGCGAGGCAAGCGAGGTGCGCGAAATACGGTGAGGCGCCGGCGCCACCCGCTGTAACAGAGGGTGTCCGAACTTTTCCGCGGCGCCGGCGTCTTTTACAGTTCTGCACAATCCCGGACAATAAAAGGACGCTTTCACCACATGATGAACCGCCGAACCCTGCTGGTCTCCGCCACCGCCTCCGCCGCGCTTGCCGCCCTCGGCATTACCCCATCGGTGCTGGCAGCCAGCCGGATCAAGCTGGGCGAGGCCCAGCCGTTCGGCTTCGACGCCCTGATCGAGCGCGCCCGCGCGCTGGCCGGCAAGCCCTACGCACCGCCGCCCGCGCCGCCCGCGGACGTGCTGTCCCGCATCGACTACGACGCCCACGGCAAGATCCGCTTCCGCACCGAGGACGCGCTCTTTGCCAGCGGCCCCGGCCAGTTCCCGGTCACGTTCTTCCATCTCGGCACCTACTTCCGCAGCCCGGTGCGCATGCATGTGATCGAGCGCGCCAAAGGCGGTCCCGGCAAGGCCCGCGAGATCGTCTATGACGATGCCTACTTCGACATGCCGGCCGACAGCCCCGCGCACAAGCTGCCGCCGGGCAGCGGCTTTGCCGGCTTCCGCTTCCAGGAAAGCCGCCTGGGCGACCAGAAGACCCGCGACTGGCGCAAGAACGACTGGGTCGCCTTCCTCGGCGCCTCGTATTTCCGCGCCATCGGCGAGCTGTACCAGTACGGCCTGTCCGCGCGCGGCATCGCCATCGACGTGGCCGAAGCCGGCAAGCAGGAAGAATTCCCAGCCTTTACCCACTTCTGGTTCGAGACTCCCGAGGGCAACAGCGACACCGTCACGGTCTACGCGCTACTCGATGGGCCCAGCATCTCCGGCGCCTACCGCTTCGTCATGCAGCGCGCCAAGGCCGTGATTATGGACGTCGAATGCGTGCTGTTCCTGCGCAAGGACGTGGCCCGACTGGGGCTGGCGCCGCTGACCTCGATGTACTGGTTCTCCGAAAGCATCAAGGGCACCGCGGTCGACTGGCGCCCCGAAGTGCATGACTCCGACGGCCTCGCGCTGTGGAACGGCGCCGGCGAGCATATCTGGCGCCCGCTCAACAACCCGCCGCAGACCACGGCGTCGGCCTTCTCGGACGACAACCCGAAGGGCTTCGGCCTGCTGCAGCGCGACCGCCTGTTCGACCATTACCAGGACGGCGTCAACTACGACCGCCGCCCGAGCCTGTGGGTGGAGCCCCGCGATGGCTGGGGTGCCGGCTCGGTGCAGCTGGTGGAGCTGCGCACCGACGACGAGATCCACGACAACATCGTCGCCATGTGGGTGCCCAAGGCGCCGGCCAAGGCCGGCAACACCTACCGGCTGCGCTACCGGCTGCACTGGGCCGCCGACGAGCCCTACCCGACCCCGCTGGCGCGCTGCGTGGCCACACGCCTCGGCAACGGCGGCCAGCCCGGCCAGCCGCGGCCCAAGGGCGTGCGCAAGTTCATGGTCGAGTTCAAGGGCGCGCCGCTGGAGAAACTGCCTTTCGGCGTCAAGCCCGAAGCGGTGCTGACCGCCTCGCGCGGCACCTTCTCCTACGTCTTCACCGAAGCCGTGCCCAATGGCGTGGCCGGCCACTGGCGCGCCCAGTTCGACCTGACCACCGACGGCACCCAGCCGGTCGACCTGCGGCTGTTCCTGCGCCTGAACGGCAAGCCGCTGTCGGAAACCTGGCTGTACCAGTACCACCCGTTCCAGTCGCCGGCGGGCTGACGCCCTTTTCGGTCACCGCGCCGCGCCGGGCTGGCGCCGCGCCGGCCCCTTTACACCTTATTGCGTCAGCGTGATGTCAGGCGTGCGCGAGCGGGTATGATGGCTGGCTACGACAGTTCCACTGCATCCGCCAGCCTCACATGATTTCTCAAGAGTTCGCCGGCGCCGCCGAGAGCGGCCAGGCTGCATCGCTCCCGCGCTCGGAGCGCGCCTACCAGCAGCTACGCGCCGCCATCCAGGCCGGCCAGCTTTCCCCCGGCACCCGGCTGCGCGAGGTGGAACTCGCCGAATCGCTGGGACTGTCGCGCACGCCGGTGCGCGAAGCGCTGTCCAGGCTGGAATCCGAGGGCCTGGTCGTCAACGAGCCCAACCGCGGCATGATGGTGACGCAGCTCGACGCCAGCATGGTCAGCGAGCTGTACGTGATGCGCGAAGTGCTGGAGGGCACCGCTGCCGCGCTGGCCGCGCGCCACGCCACCGACGTCGAGATCTCGCTGCTGCGCGATATCGTCGAGCGCGATCTCGCCATCGCCGACGATCCCGACCGGCTCGCGCTGAACAACCGGCTGTTCCATGAAACCCTGCACCGCTGCGCCCACAACCGCTACCTGCTGAAGACACTGCGCTCGCTGCATGAGTCGATGGCGCTGCTGGGCCGCACCACGCTGGCGGTGCCGGGGCGCGCGCGCAGCTCGTACGAAGAGCACATCTCGCTGGTCGAAGCGCTGGAACAGCGCGATCCGACGCTGGCCGAGCAGATTGCGCGCCGGCATATCCAGCAGGCCTACAAGGTGCGGCTGTCGCTGTGGATCCAGGAGCAGTCGGGTAGCTGAGGCCCCCGCCCGCACTGCGCCATCAGGCCGCCTGGGCCCGCGCCGTCCGTAGCGTACCCAGGCTCAGCACCAGCAGCGCCGCCAGGATCAGCACCACCGCGCCCAGCGTCTGCGGCGCGATCTGCTCGCCGCCCAGCCACGCGCCCATGGCCAGTGCCACCGGCGGATTCACGTAGACATAGCTCGCCGCCAGCGTCTGGCTGACCGTCGAGACCAGGTACATGTAGGCGGAGAAAGCCACCAGCGACCCCGCCACTACCAGGTAGACCCAGGCCCAGCCGGCCTGCGCGCTGACGGAAGGCGGCCACGGCTCCTGCCGCAGCAGCGACAGCGCCATCAGCACCGCGCCGCCGATCACCATCTCCGCGGCAAACGCCGCCGCCCCCGGCGGCAGGTCCAGCCGGCGCGCCAGCTGCGAGCCGAAGGACCAGCTCGCCACCGCCAGCAGCAACGCCACCACGCCACCGGCACTGACCTGGAACTCCGCGCCCGCGGTCAGCACCAGGATGCCGGCGCTGCCGATGGCGATCGCCACATACTCATACCACTTCGGCCGGTTGCCGAAGCACGCGCCCCAGATCAGCGCGAAGATCGGCATCGACCCGATCATTACCGTGGTGGCGCCCGAGGAAATGGTCTGCTCGGCAATGGCAGTGAGACCCATGCCGCCCACCAGCAGAAACAAAGCCGGCACCGCGCAATGACGCAATTGCCGCGCCGATGGCATCGGCGTGCCGCGCCACGCCAGCCACGCGGCCAGCAGCAGGCCCGCGCACAGGAAGCGCGTGCCCATCATGAACAGCGGCGGAAAGCTCTCCAGCGTAAAGCGGATCGCCAGGTAGGTGGTGCCCCAGACCACATAGGTGATCAACAGGCACAGCAGCACAAGCGGGGACATGGGGCGGTCGGGCGGATCAGGTTCAGGAAAGGCATCCAAGATAGCCGTGCCCGCCGCCGCGGCAAAACGAAAAGCGCTGGCAAGCCTTGTGAAGGTTGCTCACAAAGCGCTCCAGTGCCACAGGCAAAACAAAACCGGCCGCGTTTCACCCGGGCGGGCGCACGTATGGCCGGTTCTTCAACGCAGCCCGGACGGGCCGCAACTACCGTACTGCTGGAGCCAGCGATCAGCCGTTGGCGTAAACCACCTTGGCCTTGCGGGCCTGGCTTTGCAGGCGCTCGATCACCGACTGCACGGTGGCGATGGCGCGCTTGACGTCGTGGGCGAAGCCCAGGCTTTGCGTGCCGAGCTCGCGCTCGATGAGTTGGCGTTCCAGTTGATCGGTCAGCTTGATATCGGATTGGGTGTTCATGGCGTCCTTCCTTTCGGGATTACCCTTATGGGGTTTTCCCTGATTGTAGCAAAAGAATTGTCGCAATGCAGCATTAGGTGAAAGTACGTATGCTGGGCCGCCGCAAGCTGTGCCGTATGAACTACTTCTCCGTAAGTTGTGTGTCGATTAAGGCGTAGTCCGAACGCTCTCGCCGGATCTCCGGCATCAGACCAGTCTTGTTCCTGTCACGCGGGCCAGCTCGCCCAGCAACCGATTTTGATATTTCGGGTCGCGGACGACGGCGTGCGGCTCCTGCAACCGCTGGTGGTACCAATACCCGCCGCTGGTCAGCGCCCGCGGATCGTTGCTGGCCGCCAGCCACTCCTGGGTCAGATGTCCCTGGCGAAGGTCGTCCGGCGCATTCGCGCCACCCATCTTGGTGGGAACCCAGCCAGGATCGACTGCGTTGCTGTACACGTCGGGCCACAGCCGCGCCACGGCTGCCGACAGGGTCGTGATGAAAAGCTTGCTTTCCGAATAGCCGGCTGTCCCGGTACGCCCGGACCAGTCGATGCCGTCAAGACTGACCCGGCCACCTTTGTGCATGCTGCTGCTCAGGTAGATCAGCCGCCTGGGGCGCCGGATCAGCGCCGTCAGCAGGTACGGCGCGACGACGTTGACCATCAGGACCTGGGGCCCCGACAGTATCCCCGCGTTGTGGATCACCGCGTCCATCGTGCCAATGGCGTTGACCTGCCGGGCCAGGTCCCGTGTCTGCTCCAGGTCGGAAAGATCGCCGATGGTCGCGATGGCACCCCGCTCCACAAGCTCCCTGACGGCGGGCAGCCGCGCCTGGGAGCGGACGTGCACCACGACCTCATGCCCGTCGCCGAGCAGCGTCCGCGCCGCCGCATGGCCGAGACCGTCGGACGAACCAGTGATGAAGATGCGGGACTTACGTCCGCGGCTTCGTTGGGCGGGCGTTACGGCGGGCCTCGCCGCGGGACTGGACGCTGGTTGCGCCGTCGCAGCAGCGACGGTCAGCAGCGGCGCCATGACCAGGCTGGCGCCCAGTTGCACACCGTTCAGAATGAGTTTGCGGCGGTCCATGGCGCCTCCTGCTCAGCAGCGATTCTTTCAAGTGTTGCCTGGTAATGCAGAGAGTCAAGGGAACGCCCGTCATTTCGCCACAAAGCGCGCCGTCACGGTCTTGCCGTCCGCAAACCGGATCGTCGCCACCAGCTTGGAGCCGGCCTGCAGTTGCAGCTTATCTGCCGCGACCAGCGCATTGTCCGCGCCCGGGTTCAGCGCCGTTTCGGTCTTGCGGGTGCCGGTCAGCACCGTCAGCTTGCCGCTGGCGCCGGCCACCGGCAGCTTCCTGTCATGGTCGTCGACATAAATCGTCACCGCGCCATCCCGGTTGACCAGTTCGAACTGCAGGTCGCCGGCGACCTGCACGATGCCGCCATATTGCGCAGGCTTGGCGCCGTGCGCCATGGCCACGCCGGAAACCCCTGACAGTGCGAGACTGGCGGCCAGCACCATGGCCGAGATCTGTTTCTTCATCGCTTACTCCGTTGCTGCAGCGGCTTGCGGGCGCCGCCGCCCAAGCCCTCAATCAATACGTATCCTCCGGCTGCTGCGACAGGATCCGCTGCAGCGGGCGGCGCCCGAACAACCAGAACGCCAGCGGCGTCAGCATGGAATCGAGCAGCGTCGAACTGACCAGCCCGCCGAAGATCACCACCGCCACCGGATGCAGGATTTCCTTGCCGGGCGCGTCGGCCGATACCAGCAAGGGCACCAGCGCGAACGCCGCGACCAGCGCGGTCATCAGCACTGGCGTCAGCCGCTCGAGCGAACCGCGCACGATCATCGGGATGCCGAAGGTTTCGCCTTCGAAGCGGCACAGGTTGATGTAGTGGCTGACCTTGAGGATGCCGTTGCGCGTGGCAATGCCGGTCAGCGTGATAAAGCCGACCATCGACGCCACCGACAGGCTCAGCCCCGCCAGCCACATCGCGATCACGCTGCCGATCAGGGCGAACGGGATATTGGCCATGATCACCAGCGTCAGCGTCGCGGAGCGGTAGCGCGAGTAGAGCACCAGGTAGATCAGCGCCAGCGACACCAGCGACAGCAGCACGATGCGGCGCGTGGCGTGCTCCTGCGCCTGGAACTGGCCTTCGATGCTGACGAAATAGCCACCGGGTAGTCCCGCACGCGCCGCCGCTTCGCGCACCGCGCCGACGATCTGCGACATATCGGAGCCGTCGGTATTGGCGTAGACCACGATGCGGCGCCGGCCGTTCTCGCGCCCGATCTGGTTGGGGCCGTCGCCCTCCTCGACGCTGGCGATGGCGGACAACGGAACCGCGCCGCGCGGCGAATCCAGCATGACCCGGGACAGGTCCTGCGGCGTACGGCCGCTATCGGGCAGGCGCACCACCAGGTCGTGGCGGCGCACGCCGTCGATCAACTGCGTGACGCGCGTGCCGTCGGACAAGGTCTGCAGCGCCTTCAGCGCCTCGCCGGCCGGGATGCCGTACTGCGCGGCCTTGCGATAATCGAGCCGCACATTGACCTGCGGAATCAGCACCTGGCGCTCGACCGTGATATCGACCAGGCCCGGGATCGAGGCCAGGTGCCCGCGCACGTTCTCCGCCAGGCCGCGCAGCGTATCGAGATCGTCGCCATAGATCTTCAGCGCGATCTGCGCCCGTACGCCGGACAGCAGGTGATCGAGCCGATGAGAAATCGGCTGGCCGATCGCCACCGACGCCGGCAGCCCGGCAAGCTGCGCGCGGATCGCGGCCATCACCTGCTCGCGGCTGCGGGCGGAGGGCTTCAGGTCGATGTCGATCTCGGAGGCATGCACGCCCTCGGCATGTTCGTCCAGTTCGGCGCGGCCGGTGCGGCGGCCCACCCGGGTTACTTCGGGCACCTGCCGGATCAGCGTTTCCGCCAGCGCGCCGATGCGGTTGGCTTCGGTCAGCGAAGTGCCGGGATTGAGCATCAGCGACATCACCATCGAGCCCTCGTTGAAGCCCGGCAGGAAGGCCCGCGGCAGCCACGGCACGGTCGCGGCCGCCAGCACGACGGCGACCGCGGCCACTGATAGCACTGCCCGCGCACGCGGGAACGACCAGTCCAGGATGCGGGCATCGACCCGCTTGAGCCACGCGACCAGCGGGCTGTCGGGATGTTCGAGCCGCTTCATCCGCGGCAGCAGGTAGTACGACAGCACCGGCGTCACCGTCATCGACACCAGCATCGACGCCAGGATCGACACGATGTAGGCGATCCCCAGCGGCGCAAACAGCCGCCCTTCGATGCCCGGCAGCGCAAACAGCGGCATGAACACCAGCACCACCACCAGCGTGGCATAGACGATGCCGGAGCGCACTTCGACCGAGGCGCGCCAGATTGTCTCCAGCACCGATGGCGGGTCGTCCATCGCGGCGCGCTGCCGCAGCCGGCGCTGGATGTTCTCGACGTCGACGATGGCATCGTCGACCAGTTCGCCGATGGCGATGGCCAGGCCGCCCAGCGTCATCACGTTAATCGACTGGCCGAGCAGGTGGAAGGCCAGCGCCGACACCGCCAGCGACAGCGGTATCGCCACCAGCGAGATCGCGGTGGTGCGCGCGCTCAGCAGGAAGGCGAACAGGATCACCGTCACCATGATGGCGCCGTCGCGCAGCGCCTCGACCACGTTGCCGATCGAGGCCTCGATAAAGTCGGCCTGGCGGAACAGCACCTGCGGCGCGGACAAGCCCTGCGGCAGCCCCTGCTTCAGTTCGCCAAGCGCGGCTTCCAGGTCGCGCGTCAGGCGCACGGTGTCGGCAGCGGGCTGCTTCTGCACGCTGACGATCACCGCGGGCTTGCCGTTGAAGCCGGCGTCGCCGCGCTTGAGCGCCGCGGCATAGCGCACGCCGGCCACCTGCTCCAGCAGCACCGGCGCGCCGTCCTTGTAGGCGACCGCAACGCCCTTGAGGTCGTCGATCCGGTTGGTGCGACCGAGATTGCGGATCAGGTATTCGCGGCCGTTCAGGTCGATAAAGCCGCCGCTGGTATTGGCGGCGAAGTCCTGCAAGGCGCCCTGCACCTGTGCCAGCCTCACGCCAAACTGGGCCATGCGCACAGTATCGGGCTCGACCCGCAACTGCCGCACCTCGCCGCCGATCGGGATCACTTGCGACACGCCGGGCACCGACAGCAGGCGCGGGCGCAGCACGAAGTCGGCATACTCGCGCGCCTGCATCGGGCTGGCGCGGGCCGGATCGATCGGCAACGCGATCAGCATGATCTCACCCATGATCGACGAGACCGGCCCGAGGATGGGCGTGAGCCCGCCCGGCAACTGCTCCTTCACCAGGGCCAGCCGTTCCGACACGAGCTGGCGGTTGCGGTAGATATCGCTGCCCCAGTCGAACTCGGCATAGACGATGGACAGGCCGACCCCCGACACCGAGCGAACCCGCGTAACGCCGGGCATGCCGTTCAGCGCGGTCTCGATCGGGAACGACACCAGCAGCTCGACTTCCTGCGGCGCCATGCCGCCCGCTTCGGTGATCACGGTCACCAGCGGCTTGTTCAGGTCCGGGAATACATCGACCGGCGTGCGCCAGGCGGTGAGGCCGCCGTAGACCATCAGGATCAGGGCGAAGGCCAGTACCAGCAGCCGGTTGCCGAGGCTGGCGCGAACGATCCAGTTGAACATGCGCGCCCCTCAGCGGACCTGGTTGATCAGCGCCGCGCCGGACACCACCACCCGGTTCTCCGGCGACAGTCCGCGCACCACGACCACGGTGCGTGCATCGAGCACGCGCGCCTCGACCGGCTGCGCGATAAAACGCTGCGTGCCGGACTTGATCCACACCACCGGCAGGTTGCTGGCGTTGCGCACCAGCGCCTCGCTCGGCAGCGCGATGCCCTGGACGGTATCGCTCAGCGTAGCCACCACCGTCACGGGCTGGCCGACGGCCAGCGGCACGTCGTTGCCGCTCAGACGGAACGTCAGCGGCACCGCGCCGTTCTTCAGGCTTCGGCCGGCGCCGACGAATTCCAGCTTGCCGCCGGTGCCGCTGGCCAGCGCACCGCCCCGGATGCGGTTGGCCAGCGAACTGTCCGCGCTGCTGGCCTCGATCAGCAAGCGGGCCGGATCGACCACCTCGTACAGCACGTCCCCGGCGGCAACCACCTGTCCCGCCAGCACATTGGCGCTGGCGATCACGCCGCTGGCCGGCGCGGTCAGCGTATCGGTCTGGTGCAGGCTCTTGCCGACCGCATCGCGCTGGCCGGACAGGCTCTGGACCTCGGCGCGGGCCGCTTCGATTTCCTTGCGCGGGATGCTGTCCGTCAGCGACTCCAGCCGCTGCAGCCGCTGCCGCGCCAGCTTCAGGCTGGCGCTGAGGTTGGCGAACTGCGCCTGCTGGTTGCCGATATCGAAGGGCTCGCTCTTGTGGCGCAGCACGGCCAGCACCTGGCCCTTGCTGACGCGCTGCCCCAGCACCGGGAAGCCGCCCGGCGGCGGTTCGATCCAGCCTGGGTGGCCCGCCTGCAGGCGTCCGCCCGCGTTCGGATCGATCGCCACCACGGCGTTCAGTTCGACGGTGACGGGGTGCGCGGCTTGCTGCGCCATCGCGGTCCGTATGCCCATGCGGCGCTGGGCCAGCTTGGGCACCTGGACGCTGCCGTCTGGCAGCCGGGCCAGGCCACTGCCCGACACCGCGGCCGGCGCATCGAGGTGTTCGCCGTTCGGGCCGTGCGCGCCGGGCCCGGCCAGCGCCGGAATGGTGGTCCACGCGGCCAGTGCGACGGCCAGGATTGCGACTTTGGTGGTCTTCATCACGCCGTGCCTCCGTTCCTTTTGCCAACGCGGCGCTTCACGCCCCAGGCGCCTGCTGCCACCACCGCCGCAAGCAGCACCAGCCACGGCCAGCGCGCCTGCCACCACGCGTTGCCGTGGTCGTGTTCGTCCGCGGCAACGTTCAGCGTGCCTTCGATCAGGTCCGACTCGTTGCCGGTGACCAGCGTAAATACCAGCGCATGCCGGCCGGGCCGGCGCAAGGCCTGCAGGAGCTTCTCGTCGGTAAAGGCATAGTCGCCGGCATCGGCGTGCAGCTTGCCCTGGGTCTTGATGCCGTCGAACTCGACCTCGAGCGTGCCGTCGAGCACCGGCTCGTTGGTGACGTAACGGTCGACCATGACGGAGAGCTCGTCCGTGGCGAGGGTGCCCACCAGTTCGAATGATTCCGTATGGGCTTCGATGACCGGCTGGGCGTGCGCTGCCGCGCCGGCGTCGGGGGGCGCGTCCAAATGCTCGCCATTGGGGCCGTGGGCACCGGGGCCGGCGTGCGCTGCCGGCACAGCGAGCGCTAGCGACAGGGACAGGACAAGAAACAACTGGCGGATCATGGCAGGACTCCGAGCGCCTGGTTCAGGGTGGCAATGGCGATGCCGCGGCGGGCACGCTGGCGCGCGAGGTCGGCCTCGGCTTCGAGCGCCTGGTTTTGTGCACGCAGCACTTCCGGCAAGCCGATCTCGCCGGCGTTGAAGGTCTTGCGCAGCAGCGATGCCCGTTCGGACAGCGCGGCGCTGCGTTCTTGCGTCAGGCCGAGTTGCTGCTCGGCCAGCCGCAGCGCGGCCTGCGCCGCGTCGATCTCTGCGCGGACGATGCGTTCGGTGCGCTCGAGTTCGGCCCGCGCTGTCATCAGCTCGCTCTGCGCGGCGGCTTCGCGCGGCAGGTTGCGCGCATCCGTGGCGAACGGGATCCTGACGAACAGGCCGACGGTCTGGTCGCCGGGCATGCCGCCGCCGGCCCGGTCGTTGCGGTACATCACACCGACTTCGGGCGGGTCGCGGCGCGATTTGCGCAGGTACCCCAGCTGGCGTTCGCTGCGCAGCACGGCTTGCTGCACCGCTTGCAGTCGCGGATGACTCGCGGCATGGGCTGCCGGGTCTGCCGCCGGCGCAGCCGTTTCGTCGTACCGCGACGGCAGTGCGGAGACGCCGGTGGCTTGCAGCAGCCGCGCCTTCGCCTCGACCACGCGGGCCTCGCTGTCGGCGAGCAGGCCCTGCGCCGCCAGGTCGTCCTGCTGCGCCAGCAGCAGGTCGGTACGCGCCAGGTCACCGGCGTTGACGCGCCGGCGCACATCGTCGCGCAGCGACGCGGCGATGCCGGCGCGGCGCCGCATCACCTCGCGCTCGCCTTCCACGGCCGCCAGCTGCCAGACGCGCTCGCGCACTTCCGCGGCCAGATTCAGCCGCGCCAGCGCGGCGCCGGCCTCGGCCTCGGCCGCCTGGGCGTCGGCGAGGTCGCCGCGTGCCGCGCGCTGGCCCGGCAGCCACACCGGCACGCCGAGCTGGACCTCGCTCTCGCGCAGGCCGCGCCGTTCGGTCCAGCGGTCGTCACGGTGCAGCAGGCCGAGCGTGGGCGGCCCGGCGATCAGCGAGTCGGCCTGGACCCGGCTGGCGGCAGCCTCCAGGCGCCGCCCCTCGGTCGCCTGGAAGGCGACGGAGCGCTCCCAGGCGGCATCGAACAGCGCGCGCAGGTCGGCCGGCGCGGACTGGCCATGGGCCGCCGGCATCAGCAACGCCGACGCCATCACGGAGATGAAGAACTTGTGCATGGAATCCCCAACGCAGATTGCGACAACACAGGCAATGCGGCGGGGCGCGGCACAAAGACATTGCGCCACGGCAGGCAATCAGCAGATCAGTGCCCCGCCGTCAGGCGGGCGCGTGAGGGGGGCGTAACGGGGGACTGCAGCCAGGGTCGGGGATATGGCCGCCGAGGAACGACGGCTCGCGCTGCGTCTGCAGCGTCAGCGGCGGCACCATGCCGGCCGGCAATGGCGCCTGCAACTGAGTGCCGTAGTCGAAGTCGAGCTGGTGCGAGGCGGACGCGGTGGAATCGTCGAAGGCGATCTCGCCGTCCTCATCATGGTGATGCGGAATATGCCCGGCGTGCGCGGCCATGTGGTCCGGCGGGAAGCCGGCGGCGTGCGCGAGCTGCCGCTGCGCTGCGGCCAACGCCTGCAGCGGCAGGATCAGCATCAGGAGCAAGGCAATCATGCGCGACATAGGGCCGGATTCTACCCGACCTGCCGGCGCCGGTGCGCGACCGCGGCGCCGGATGCCGTAAGCGCCGCCCGGGGCCGAAACCTAGAACAGGTAGCGGGCGCCGGCATTGAACAGCCAACCCTGGATCCCGCCCCGCCCCATCGCATGCTGGTACGAGACCCGGCCATTGAGCGACAGCCGCGCCGTCGGCATCCCGTTGAGCCCCAGCGACAACTGGAAGGCGTCGCCCAGCTTGCCGGATTCGAACTGGACTTCGCCGACGTGCACGTTAGTGCCGCCGGTGAACGCATGGAACAGATCGAAGCCAACGTATGGCGTCAGCCGGCCGCCGGCGACGGCGACCGGCCGGGTCAGGCGCACGCCGGCACGGCCCACCAGCTGGTTCTGCGAGCCGATGTTGACCTCCAGCTCGTCGACGTCGATGTTGTTGCGGAAGCTCACGTGCTGCCCGATCAGCTGCAGCTGCGGCTCCAGGTTCAGGCCGTAGCGCATGGCAAACGGGTAGCCGGCTTCGATCGACGCGGCGAACAGGCCCCCGTCCATCGAACTGGCCCGGCCGCGCGCCTGCGTCGAGACATCGCCGTCGAACCATCCGCCCGACAGGATGCCGTCGACATACCAGCCCTGGTGGCTCTGGTAGGTGCCGTAGCCGCTGATGCGGTAGATGGTGGCACGCGTGCGGCTCGGCCCGTCGACGGCATGCGGCGTAAAGTGCAGCCAACCGATCGAACCGGCCAGGCCGAACCGCCACAGGCCGGTCTCGCCGTCCTGGCGGAACAGGTTGCCGCCGAGGTGGATGGCCGCGTAATCGCCATTGGCGTCGTAGCCGTACCGTTCGAACGACTGGTTGCTGGTGTAGCGGAAATTGCCGCCATAGGCGCGGAAGAACATCTCGCCGGGGCCCTGGTCGCGCGCCAGCGCACGGTCGTCGCGCACCTCGCCCAGGCGGCGGTGCAGGCTGTCGAGGTCGAGCATGCCGGCGTGCAGCATCGCAGCCGGCGCGGTGACGTAGGACGCCACCTGCGGCGCCACCGCGGGACGGACATCGGGCGGAAGCGGCTGGTCCGGATCGGGCACCACCGGGCCATCGGGCTCGACATAGGCGCTTTGCAGCCGGTAGTCCCAGTAGCCGGACGCATTGCCGACCAGCGATGCATTGGCATCGGCCGCGCTGATCGACGAACCTGGGCCATAGGCATACAGCCGGTAGGCGTAGGGCGAATTGGCGGCGGTGACATAGCCGCCTCTGAGCGCGAACGCATCCGGCGTGGAGCTGCCGGCGACCTGGACCACCGAGATGCCTTCGCCGGCGTTGACCACGCCGCTGGGCGAGGTGATCGCCCCCGGGCTGGTGGCGACCGGCTTGATCTGCAGCGTGGTGGTGCCGCTGGCCGCGCCGTTGATCAGCAGGCGGTCGGTGAATTGCTGCGCCAGGCTGCCACCCGCGTCGAGGAAGGTGTTCAGCGCCACCACGCCGTTGTTGCCGGCATAGTCGCCGGTGACGCTGACGCTGCGGTAGGCATTGCCCGGGATCGGGCTTGCCAGCAGCGAACGGCGCCGGCCCAGCGGCAACCCGGGCGCCGCCTGTACGTCGATCACGCTGCCGTCATTGCCAAGACGGGTCAGCACCGAACTCGCCGTCACGTTCCAGCGGCTGCCATTGGAAAGGTTCAGGGTCGACTGGCTGCCGTTGCCGGTCACCGCGGCGCCGGTCAGGGTCGAGGCACTGGCATTCAGCGTCGCCACGCCCGGCACATTGACCGGCGTGCCGCCGGAAGACTCCTGCCGGCCCAGCACCTGCAGCGCCGCCACGCCCTGGATGGTGGTGTTGTTCGCCGCGATGGTGGCGGAACCGCCCGCGACGCTGATCGCCGCGCCGGCGTTCGACACGACCGAGCTGTTGGCGAGGGTCACGGTTTCGGTGGTATTCAGCGCCTGTCCCAGCGACGGCACCGGCGGTGCCGTCGCCACCGGTGCCGGCGAGCCGTCATCGTTGGGCGGTGCCACGGGAGCCGGTGCCGGTGCCGCATTGGCAATGGCGGTGGCCGAGGCCGCATCCGCAACCCCAAGCAGATGGATGCCCGCCGCATCGACACCGGCGGCATGCAACGATGCGCCGGTGGCGCTGAAGCGGCCGCCCGAACTGACCCGGACCACATTCGCGCCGGCGCCGCCCGTAGTGACGGCGACGCCGGCACCCTGCGGGTCTTGGGCCAGCTCGACCGTGGCATCGTTGATATAGATGCCGTGGGCATTGGCCGCGCTGCCGGTATCGACCCGCCCGCCCGCCAGGCGCAACGCGGCACCTTGCCACGCATAGATGCCCATGCCGCCGCCGCTGGTGCCGATATCGAAATGGCTGCCGGCATAGGTGCTGGCGCCGCCGTCGAACACCGCCCCGTGCGCGCCGGCGCCTGCCGTGCGCACCACCATGCCGTCAATCTGCGCCGTGGGCGCGCCGACCACCCGCAAGCCATAGGCGTTATCGCCCTGGGTGGTCAGCGTCAGGTTGCGCGCCTGCAAAGTGGAACCGTTGTACGCATAGACGGCATGGTCTTCCGCCGTCGCGGTGCTGACCGAAACATCGGTCAGGTCCAGCGTCGATGCCACGGCCTGCACGCCGCGCGTCGCGCCGCTGCCGCTGCCGCTGGTAATCGCCGTGCCGGTGGCGCGCAGCATCGCACCGTCGCTCAGGTAGATGCCATAGGCGCCGCCGAACACCGTGCCGCGGGTCAGTTCCACCGTGGTGCCGACGGCCCAGACGCCGACCCCGGCGGCGCTGGAGATCGCCGTATCGGTGGTGCGCAGGATGCCCCCCGCAGTGACGTAGGCGCCGTGGCCATTGGCCAGCGCCCCGCTGAGCGCGCCGCCGGTCATCGTCAGCGACGATCCGGCGCCGTTGACCCAGGTGCCCATGCCGGAAGTGCCCTGCGCGGCGAACCGGCTATCGGCCGCCACGGCGGTCGCACTGCCGGCCACGTACAGGCCCCGGGCGCTGGGGCCTGTGGCCGTCACCGTCGCGCCCTGCATGTTCAGCGTGCCGCTGCTGACGAAGATACCGTGGGCGGTGGTCCCGCCCGTCGTGACCGTGGCGCCGTTGAGCGTGGTGGTGGAGTTGCCATACAGGTAGAGGCCGTAGGCGGTATCGCCCTGCGTACGGATCGTCCCGCCCGTGACGGACAGATTCGAGCCGATGGCCTGGATCCCATAGCCGCTGGTGCCTTGCGTGCTCACATTGGTACCGCTCAACACGCCGGTCGCCCCGTTGATCACGACCCCGCGCGCGCCGTTGAGGCTGGCATTCACACTGCCGCCGGTGGTTTCGATCCTGGCGCCGCTGGTGGCATAAATGCCGTAGACGTCCGCCGCCTGCACCGTGACATCGGTGTTGGACAGTTTCACCGACGCATTGCTCCAGGCCAGCACACCGTGCCCGCTGCCAGAGGTAACCAGCGTGGAGTCCCTGACATCCACCGATGCAAACCCGCCGTAGGCGTGGATAGCGTAGGCACTGGGGCCGTCGGCCGACATGTACATGCGCGCGCCGGTAAAGACCGAAGGGCCGGTCTCGCCGGGGACATAGACGCCATGCACCGAGTCCCCGTGGCCACGGGCGTAGGTCAGGCGGCCCGCAACGCTGCTGCCGACGACGGTCAGCGTGCCGTTTGCCACGTAGAGGGCCGTGTTGGGCGCGCCTTGCCGATAGTCCGAGTCGATGAAGATATCGCCCGGTGCCGGACCGAGATCGGGATTGATGGTGGCCAAGCCTTGCCTGGCCACCGACACCCCGGCGCCGCCGAAGTTTTGCGGATATGGCGGCTTGGGGTAAATCGTCGTACTGCCCTGGATAACGCCGTCCGTGCCGAAGAACTGGAATGCGGTGGCATAGGAGCCAGGCCCGTAGGTGCCCGACGGCGTGGCATTGGATTGCGCCTGCACGCCTCCCGCATATACCAGTCCGGCCACCACGGCGGCGAGCGGGGTCAGACGGAAGTGCAATCCGGCGTCCCGCTTGCGGACAACACGCGGGCGATGCTGCTCCTTCGGCATAGTGCTTATCCCTTGACGGAGGCTACCGTCCCCGAAGCGGGCAGCACCGGCGCGCGCGCCGCGCCTGTCCGGCGATTCAGCTCTGGGGTCGGTGCCGGAAACCGGCCAGTGGCGGCGAAGCCAGGCTCCGCATTCGCCACTTGTAGCTTGCGCCAAGAATGCCGAAAATCAAGTTAGTGTTTCTTGCCTGCCAATTAAGTTATTTTTTTCAGATGCCGGCCTCAGGCCGGCTCCCCTCAGAACGAGCGCGGCAGGCCCAGCACGTGTTCGGCGACGAAGGAGTAGATCAGGTTGGTCGAGATCGGTGCCACCTGGTACAGGCGCGTCTCGCGGAACTTGCGCTCGACATCGTATTCGCAGGCAAAGCCGAAGCCGCCGTGGAACTGCAGGCAGGCGTTGCCGGCCTCCCAGCTGGCCTTGGCGGCCAGGTACTTGGCCATGTTGGCCTGCGCGCCCATGGACTCGTGCTTGTCGAACAGCTCGCAGGCCTTCCAGCGCATCAGGTTGGCGGCCTCCAGTTCGATGAACGACTCGGCGATGGGGAACTGCACGCCCTGGTTCTGGCCGATGGGGCGGCCGAACACTTCACGCTCCTTCACGTACTTGGTGACCCGGTCCATAAACCAGTAGCCGTCGCCGATGCACTCGGCGGCGATCAGCGTGCGCTCGGCATTGAGGCCGTCGAGGATGTACTTGAAGCCCTTGCCCTCTTCGCCGATCAGGTTTTCCTCGGGGATCTCCAGGTCCTCGAAGAACAGCTCGTTGGTCTCGTGGTTGACCATATTGGGGATGGGGCGCACGGTCAGGCCCTTCTTCTGCGCCTCGTGCAGGTCGACCATGAAGATCGACATGCCCTCGCTCTTCTTCTTTACGTCGGCCAGCGGCGTGGTGCGCGCCAGCAGGATCATGAAGTCGCTGTGCTGCACGCGGCTGATCCACACCTTCTGGCCGTTGACGACGTAGCGGCCGTCCTTCTTCACCGCCGAGGTCTTGATCTTGGTGGTGTCGGTGCCGGTGGTGGGCTCGGTCACGCCCATCGACTGCAGGCGCCATTCACCCGAGGCGATCTTGGGCAGGTACTTTTCCTTCTGCGCCGTGGAGCCGTGCCGCAGCAGCGTGCCCATGTTGTACATCTGGCCGTGGCAGGCGCCGGAATTGCCGCCGCAGCGGTTGATCTCCTCCATGATCACCGAGGCTTCGGTCAGGCCCAGGCCGGAGCCGCCGTATTCCTGCGGAATCAGCGCCGCCAGCCAGCCCGCGGCGGTCAGCGCGTTGACGAAGGCCTCGGGATAGGCGCGCTGTTCATCGACCTTGCGGAAATACTCGTCGGGAAACTCGGCGCACAGCGCACGGATGGCATCGCGGATTTCGTGGAAATTGTTCGAGAGGGTCTGTTCGATCATGGCGCTGCCTTGCGGTCGGTCTGTGTCGGTGGCGGCGTGGCGGATGGCCGACGCCGCGTGATAGCCGCAATGGTCGCGGCGTTCGGCCGGCGGGACAATCAGCGATTCCGAAAGCGCGCCTTCCGCGCGGCTTAAGGCGGGGCCTGCGGCGTGTTTCGGCATCGCCAAAGCCGGCCCTTGGCATTGTCGAATAGCGCAAACGCGGCTTTGGCGACATGCTCTGGGCTATCCGGCACCGGCCGGCCGATTTCCGGCCGATTTCCGGCCATGTGCCGACCGAACGCTTCCCCCCGTGGACATGCACGACCTGGCCTCCCGACTGCAAACCCTGATCCGCCCCGGCGACCACCTCTGGTGGGGACAAGCCACCGCCGAGCCTCTGACGCTGACGCGCGCGCTGGTGGCACACCGCCATGCCATCGCGCGCGGCGGGCGCTTCAGCGTGTTCGTCGGCATCGGCCAGTCGGACACGCTGCAGCCAGAGCAGGCCGACGTGATCGACTTCTTCGGCTATGCCGCCAGCGGGCCGCACCGCCGGCTGGCCAGTGCGGGCGTGCTGGACATCGTGCCGAGCCATTATTCGCACCTGCCGGGGCTGATCCGGCACGGCACGCTGCGCGCCGACGTGGTGCTGGTGCAGGTGTCGCCGGCCGACGAACAGGGCCGCCACAGCCTGGGCCTGGTGCATGAATACCTGCCCGCCGCGCTCGACCGGGCCCGCGTGATCATTGCCGAAGTGAACCCCGAAGTGCCATGGACCCACGGCAGCCGGTATCTCACCGCCGACCAGATCACCCTGCAGGTCGAGGCGGAATTCCCGCCCATCAGCCTGGAGCGCAGCGCTCCCGGTCCGGCCGAACAGGCCATCGCCCGCCATATCGCCGGCTGGGTCGAAGACGGCGCGACCCTGCAGATGGGCATCGGCACCCTGCCCGAGGCGGTGGTGGCGGCGCTGCATGACCGCCGCGACCTGGGGCTGCACAGCGGCGCGGTCGGCGACGGCATTGCCGCGCTGGCCGAGGCCGGTGTGCTGACCAACGCACGCAAGCGCATCGATACGGGCATCGGCATTGGCGGCATTTTGATGGGCAGCGAACGGCTGCGGCGCTGGGCGCATCGCAACCCGCGGCTGCAGCTGCGCGAGACCGCCTATACGCACCATCCCGAAGTGCTCGCCAGCGTCGACAAGCTGACCGCGATCAATGCGGCGATCGAAGTCGACCTGACCGGACAGGTCAATGCCGAAGTGGCAGCCGGCGTCTATGTCGGCGCGGTCGGCGGCGCGGTGGATTTCCTGCGCGGCGCCGCGCGCAGCCGCGGCGGCCTGCCGATCGTGGCGCTGCCAGCCACCGCCAAAGGGGCAAGCCGCATCGTCGCGCAATTGTCCGGCCCGGTCAGCACGCCGCGCGCCGATGCCGGGCTGATCGTGACCGAGCATGGCGTGGCCGACCTGCGCGGCCAGACCCTGTCGCAGCGCGTGCGCCGCATGCTGGACATCGCTGCCCCCGAACACCGCGCAGGCCTGGAACGCCAGGCCCATGCGCTGCTGCGCCAGTGCGGCGCGGCCTTCGTCGCCCTTTCCAACCTTCCCGGAACGGCGCCCACCGACTAACTTGATGGTTCACCCGATACCGAATTCCAAGGAGACTTCCATGCGCAGAGCTGCAATCGTCACCCCCCTTCGCACCCCCGTCGGCACCTTTGGCGGCAGCCTGCGTCCGGTCCCGGTCGAGGAACTGGCCGCCACCGCCGTGCGCGCGGTGGTGGAGCGCAGCGGCATCGACCCGGCGCGCATCGACGACGTCGTCTTCGCCCAGTCCTACGCCAACAGCGAAGTGCCGTGCGTTGGCCGCTGGGCCGCGCTGCAGGCGGGCCTGCCGGTGGAAGTGCCGGGCATGCAGCTGGATCGCCGCTGCGGCGGTGGCCTGCAGGCCATCGTCACGGCATCGATGATGGTGCAGAGCGGCGCCGCCGACGTGGTGATCGCCGGCGGCGTCGAGAGCATGAGCAATATCGAGTACTACACCACCGATATGCGCTGGGGCGCGCGCTCCGGCAACGTGCGCTTCTTCGACCGGCTCGATCGCGGCCGCGAACGCTCGCAGCCGGTGGAGCGCTTCGGCAAGATCTCCGGCATGATCGAGACCGCCGAAAACCTGGCGCGCGACTACGGCATCAGCCGCGAGGACGCCGACGCTTTTGCCGTGCGCAGCCACCAGCGCGCCGCGGCGGCGTGGGAGGCCGGGCGCTTCGACGCCGAGATCGTCCCGGTGCAGGTGCCGCAGCGCAAGGGCGAGCCGGTGGCGTTCACGCGCGACGAAGGCTTCCGTCCGCAGACCACGCTGGATAGCCTGGCCAAGCTGCGCGTGCTGATGCCGAACGGCACCGTCACCGCGGGCAACGCGAGCCAGCAGAACGATGCCTCGGCCGCCTGCCTGATCGTCGCCAAAGACAAGCTCGCCGAACTCGGCCTGACCCCGATGGCCTCGCTGGTTGGCTGGGCCGCTGCCGGCTGCGAACCCTCGCACATGGGCATCGGCCCGGTGCCGGCGGTGAAGAAGCTGCTGGCGCGCCTGAACCTGACGCTGGAGCAGATGGACCTGGTCGAGCTGAACGAGGCCTTCGCCTGCCAGGTGCTGGCCGTGCTCAAGGGCTGGGACTGGCAGGACCGGGACGCGATCGAACAGAAGCTCAACGTCAACGGCTCGGGGATCTCGCTGGGCCATCCGATCGGCGCCACCGGCGTGCGCATCCTGGCCACGCTGCTGCACGAACTGCAGCGCCGCGGCGGCCGCTACGGCCTGGAAACCATGTGCATCGGCGGCGGCCAGGGCATTGCCGCGGTGTTCGAACGCTATTGATCGAACGCTACTGATGCCGCTGCCGCGGACACTTCGCCCGCACCAGGACGCCTGAAACATGCCACCGGACCGAGCCCCCCTCACCCGCATCAGCGACATCCCGCGCCACTGGGCCGCGCACACGCCCGGCCATGTCGCCGTCATCGAAGAAGACCGGAGCACCACCTATGCGCAGCTGTGGGCCGGCATCGGGGACGCGCAGCGCTACCTGCAGGCGCAGGGCGTGGGCACCGGCGACCGGGTGCTGGTGGTGGCCGAGAACTGCCTGGCGGTGATCACGCTGGTGTTCGCCCTGGCGGAGCTGGGCGCATGGCCGGTGGTCGTCAACGCGCGCCTGTCCGAGCGCGAGATCGAGGTGATCCGCGCCCACTGCCACCCGCGCCTGATGTTGTTCACCCACGCGGCGTCGCCGGATGCGCTGCGCCACGGCGTGCGCTACCGCGCCCGCGAAATCGCCCCGGCCGGCCTGGGCCCGCTGATGGCCAGCGCAGTCGACGCGACCGCCACGCGCGAGCCGGAAGCGCTTGCGCACGAGGTGGCCGCGCTGGTCTACACCTCGGGCACCACCGGGCAGCCCAAGGGAGTGATGGTCACCCACCGCGGCCTGCTGCACTTTGCCGAGGTCACCGTGGCCTCGCGCCGCATGCAGCCGGACGACTGCGCCTACGCGGTGATGCCGATCTCGCATGTGTTCGGGCTGGGCACGCTGCTGGTCTCGACGCTGCACGCCGGCGCCAGCCTGTACCTGTGCGCGCGCTTCAACGCGGCGGACCTGACCGCGGCGATCCGCGACGGCGCGATCACGCTGCTGCAGGGCGTGCCGGCCATGTTCAGCCGTATCCTGGCCCACGTGCGGGCGACCGGTGCGCCCTTGCAACCATCGCCGCGCCTGCGCTATCTCTACACCGGCGGCGGGCCGCTCGACCCCACGCTCAAGCGCGATGTCGAGGCAGTATTCGGCCAGCCGCTGCACCATGGCTACGGCATGACCGAGTACGCCGGATCGATGTTCGTGACGCGCCTGGACCGGCCGCGCGCCGATTGCGCCGCGGGCGAGATCGTCCCGGGTGCCGACCTGCAGGTGGTCGGGCCCGACGGCAAGCCGGTGCCGCCGGGACAGCCCGGCGAACTGTGGATCCGCGGGCCGGGCGTGATGCGCGGCTATTACCGCGCGCCCGAACTGACCGCCGAGGCCTTGCGCCCGGGTGGCTGGCTCAACACCGGCGATATCGGGCGGCTGGATGACGAAGGCGCCCTGTTTATCGTCGGCCGCACCAAGGACCTGATCATCCGTTCTGGCTTCACCGTCTACCCGATCGAAGTCGAATCGGTGCTCAACACGCATCCGTCGGTGCGCGTGTCGGCCGTGATCGGCCTGCCCGCCGCGGATGGCAACGAGGAAGTGATTGCCTTCGTCGAACTCCGCGAAGGCGAGCGCTTCGACGCGCCGGCGCTGCAAGACTACCTGGTCGGGCGCTTGTCGCCCTACAAGCGCCCCGAACGCATCGTGCGCGTGGCGGCGATGCCGACCACGGCCAGCGGCAAGCTGCTCAAGCACCAGTTGCGGCAGTCGCTCGCGGACCAGGCATAGCCCGCGGGGCCGGGGCGCGGGTTCAGTCCTGGCGCCCCTGCCCGTCTTCGACCAGCAGGTCCACCAGCTTGCGCGCGAACAGCGGCAAGGCGTCGACGTCGGCCACGCAGATCTGCAGCTGGCGCTCGGCCCATTCGTCGTCGAGCTGGACGATGCGCAGCGACATGGCCCTGGCATGTCGGCGCGCGGTGGTCTCGGGCAACACGCCCACGCCGACGTTGGCCTCGATCATGCGGCACGCGGTCTCGAAATTGCTGACCTGCACGCGCCAGCGCAGCGTGCGCTGCAGGTCCGCCGCGGCGCGCTTCAGGAAGTTGTGGATGGCGCTGTCTTCGGGCAGGCCGATAAAGTCGTAGTCGAGCGTATCGATGAAATCCACGCGCCCGCGCTCGGCCAGCGGATGGCTCAGCGCGGTCGCCAGCACCAGCCGGTCGCGCCGGTATGGCATGACCTCCAGCCCTTCGGTGCGCACGTTGCCGGCGATGATGCCGATATCGACGATGCCCTCCTGCACCGCGCGCACGATGTCCGGGCTGAGCCGTTCGTGCATGTCGATGGTCACGTCCGGATGGCTGACCAGGTAGCTGCGCAGCACCGCCGGCAGGAACTCGCTCATGGCGGTGGTGTTGGCGAATACGCGCACGTGGCCTTTGACGCCCGCCGCGTATTCCTGCAGGTCGCCGCTGAGCTGCTCCAGCTGGCGCAGCACGCGGCGCGCATGGGCCAGCAGGGTCTCGCCCGCCCCGGTCACCTTCATGCCCTGGCTGCTGCGGCTCAGCAGCTTGACGCCGACGTGTTCCTCCAGGTTCTTGATGCGCGTGCTGGCCGCGGCCAGCGACAGGTGCGAGCGCTGCGCACCGCCGGTCAGGCTCTGTGCCTCCGCGATATGCGTGAACAGTTTCAGGTCGACCAGATCAAAACGCATGACATCATTCCCGGGCGCAACGGCGGCTTGTTTCGTCGATTATTTCGTCGGATGATTTCGCCGGATTATCTCGCAAACCGCGCCGCGCGCGTCATGCCACCGAGCGCTGCCGCGGCATCGCGTGCGCGCCGGCCAGCCGCCGCGCGGCCTCGAGCGAGACGCCGAAGCGGTCATAGAATGCGCTGTCCAAATCACCGTTGGCCGGCCAACCGACCCGTCGCCGCGCGTCGGCAAGGGCCGCGTCGCCCGCCATCACATCGAACAGCAGCCGCATCAGCCGTTGCGTGCGGCACAGGTCGGTCAGCGCGGTGCCCTGCGCGAACAGCGCGCGGCGCAGCTGCGCCGCAGACATGCCGAGGCGTTCCGCGATAAACGCCGCGTTCCAGGCGTACTGCGGCTGCAGGAACACGCGCTTGGCAATGCGGTGGTGCAGGCATTCCGACGGGTGTGCCGGAGCCAGCCCCCGCATCTCGAGCGTGCATGCCGCCGGCTGCGCGCTGCTGCCATCCAGGCGCAGCGCAAACACTTCGAACGGATCGATGACTGCCTGCTGGCCGGCCAGCAGCACCCGCTCGTAGCCGCGTCGCCTGACCACCACCCGGCCGCGCTCGGCGCCCACCGACAACGGAAACGCCAGCCACAGCTGCTGCAGGCTGGCGTGCATGGAGGACTGCAGATGGACATGCATGGCGGACTAGGAAGTCTGGCGAAGGGCGGCGAGGGGCGGACAGGATCAACCTGCATGATCGCCGCAATCCGGCGCGCGCGCCTCTGCCATTCCCGAACACTCCGTTCGCCGCCGCTGCATGCAGGTTCCGTTGCCGGCGCCAGTTCAGGCCGCCGGAAACGCCTTGACCAGGTGCCGCAGCAGGCCATCCGCGACCGGCGACAAGTGCCGGCCGGCACGCGTCAGGATGTGGATGCGGCTGTTGTTCAGGATGGGATTGGCCATCGGCAGCGATACCAGCTGCCGCAGCTGCGGCTCCTTCAGCGGCACCGAGCGCGCCGTCAGGATATAGCCCAGCCCCATCGCCGCGTACTCCCACAGCACCTTGAAGGAGTTGGTGACCAGCATCGGCTTGAGCGTGATGTGCTCGTCCAGCTCGGCCGCCTGCACATGCTTGCGCACGCCGAACGAACCCGCCAGGAACGCGCCCTGGTGCTGCGCCAGGTCCGCCAGCGTCAGCGCGCGCCGGCGCCGCGCCAGCGGATGGTCCTTGTGCACGTGCGCGCGGATCGGCGACAGCCGCGAATAGTGCGATTGCAGCCGCGCATCGTCGGGCGGCTGGAACACGAAGCCGATATGGGCCAGATCCTCCAGCAGCAGGCGCACGGTCTCGTCGGTGCCCGCCACCTGGATGCTGCAGGTGACGTCGGGATGCTTGCGCAGGAAGCCCTGCAGCACCGGCTCCAGCACCAGGTCGACAAAGCCTTCGCCGAAGGACAGTTCGACATGGCCGCGCTGGGCGTTCTTCAGGTTGTTCACTTCGGCCACGAAGGTGTCCTGCAGGTCCTGCTGGCGCCGCGCAAACAGCGCCAGCAGCCGCCCCGCGTCGGTGGCGACCACGCCACGCCCGCGCCGCTCCAGCAGCGTCAGCCCGGTGTCCTGTTCCAGCCTGGCCACGGCACGGCTGACCACCGAGGGGTCCAGCTCCAGCGCTTCGGCGGCGCCGCGCACCGAACCGGTCTCGATGATCTGCAGCAGGCACAGCGCCCGCTTGCGGTCCAGCACGTCTTCCATGTCTCGGTCTCCTCCTGCGGCGATGCGCGATTTTCTTATCGTTGCATTCTATACAACGATTTGTCGCTACCGTTGTCATGGTTTCGGCGCACGGCTGCGGAGAGAATGCGATGAACCACCACGTTCCCCAGCCGCCATGACCGATACCCTGCCCGCCGAACTGCAGCGATCCATCCAGACCCTCGCGCCGGAATTCGTCGCGATCCGGCGCCAGATCCACGCGCATCCGGAGCTGGCCTTCGAAGAGCGCCAGACCAGCAACCTCGTCGCCGAGCAGCTGGCGGCATGGGGCTACGCCGTGCACCGCGGCCTGGGCACCACCGGCGTGGTCGGCACGCTGCGCAAGGGCCACGGCAGCAAGGCGCTGGGCATCCGCGCCGACATGGATGCGCTGCCGATCCAGGAACAGACCGGCCTGGACTATGCCAGCACCATCGCGGGCAAGATGCATGCATGCGGCCATGACGGCCACACCGCGATCCTGCTGTGCGCCGCGCGCTACCTGGCCGAGTCGGTCGATTTCAACGGCACGCTGAACCTGATCTTCCAGCCGGCCGAAGAGAACGAAGGCGGCGCGCTGCGCATGCTGGAGGACGGGCTGTTCGAGCGCTTCCCGTGCGACGAGGTGTACGCGCTGCACAATTCGCCGGGCATGCCGGTGGGACAGATCGGCGTGATCGCCGGTCCCGCCATGGCCTCGTTCGACCGCGCCACCGTCACGCTGCGCGGGCGCGGCGCGCACGGCGCCATGCCGCACCATGGCATCGACGTGATGCAGGGCGCGGCCAGCATGGTGCTGGGGCTGCAATCGATCGTCAGCCGCGAGATCGACGCGCTCAAGTCGGCGGTGATCACCGTGGGCGCGCTGCAGGCCGGCAGCACCTACAACGTGGTGCCCGACACCGCAACCATCAAGATCGGCGTGCGCACGCTCGACCCGCGCGTGCGCACGCTGGTCGAAGAACGCATCCAGGCCTTCGTCACCGCGCAGGCGCAGAGCTTCCGGCCGCAGGCGGAGGTGATCTACGAGCGCAAGTATCCGGTGCTGGTCAACCATGCCGCGCAGACCGAATTCGCGCGCCAGGCCGCGATCCGGCTGGTGGGCGCCGACAACGTGGTCGAGCGCCCGCCGGTGATGGGCAGCGAAGACTTCGCCTACATGCTCGAGCATCGCCCCGGCGCCTATATCCGACTGGGCAACGGCCTGGGCGAAGACGGCGGCTGCATGGTGCACAACCCGCTGTACGACTTCAACGACAAGGCCCTGCCGGTCGGCGCCGCGTTCTGGGCGCACCTGGCGCAAAGCTATCTGGCCTGACAAAGAAACCGAGGAGACAACCCCATGGCTACCCTGAACCGTCGCCGCTTCCTGCAACACGCCGGCCTCGCCGCCGGTGCTTCCGTGCTGTCCGGCCTGCCGGCGTTTGCGGCCGATGCCTTTCCCGCCAAGGCGCTGTCGCTGGTGGTGCCCTACCCTGCCGGCGGCGCCAGCGACGCGTCGGCGCGCATCTTCGGCGAATCGATCAGCAAGAGCGTGCGCCAGCAGGTGGTGGTGGAGAACTACGGCGGCGGCACCGGGCTGATCGGCGCCAACAAGGTGCTGGCCGCGCCGGCCGACGGCTACACCTTCTTCCATGGCTCGATCAACGAGGTGTTCCTGGCGCCGCTGCTGAACCCCGCGGCACGCTACAAGCCGCAGGACTTCTTGCTGGCCGCGCCGATCAGCGACGCCAATATCGTGCTGATGGTGCGCAACGGCATCGCCGTGGACAGCCTGGACAAGTTCATCGAATTCGCGCGGCAGGGCAAGGGCAAGTCGCTGACCTACGCCACCGTCGGCATCGACTCGATCTATCACCTGATGGGCGATGCGCTCGCCGCGCGCCTGGGCGTGCCGTTCCTGCACGTGCCCTACAAGGGCGGCGCGCCGGCGCTGCAGGGCCTTGCCGGCGGCGAGGTCGACTTCGCCATCCTGCCCTACCAGTCCAGTTTCGACAGCATGCAGCAGCAGGGCCGGCTGAAGATCCTGACCAGCTTCTCGCGCGCCCTGCCGCCCGCGCTCAAGTCGGTGCCGCTGATTACGCAGAGCAAGCTGGTGCCGGATTTCGAATACACCATCGGCGGCGGCTATTTCGTCAGGCAGGGCACGCCGGCAGAGCGCGTGGCGGTGCTGCGCAAGGCCATCGGCGAAGCGCTGGCCAAGCCGGAGATCCGCGCCAAGCTTGAAGCCGAGGGGCGCACCGTGCTGCAGCCGATCGACAGCCAGGAACAGGCGAACCGGATGTTCGACCAGTACCTGGCACGCGTCAACAAGCTGATCCAGGGCGTCGGCCGCAAGACCAACGCGGCCTGAGACGTTGCGATGAGGGGCGGCAAGCCATCAAGGCGTGCCGCCCGCGGCATCGATCCGGTAGACCCGCCCGCTGTTCGCGGACGTGCCCGGATCGGCCATCACATAGAGCGCCTGCGCGGCATCCACGCCGAACGAGAACACGCTGCCCGGCACCGTGACGTTCCAGTCGACCGGCTCGGTGGCAACGCCATCGCGATACACGAAGCTCTGCAGCTTGCCCGTGCACAGATCGGAGTAGAAGTAGCGCCCGCGCAGCGCCGGGCTGGCGCTGCCGCGATACACATAGCCGCCGACGATGGCACAGCCGCCTTCCCCATGGCCGTACTCGAACGCGGGCATGGTCAGCCCGCTCTTGTCGCAGGCGGCGGCACCCACGCACGCGGAGCCCTCGGTCAGGTTCCAGCCGTAGTTCAGGCCCGCGCTGGTGGACGGTGCCACGTCGACTTCCTCACGCAGGTCCTGGCCGACGTCGGCGATATACAACGTCCCGGCATCGAACGAGAACCGCCACGGGTTGCGCAGCCCGAGCGCCCAGATCTCGCCGCGGCTGCCCGACTGGCCCAGTAACGGGTTGCCTGCCGGCACGCCGTAGCCCGACGCGCCGCTGACATCGATACGCAGCATCTTGCCGAGCAGCGTTCCCGCGTTCTGCGCGTTGCCCGCCGGATCGCCGCCACCGCCGCCGTCGCCCGTGCCGATATAGAGCATGCGGTCGGGGCCGAAGGCGAGCTGGCCGCCGTTATGGTTGGAGAAGGTCGGATGCGGGATCGACAGCAGCACCGTGCCCGCGGTGTCGGCCAGGTCCGGGTTGGTGGCCGAGACCTGGTAGCGGGCGATGGTGATGGCGCCAGCTGTGTCGGTGTAATAGACGTAGAAGCGGCCGTTGCTCGCGTAGTCCGGATCGAATGCCATCGACAGCAGGCCGCGCTCGCCGTCGGTGGTGGTCAGCGCCTCGATATCCAGAAACGGCGTGGCCAGCAGCGCGCCATCGCGAACGATGCGGATACGGCCGGCGCGCTCCACCACGAACAGGCGCGCATCGCCGGCGGGCGCGGTCAGGAAGATCGGCGCGGAGAATTCGCCGGGCACCTGCGTCAACGACAACTGCATCGATTCCGGCGCACCGTAGGCCACGCTGGCGGTCGCACCCGTGCCCGCGGCCACTGCGACCACCTGCGTCGGCAGCTGCGGCTTGCGCAACGCACTGCCCGTCAGCACGCTGTCTGCGGTGATGGTGTAACTGCCTGGCGCCAGGTTGGACAGCGTGGTCGACTGCACCACGGCCTGGCGGAACTGGCCCGGGCCCGATACCGTGATGGCCGCCGGGGTCCCCGACGGCAGGCCCGAGATCGCAACCGTCAGCGAGCCGTTGCCGCCCGCGCCACCGCCGCCTCCTCCACCGCCAGAATCACCCGCACCGCCGCTTTCGCCGCCGCCACCGCCGCCCCCGCAGGCTGCAAGGCACACACAGCAAGCGATGGAGAAGCGGCGAAGCGTGTGGCGAAGTGCGTCGAGCATGGCGGGCTCCTGTGATGGTCGCGCCACCGCTGGCATGCGGGAACCGCTGCGCGGCCGCGCATGCGTTGCGCCGGCGGGTTCGGCGGCGGGGGCGCGTTTGCCCTTGTAAAATACGTCATGCGCGCGGCATCGGCCAACCACTGCAGGTCCGCGCGAAAGCGCGCATTCCGGACAACCAGCGATGCCAGCCAAGCCGCCCCCGCCTGAACACACCCTGCGCCACCCAACCGCCGCGCTCGAATCCCTGCTGACCGAGGTCCGCGCCTGCCGCGCCTGCGCACAGCATTTGCCGCTGGGCCCGCGCCCGGTGGTTCGCGCCGGCGCCGGCGCACGCATACTGATCGTCGGCCAGGCACCGGGAACGCGCGTGCACGAGACCGGCATTCCATGGAACGATGCCAGCGGTGACCGTTTGCGCCAGTGGCTCGGCGTCGACGACACCACCTTCTGCGACGCCTCGCAATTCGCCATCATCCCAATGGGCTTGTGCTATCCCGGCCGCGGCAAGGGTGGCGACAACCCGCCGCGCCCCGAATGCGCGCCCCTGTGGATGGACCGCCTGCTGGCGCAACTGCCGTCGATCGCGCTGACCCTGCTGGTCGGCCAGTATGCGCAGCGGCATTTCCTGGGCGCGCGCCGCAAACCCACGCTGACCGAAACGGTCAGGGCATGGCAGGACTATGCGCCCGGCTTCATCCCGCTGCCGCACCCGTCGCCGCGCAACCAGCCGTGGTTCAAGCAGCATCCGTGGTTTGAAGCCGAGGTATTGCCGATGCTGCGGGAGCGGGTGGGCCGCATCCTGCGGCATGGCCGTGCTCCCGCGGGTCTCAATCGCTGGCCGTAAAACCCGAGGCCGCGACCACCGGCTGCCACTGCGCGCGCTGCGCCTGGATCAGCTTGCGCAAGGAATCCGCCGGCTTGCCATTCATTTCCATGCCCAGCGTCGACATCTTGTCGCGCACCACGGGATCCTTGACGGCATCGAGCAGCGCCTTTTCGATCTTCGCCACCATCGGCGGCGGCGTCCCCGCCGGCACAAAAGCCGAATACCAGCCGGATGCCGCCTCGAAACCTGGCGCGCCCACCTCCGCCAGCGTTGGCACATCAGGCAGCAGCGCCGAGCGGCGAGTGCCGGTGACACCCAGGAAACGGATCTTGCCCGCCCGGTACAGCTCCATCTGCCCGCCCACCGCATCGATACCCAGCGGCAGCGTGCCGCCGATCTCATCGGTCAGCATCATCACTGCGCCGCGATAGGCGGTGGGCAGCAAGGGCACGCCGATCGCCTTGCTGAGCGACAGCACCCCGAAGTGAATGCTGCCGCCAAGCGTGACCAGTCCCACGCCGCCCTTGTCCCGGTTGCGCTTTACCCATGCCAGGTATTCCGGCATGGTCCGATAGGGCTGGTTGATGCTGGCGGATGCGACCAGCGGCACGTCGGCCAGGTAGGCGACGGGAACCAGGTCCTTGTCGGGGTCATAGGACAGGCTTTTGTAGGTCAGCGGAAAGATGGTGAACGGCGGCGCGGGCGAGATCAGCACCGTCTTGCCGTCCGGCGGCGCGCGTTTGACGTTCTCCAGTGCCAGTCGCGCCGAGGCGCCGGGGCGGTTTTCGACCAGCACCGGTGTGTCGAGCGAAACCCGCAGCTTTTCGGCAAGCGTGCGCGCGAAAATGTCGAGCGCACCGCCGGCCGCAAAGCCGACGACGATACGCACGGGCGCGTCGCCGCTGGCGGCGCGGGCCATGGCGGGAGCGGCACTGACACCCAGGGCCAAGACCAAGGCCAGCGCGGGGGCCAGCCGTTGCAGGGAATTCGGAAAGAGCGTGCGGGTCACTCCGGTTGATGGCGGCGGCCGCTTCAGGCGGCATCGAGTTCAGTGTGCGCTTCCAGTGGATAGATCGGGCGGCGCAGGTTGCGGAACGGAAACTGGCTGTAGTCCGAACTGCAGACGCCGGGGCCGGCCACCAGCACGATCTCGCTGGCGATCGGCTCGAACCCGGCGCGGAAATGCTGGCGCGACTTGATGAGGATGTACTTGCGGCGCGACAGGTCGATGCCCGCGTGCGTGAACACGCCGGTATCGAACGGCTCCTGCGGCTTTTCGCAGATCACCACCAACGTGCCCGCGACATCCAGCACCACGGTGCGGCCCAGGCTCAGCTTCATGCCGGTGAACATCGGACCGGTGACCTGATAGTTGCCGTCGGTAATGCACTGCACCCGCCCGGTCAGCCGCAGCGGACGGCCCTTCAGGTCCAGCGCCGGCATGTCGGTCTTGCCGCCCACATCCAGCGTGACGGACTGCCCGACGCCGGCGGCAATCAATTCCGCCACCGCCCCGGGGTCCCAGAACGGCCCGGCAACCACGCCTTCGAGCCCCTGGTGCAGGACTTCGCCCAACACTGTCATTTCGTCGGTTGGGCCGCCGGCACCACAGTTGTCGCCATGGTCCACCAGCACGACCGGACCTTGCGGGATCGCCTTCGCTCGTGCGATCGATTCCGCCATCGGCTCGATCGGGAAAACGAAATCAGCCCGGCGTTGCCACGCCATGCCGCAGAGTTCGTCGAGCAGGCGCCGGCCCGCTTCGATCGTGGTGGCTTCGGCCACGATCACCACGGCCAGCCCCGTATGCGGGATATCGGCCAGCGGAAAGCCCCCGAACACCGACGCGTTGAGCACCTCGCCATCGCGCTCGGCCGTCATCGCGCGCTCCATGATGTCCTTCATCGGTTGCGCGCGTGGGGTCTGGCGCAGCATGTGGGTCAGCATCGGCAGCGTGCGCCACAGCAAGACCGGCTGGGCCTCGCCGTGCAGCGCCGCCATCAGGGTACGGGCGGCGCGAGCGCCGGTCTCGTACACGTCCACGTGGGGATAGGTGCAATAGCCGGCGATCACGGTCGCATTGTCGACCAGGGCAGCGCTGAAGTTGGCATGGAAATCGAGCGCCACCGCGATCGGCATCTCCGGCGCGACGGCACGGATACGGGCCAGCAACTCGCCTTCCGCATCCGGATAACCCTCGGCCACCATGGCGCCGTGCAGGTCCAGCATCACGGCATCGCAGCCGGCGCGTACCGCCTCTACGATGGTGGCCGCCATCGACTCAAAGGCTTCGGCAGTGACCATGCCGCTGGGCACTGCGTTCGCCATCAACGGCATCACGAATTCGTCGCCCTGTTGCCGAGCGATATCGATGAATGCGGCCGCGGCGCTGTTGGTGCCCTGGCAGGCACGCACCGCGTCGTCGCCATAAAGCGGGCCGTCGGTGCTGCCGCGGTTGAACGCGCTCAGTGGCGTGGCAATCGGCGAAAAGGTATTGGTTTCATGCCGCATCAGGGCAATGACAAAACGCATGGACTGGCTCCGGCAGCGTCAAGGGTTCAGTTGGATTCGAGATCGACCGCGCGTGCGATGGCGCCGTAGCGGATCGATTCGGTCTGCAGGAAGCGGCGGGCCTGCTCGGGGGTGGACAGGACCGGCTCGTAGGAAAGCGTCTTCAGGCGTGCAGCGAAGTCCGCTTCATGCACGCTGGCCTTCACTTCCTGGTAGAGCCGGTCGATCACCGGGGCCGGCGTACCCGCCTTGACCACCAGCGCCAGATTGCCGCGCACCTGCAGTGCATCGGCACCACCCGCCCTCTGCGTTTCGAGGGCAGGAAACTGCGCAACCGGCTCCACCTGCAGCACGGCCAGCGGCTTGGCCTTGCCATCCTGGACGTAGTTGACCGAAGAGCCGATCACATCGACATGGGCATAAGTCTGGCCACCAATCAGATCCGCCATGGCGGGCGGCGAGCCGCGGTACGGAACAATGGTGAAGTCCAGGCCATTGCGGCGCTTCCAGTCGGCCAGGCCGAGGTGGGCGGCCCCGGCGACAACGTTGATGCTGATCGACACCTTGCCGGGATTGCGCTGGATATGCGATTTCAGCTCACTCAATGTCATCTGCTTGCGGTCGGCGCGCGTGATGATCCAGTGCGGCACGGTGCTGACGATGGTCACCGGCGTCAGGTCGGTATCGGGCCGATAGCGCAGGCCCTTGATCGTGTACGGATTGATACTGAGCGTGCCGTCGCTGGCCAGCAGCAGCGTGTTGCCATCGGCCTTTTCCTTGAGCACCGACGACACGCCCGGCACGGTCGCGCCGCCGGCGATGTTCTCCACCACCACCGGCTGCCCGAGCCGCTGTTCCAGCTTGCGCGCGAGCGTGCGGCCGATGATGTCGTAGGAACCGCCGGCCGGAAACGGCACGACCAGGCGCAGCGGCCGGTCGGGCCACGCGGTCGCGGCACTTGCGCAAGTGGCCGTCAGCACGGCTGCGCCGGCAAGCATGCAGCGCATGGCCGAGCGCAATCGGCATACTGCTTCCATGGGTCTCCTCCTGAGGTCTGATTGCCTCGTGATGGCTTGGAATGAATCAGGTGATGCGCCGACTATATGGGATTGGTTTCGATACCAAAAGCGAATTAAACTCGCTGTTTATTGAGCAAATGGTTAACCCACAAAAGAAACCTGTCGGCCCTGCCGTTGCCTGCCATGCCTGCCGAAACCTTCACCCATACCCTGCTTGGCCGCCTCAAGTTGCGGCATCTGCGCATCATGCTGGCGCTGAGCGAGATGCAGACCGCCGCCGCCGTCGCCGTGCGCTTCCATGTCAGCCCTGCCGCGGTGTCCAAGACACTGGCCGAGATCGAAGACATCGTGGGCATGCCGCTGTTCGAGCGCAGCCGCCGCGGCCTGCGGCTGACCGAGCCCGGCAGCGAGATGGCGGCGCATGCGGCGGTCTTGCTGGCGCAGCTCGAACGGCTTGCCGAATCGCTGGAGGCGGTACGTGCCGGCAGCCAGGGGACGTTGCGCATCGCGTTCCGGACCATGTCGGTGCAGCCCTTTCTGGCGCGGGCGATGAGCGACTTCTATCAAGATCATCCGCGTGTGGAGATCAGCGTGATCGAGGGGGGCATCGGCGAACTGGCGGATCAGCTTGTGGATGGCTCGCTGGACCTGCTGTTCGCCTATGACGATCCGCGCCTTTCGCTACCCGCGCTACGCGCGGCACCGGTGGTTCCGGCACAGAAGGTGGTGATCGTCGCCAGCCAGGACCATCCGCTGCTGACGCGCCGCAAGCTGACCGCGCGTGAACTGTCCGGGCAGCAGTGGTGTATTCCGGTGGCGGGCTCGCGCATGCTGCACCTGCTGCATTCGGCGTTCCAGGCGCTGGACGCGCCAGCGCCCACGCTAGGTATCCGCACCAGCGATGTGGCCGCCACGGCCAGCCTGTTGCAGGCCGGTCATTTCCTGGCGGTGTTTCCGGAGCGCATCGCCGCGCAGCTCACCCTGGCCAAGGTGGGAAGAGTGCTTCGCTTCGAGCTCGGCAGCCGCGTGGAGCCGGTGGTCGCGGTGTGGAACGACGAACTGACGCCGCGCACGCCGGCTCGCCTGTTTCGCGAACTCGTCATGCGCCGGGCCGGTGAGACCGTCATGGCCGAGCCGGTGCCGTTGCTGGCCGCGCGCGCGGTGGCGGCGGCCGGCGTGCGCAAGCGCTGAGCGGGAAGCCTTGCGGCCTGGCTCACTGCCCGCACAGCACCGCCGCCATCTCCTTCGCCGCGTCCTGCAGCGTCGGCACCGCCTGCAGCAACGCTTCCAATGAGGCCCGCGCGGTGGGCGCATGACAGGCGATCGCCGCCACCACCCGGCCCGATCCAGCGCCGTCCGGTTCGCGCACCGGCACCGCCACCGCGCACATGCCGCGCACGAATTCCTCGTGGTCGACGCCGATGCCGCGCGCGGCCAGGCGGTCGAGTTCGGCGTTCAGCGCAGCCAGGTCTGACAGCGTGCGCGGCGTGTGCGCGACGAGCTCGAGACGCCCGAGCGTCTGCTGTCGCTCCAGCCGGTTCATCGCCGACAGGAACAGCTTGCCGCTGGCGGTGCAGTGCAGCGGCACATGGATGCCGGGCGACAGCTGCAGCCGCAGCGGCTCGTGCGTTTCCACGCGCTCCACGTACAGCACACGGTCGCCGTCGAGCGCGGTCAGGTTGCAGGTCTCGCCCAGCCGCGCCACCAGCCGGGCCAGGATGCCGCGGCATTCGCGCAGCAGCGGCGGGCTGCGCAGCGTCTGCAGCGATAACGCCGCCGCGGCCGGCCCGGGCACATAGCCGCGCTCGGCCGGCATCCGCACCACGAAGCCGCTGCGCTCCATCGCTGCCAGCAGGCGCATCAGCGTCGCCTTCGGCACATGCAGCCGCTGCGACAGCTGCGACAGCGTTTGCGGCTGCTGCGCCCGCGCCAGGCTGGACAGCACCGCCAGCACGCGCAGGCTGCGGGCGTCTTCCTCCAGCGCGCCGTCCTCTGCTGCAGTGCGATTCTGAAACGGCATTGTCATGTTCTGTTTCACAACCGGCGTCTCCTCGCGATTGGGCTTTCCATTCCGGCACTAGAAAATAAAATCCGGAACAGAACGTTTCAGATTATAAATCCGAGCCGCGGGCTGCGCGCCCGCCGGCCAGAAACAGGAGACAGCGACGATGTCGCAAACCGTTGACTACATCGTGGTGGGCGCGGGCTCGGCCGGGTGCGTGCTGGCCAACCGGCTCAGCGAAGACGGCCGCCATTCGGTGTGCCTGCTCGAGGCAGGCCCGCCCGACCGCTACCCGTGGATCCATATCCCGATCGGCTATGGCAAGACCATGTTCCACAAGCAGGTGAACTGGGGCTTCTATACCGATCCCGATCCCAACATGCTGAACCGCCGCATCTACTGGCCGCGCGGGCGCACGCTGGGCGGCAGCAGCGCCATCAACGGCCTGATCTACGTGCGCGGCCAGCGCGAGGACTATGACCACTGGGCAGCACTGGGCAACCCGGGCTGGGGCTGGGACGACTGCCTGCCCTACTTCCGCAAGCTCGAGAACAACGACCTGGGCGCCGGGCCGACGCGCGGCACCGAGGGCCCGCTCAATGCCACCTCGATCGACCGGCGCCATCCGCTGGTCGATGCCTTCATCGCCGCCGGCCAGGCGCTGGGCCTGCCGCGCCAGACCGACTTCAACGGCGGCGACCAGGAGGGCGTGGGCTACTACCAGCTGACCACGCGCAACGGCTGGCGTTGCTCCACCGCGGTGGCCTACCTGCGCCCGGCGCGCGGGCGCGCCAACCTGCGCGTCGAGACCGATGCGCACACCACCGGCCTGCTGTTCGAAGGCAAGCGCGCCGTGGGCGTGCGCTACACCCGGCATGGCCAGCCCCATATCCTGCGGGCGCGGCGCGAGGTGATCCTGTGCGCCGGCGCGCTGCAGTCGCCGCAGCTGCTGCAGCTGTCCGGCATCGGCCCGGCGCCGCTGCTGCAGGACCTTGGCGTGCCGGTGCTGCATGCGCTGCCGGGCGTCGGCGAAAACCTGCAGGACCACCTGCAGATCCGGCTGATCTACGAGGTGGCCAGACCCATCACCACCAACGACCAGCTGCGCACGCTGGCCGGCAAGGCGCGCATGGGCCTGGAATGGCTGCTGCTGCGCAAGGGTCCGCTGGCGATCGGCATCAACCAGGGCGCGATGTTCTGCCGCGCCCTGCCGGAGGAAAGCGCCACGCCGGACACGCAGTTCCATTTCTCGACACTGTCGGCCGACATGGCCGGCGGCTCGGTGCATCCGTTCTCGGGCTGCACCTATTCCGTGTGCCAGCTGCGCCCGGCGTCGCGCGGCACCGTGCGGATCCGCTCGACCGACCCGTTCGAGCCGCCGTCGATGCAGCCCAACTACCTGTCGGCCGAACTGGACCGGCGCTGCACCGTCGCGGCGGTGCGCTACGCCCGGCGCGTGGCGCAGACCGAGCCGATGCGCGGCCTGATGAAGCGCGAATTCCGGCCCGGCGACGCCGTGCGCAGCGACGACGAGATCCTGCATTTCTGCCGCGAGTACGGCGCCACCATCTTCCATCCGTCAGGCACGGCCAAGATGGGACCGGCCGCCGACCCGCTGGCGGTGGTCGATGCGCGCCTGCGCGTGCACGGCGTTGGCGGGCTGCGCGTGGTGGACTGCTCGGTGATGCCCACGCTGGTCTCCGGCAACACCAACGTGCCGGTGGTGATGATGGCCGAGCGCGCCGCAGACCTGATCCGCGAAGACGCGCGGCGCGAGATCCACCACGCCGACGTGGTGGCGCCGATGGCCGCCGCGGCCTGAAGCAACCTGAAGCGGCAAACCGGCGGGGCCGGGCATCGATAACCACCAGGTCAGGCCCCGCATCGCATCGGCGTCCATAACCATTCCTTCCAGAGGACGCCGCCCACCACCAGAGGAGACAAGCATGACTAGCCCCAACGAACAGGCGATCCGCAAGGTCGCGCTGGCGTCCGTGATCGGCGCCACCATCGAGTGGTATGACTTCTTCCTGTACGGCGTGGTCGCCGGCCTGGTCTTCAACAAGCTCTATTTCCCCGGCGACGACCCGCTGGTGGCCACCATGCTGGCCTACACCACCTTCGCGGTGGGCTTTGTCACGCGGCCGCTCGGCGGCGTGATCTTCGGACACTTCGGCGACAAGGTCGGGCGCAAGAGCATGCTGGTGATGACGCTGATGATCATGGGCGTCTCGACCTTCCTGATCGGGCTGGTGCCGACCTATGACAGCATCGGCATCCTGGCGCCAATCCTGTTGCTGCTGCTGCGCGTGCTGCAGGGCATCGGCCTGGGCGGCGAGTGGGGCGGCGCGGTCCTGATGGCGTACGAGTACGCGCCGGCGCACCGCAAGGGCTTCTACGCGTCGCTGCCGCAGATCGGGCTGGCGATCGGGCTGTGCCTGGCCTCGGGCGTGGTGGCGCTGCTGTCGCTGACGCTGACGGATGCGCAGTTCCTGGCCTGGGGTTGGCGCGTGGCGTTCCTGATCTCGGCGGCGATGGTGTTCGTCGGCATGTATATCCGGCTCAACGTCAAGGAAACACCGGAATTCGCCGCGGTCAAGCAGCGCAATGCCGAAACGCAGATTCCCTTTGTCGACATGATGCGGCGCTACCCCGGCAATATCGTCAAGGGCATGGGCGCGCGCTATATCGACGGCGTCTTCTTCAACATCTTCGGCGTGTTCTCGATTACCTACCTGACCCAGACCGTCAATATCAGCCGCACGCAGGCGCTGGTCGGGGTGATGGCGGCGGCGATCGCGATGTGCTTCTTCATCCCGTTCTTTGGCCACCTGTCCGACCGCATCGGCCGCACGCGGGTGTATTTCTGGGGTTCGCTGATCACCGCGCTGTCGGCCTTCCCGGCGTTCTGGCTGATGCTGAACAGCGGCGGCAACACCATGCTGCTGTGGCTGTCGATCGTGGTGCCGTTCGGCATCCTCTACGCCGCGGTGTACGGGCCGGAGGCGGCGCTGTTCTGCGAGCTGTTCGATGCCCGGGTGCGCTATACCGGGATCTCGTTCGTCTACCAGTTCTCGGGGATCTTCGCTTCCGGCATCACGCCCATCATCGCCACGGCGCTGCTCAAGTCGGGCGGCGGACAACCGTGGCAAATCTGCGCCTACGTGGCGTTCGCGGGACTGGTGTCGGCGCTGTCGGTGGCGCTGATCGGACGGGGTGCGGGCGCCGCGGCGCCGCGCGAAAGCGGCGTGCCGCTGCGCGGCCCGGCGCGCTGAACCCAAGGGCCGCTGGCGCCGTCGCGGCAGGCCGGCAATGTCTTAGAATGGCACCACGCTAATGACAGGGACATTGCATGCAAGCTTCGGACGGCACCGGCGGCGCTGGCGGCACCGCTGCCCCGCTCCTGCCCAGGGTGGTGCGCCAGCGGCTGCACGACACCGTGGTCGACCACCTGCGCAACTTCATCGTCGAAGGAGTGCTGGCGCCCGGCATGAAGCTGAACGAGCGCGAACTGTGCGAAACGCTGGGGATCTCGCGCACGCCGCTGCGCGAGGCGCTCAAGGTGCTTGCCGCCGAGGGACTGATCGAGATCTCGCCCAACCGCGGCGCCAGCGTCTCGCGCATGAGCGAGGCCGAGGCGTGGGAGGCGTTCGAGCTGATGAGCGGCCTGGAAGCCTTCGCCGGCGAGCTGGCGTGCGAGCGCATCACGGCCCCGGAACTGGCAGAGATCAAGGCGCTGCATTACGCCATGCTGGCCTGCCATGCGCGCAACGACCTGCCCGGCTACTACAGCCGCAACCAGGAAATCCACGACCGCATCGCCGCGGCGGCGCGCAACCAGACCCTGCTGCAGACCTACCTGACGCTGAACCGGCGGCTCAAGGCGATGCGCTTCCGCTCCAACCACCAGACCGACAAGTGGGAGCGCGCGGTGCACGACCACGAAGACATGATCCGCGCGCTCGAAGCCCGCGACGGCAAGCGGCTGGCGGCGATCCTGCGCCAGCACCTGCTGGACAAGCGCGCCGCGGTGATGCAGATCCACCCGGATCCGGCCAGCGCGCCTGCCGTGCCCAACGCCTGAGCGTGGCGCCACGTCAGCGCCATCAGCGCCGCGTCGCCAGGATGCGGTAACCGCGGCTGCAATGCTCCTGCGCCGCGGCGCGGGCTTCATCCGGATCGTCGAACAGGCCGGCCTGGGCAATTCCCGGCACCAGCACGGCCTCGCCGGACTCCGCGCCGAGGAAACGCCCGTCGCGCGACTGGACGATATACAGCACGTCCGCCCCAACCTCTCCCACCGGCTGGCGCCAGCCGGCAGACTGGCCCAGGCGCCGCTGTCCGGGCATGCTGCCGCCGGCGCCGGTTTCCTGCTGCCCGTTGTCCGTCCCGCCCGCGCGGCGCGCCACCTGCAGGTTGTTGCGCACCTCGTTGACGCCCAGCACGTCTTCGGCCAGTTCTTCAATGCGGTACTTGATGCCGCGCTCGGCCACGGTGCCGGTCAGCGTGACGATGCCCGAGCCGACGTCGACGGTCACGTCCGAGACGTCGTCGTCGGCATGCGCCAGCCGTTCGCACAGGTCGTCGCGGATGCGCGCGTCGGTGCGCTGGTAGTTCTTGGGCAGCCGGCGCGATGCGGTTCGCGCCGGGATGCCGGGACGGTACTGCTCTTCCGGGGCTTCGCCCTCTTCCGTGCCATAGCGCGCCTGCCCGTAGCCAAAGCCGGCGCCGCCCGGATTGCCGCTGCGCCAGTGGTGTGCCTGGCGGGTATCGCCGGGCTCGCCATAGCCGCGGTTGCGCCACGTTTCCCTGATTTCCGACGGTGGATAGTCTTTCATGGATTGCCCTCCGATCTGAACGCGCGTGTTGCGCCATTGCTGGCGCCGTGTCTGCTATCGATAGCATCATCCATGCCTCGCAACCGGTCACCGCTGGGCGCAGCGGCTCGCGCGCGACGGGCCCGCCCCGCCGGGGCGCACCGCGCAAGCGCGGCACCGATCGAAGTTTTTACACGGTGGCGCCGTGCCCGGGCCGGTCGAGGTAGCCGCCGACGATGCGCACCAGCAGCGGCAGCTTGCCGGTGAAGAAGTGATCCGCGCCCGGCACCACCACCACCGGCAGCGCCTGCGGCCGGGCCCAGTCGAACAGCGCGGCCAGTTGCGCGCGCTCGTCGCGCTCGCCATGGACCACCAGGCAATCGGCCGGCACGGATGGCGTGTCATAGCTGCGATGCCCTTTCACCACGCCATAGGGGGTGCCCGTCAGCACCAGGTGGCGGATCGGCACCGACTGCGCCGCCAGTGCCGCGGCGACATGGGTCATGACGAAGGCACCGAAGGAGAATCCGGCCAGCGCCAGCGGCAGGCCGGGATGCGACTGACGCAGGTGGGCGACCACCGCCAGCATGTCCTGCGCCTCGCCGCGGCCCTGGTCATGGGCGCCGCCGGAGCCCTCCACGCCACGGAAATTCGGCCGCACGGTCAGGTAGCCGCGCGCCACCAGCGCCTTGGCCAGCTGGTGCGGCACCTTGTGCGTGGCCGAGCCGCCCAGCAAGGGGTGCGGATGGCCCACCACGGCAATGCCGCGCGGCTCGCCTTGCGGTCGGTCGACCAGCATTTCAATCGGGCCGGCGTCGCCGTCGAGCGTGGTCTTTTCGGTACCTGACGCAAGCGCCATGCGTTCTCCACAAGAGGTTGAGTGACTGGGGCAATGCGGTCCGCGCAGCGCCCGAAGCCCGTGATGTTACTGCGATGGCGGCGAGCATGCCGACTGCGGCCGCCCCGGCGGCGCGGGCATGGATGCGTATCAATTTGTCACAGTGTGCCCGATGCGCCGCAACCCGCGGCGGTGTGGCGGATGCGCTTTCCTATAATTTCGCGAATCGCGGCCGGGCTGGTTGCATCGGTCCTGCCGCCCGCGGCCAAGCGCTGCGATGCCCTTGCGTGGCCGCATCGCGCCTTGCCACACCATGCGCCGAGAGGATCGCCAGCGAGCAGCGGTCCCCTCGCCTGATCATCGCCGGCGTCCCGGCCATTCCCGCATCCGACGAGATTCCGCCATGAGCAACGTTTCACGGCTCGCACTGGGCCTTGCGCTCGCAGCGCTATGCCACCTGATGCCAGCCACCCTGCCCGCCGCGATCGCGGCGCCGGCATCCGAGGCCGCCTCCGCCACCGAGGCGCAACAGCCCCCCGCCCTCACGCATGCCGAAGCCACCGCCGAACTCAAGCGCCTGCAGACCGAGCAGGACCGCATCAAGCAGCAGGCCTCCGATCCCGACGGCACCACCAAGCTCGACGAGCTCGACCACGACCTGCACAAGCTCGATGCCGACGTCGATAGCCTGAGTGCCGCGCTGGCGCCGCAGCGCGACCAGTTGCAGGCGCAGCTCGACGTGCTCGGCCCGCCGCCGTCGGACGGCATCACCAGGGAAGCCCCGGCAGTGGTGCGGCAGCGCGCCGAGCTGAATGCGCGGCGACTGCAACTCGATGCGCAGCTCAAGCAGGCGGCCGAGAGCAAGGAGAACATCGCCAACCTGAGCGGCCAGATTGCCCGGCTGCAGCGCAGCCAGATGAAAGACCAGCTGGCGCTGCGCTCGGAAAGCATCCTGAACCCGCAGTTCTGGAAGCCGATGGTCAGCCCCGCCGCCGAGGACCGCGCGCGCATGGCCGCGTTCATGGACCAGGTGGTGCCGATGGGGCAGCTGGCGTGGCAGCCGTCGCAGCGCGCCGCCACCATCGCGCTGCTGCTGCTCGCGCTGGGCGTGTGGCTGCTGGGCAAGCGCCTGGCCGAACGCGCGCTGGCCTGGTTCTGCCTGAACAAGCTGCCGCCGACGCGGCTGCGGCGCAGTGCGCTGGCGCTGGCGACCACCATCGCGACCGTGGCCACCACGGGGCTGGCGGTGCAGATCGTCTACAACGCCTTCACCCGCAACTATGAACTGCCGCCGGACCTGATGACGCTGTACGGCGGGCTGGTCAAGCTGACCCTGACCAGCGCGCTGATCGCCGGCCTCGGGCGCGCGCTGCTGTGCACGCGCCATCCGTCCTGGCGGCTGCCCGCGCTGGCCGATCCCGTGGCGCGGGCGATGAAGCCGTTCCCTGCGGTGCTGGCCGGGCTGTTGCTGCTGGCGGGCACGCTGGAACAGCTCAACCGCATTGCCGATACCAGCGTGCAGGTCACGCTGCTGGGGCGCGGGCTGGTCTCGCTGGTGGTGGTGCTGACCATCGGCGCGGCGCTGCTGCGCGCCAACCGCGTGCGCAACGAGCTGGCCGCCGCCGGCGAGCAGCCCGAGGCGCGCGCCACGCTGGCGGGCATGATCCACGCCGGCGTCACGCTGATCGTGATCGTGTCGATGGTGGCGCTGCTGGCCGGCTATATCAGCTTTGCGCGCTTTTTGACCTATGAGCTGGTCTGGTTCGACATCGTGCTGTGCAGCCTGTACCTGCTGACACAGGTCACGCGCGACTTGTTCGAAAGCCTGTTCTCGACCCAGCACACCAGCGGCCAGGTGATCAAGCAACTGTTCGGCGTCGACGATGCGCGCCTGGAGCAGGCCGCCACCATCCTGTCCGGCATCGGCGCCAGCCTGTTGCTGCTGCTGGCGGTGGTGGCGCTGCTGACCGGCGGCTTCGGCACCACCCCGGCGGACCTGGTCGACAGCCTGGTCACCGTGCTGGGCGGCGAAAAGCTGCGCAGCCTGAACATCATGCCCGAGCGCATCCTCAATGCGCTGGTGGCGCTGGGCGTGGGCATCTGGCTGCTGCGCACGGTACGGCGCTGGCTCGATGCGGAACTGCTGCCCAAGCTGTGCATGGAGCCCGGGCTGCGCGCGTCGCTGATCACGCTGTTCAGCAATGTCGGCTACGTGCTGCTGGTGCTGCTGACGCTGTCGCTGCTGGGCGTGCGCTGGGACAACCTGGCGTGGATCGTCAGCGCGCTGTCGGTCGGCATCGGCTTCGGCCTGCAGGAGATCGTGAAGAACTTCGTGTCCGGGCTGATCCTGCTGACCGAGCGCCCGGTCAAGGTGGGCGACATGGTCAGCATCGCCGGCGTCGAGGGCGACATCCGCCGCATCAACGTGCGCGCCACCGAGATCCAGCTCGGCGACCGCTCGACCGTGATCGTGCCCAACTCGCAACTGATCTCGCAGAACCTGCGCAACGTCACCATGAGCAACAGCACCCAGGGGGTCGCCTCGCTGCAGCTCACCTTCCCGCTCAACACCGACCCCGAGCAGCTGCGCGACCTGCTGCTCGACGTCTACCGCGAGAACGAAAGCATCCTTGACGTGCCGGCCCCGTCGGTGATGTTCAGCCAGCTCGCCCCCAACGGCATCACGCTGTCGGTGACCGGCTATGTCGGCAGCCCGCGCATCGCCGCGAACACGCGCAGCGACCTGCTGTTCGAGATCCTCAAGCGGCTGCGCGCCGCGGGCATCTCGCTGTCGGTGCCGCAGTCGCTGCGGCTGGAAAACATGCCGCCGTTCGGGCCGGAACCGGAGCGCGCGCTGGCGACCGGCTGATGGCCGGCGGCAGGGCCACCTGCCTGGCCGCTACAACTCGGCCGCAGCCGCGGCATCTTCCACCGCCACCGCCACCAGCCAGCGGCGGATCACCTGCTCTTCCTGCGCCGTCAGGCCCGCCGCCAGGCGGGTCTCGTTGGCCATGACGCGTTCGCGGCACTGGCCCAGCAACACCTTGCCCTGCGCGGTCAGCGCGATGGTCTGGATGCGGCCGTGCACCGGATGCGGCGCGCGCTCGATATGGCCCGCCTTTTCCAGGTTGCCGACGATCACGCTGACGGTCTGCGGCGTCAGCAGCGCCAGCCGCGCCAGGTCTGCACCCGACAGCCCCGGATACGCGCCCAGCATGGTCAGCACCACGAACTGCGGCGGCGTCACGTTCAGGTCGGCCAGCGCGCGCTCCATGCGCAGCCGGTTGGCCGCGCTGGCCTGGCGCAGCAGGTAGCCCAGGTGCCCGCTCTCGCCGCGCTTGCCTTCGCCCGGCGCGGGCACGGTAGCCGCGGTCGAGGCCGTGGCGCCGCGTTTGGTCGTCGTCTTGCGCATAATGTCAGAACTCTTATATTATGTTCGTGCTCTGATATTAACCCAGTTCTGTCCAAGGAGGCCCGGAATGCCAGACCCGCATGCCAGCATGACGTTCGATTCATTCACCCGCGCCGCCCCGGGCGTGTACGCGGCGTTGCGCGCGCTGGGCACCGCCGTGGACGACTCGGGGCTTGAAAAGCCGTTGACCGAGCTGGTCAAGGTGCGCGTGTCGCAGCTCAACGGCTGCGCCTTCTGCCTGCAGTTCCACCTGAACCTGGCGCGCCGGCATGGCGTCGACGCGCGCAAGCTGGACCTGGTCGCGGTGTGGCGCGAGGCCGGCGTCCATTCCGCGCGCGAGCAGGCGGCGCTGGGCTGGGCCGAGGCACTGACGGTGCTGAGCGCCAGCGCGGGCGCGGGTGCCGAACACGCCCGCCAGCAAGCGCTGGCGCAGGTGCGGGAGCATTTCAGCGAGAGCGAGATCCCCTACCTCGCCGCTTCGATCGCCGCGATCCAGGCATGGAACCGCATTGCCGCCGGCCTGCAGTTCCCGCCGCCGCCCGCCGAAGCGGCAGGGAGCGCAGCATGAAAGCCGCCACCGCCCCCAACACGGAACTCCGCCATGTCGACCATGACACCGAGGTGGCCGCCTGCTTTGCGCTGATGCGGCAATTGCGCCCCCACCTGGCCTCGCCCGAGGAACTGGTTGCGCGCTGGCGCCGCCAGGCGGCGACGGGCTATCGCCTGCTGGTGCTGTGGGACCACGGCAACCCGGTGGCGCTGGCCGGCTGGCGCCTGCAGGAGAACCTGGTGCGCGGCGTGCACGCCTATGTCGACGACCTCGTCACCGACGCGGACGCGCGCAGCAGCGGCTACGGGCAGCAGGTGATGGACCGGCTCAAACACGAGGCGCGCCAGGCAGGTTGCCGCGCGCTGGTCCTCGATACCCCGCTCGTCAACGTGCTGGGCCACCGCTTCTACTACCGCAATGGCCTGCTGGCGAGCGCGCTGCACTTCCATTTCCCGCTTGAGGACAACCACCGATGACTACCTTGCTTCATCTCAGCGCCAGCAGCCGCGGCGATGCCTCGAACAGCCGGCAGGCCGCCGCGCGCCTGCTGGGGCAGATCGGCGGCACCGGTTCGCTGCGCGTGATCGAACGCGACCTGGCCCGCCAGCCGCTGCCGCATCCGGATCGCGCCACCGTCGAAGCCAGCCTGATGCCGCCCGCGCAGCGCGGGCCGGCCGAGCATGCCGCGCTGGCGCTGTCGGAAACGCTGATCGCCGAACTGGAGTCGGCCGATGCCGTGCTGATCTCCACGCCAATGCACAACTTCACCGTGCCGTCGGCGCTCAAGGCATGGATCGACCTGGTGGTGCGGCCCAACCGCACCTTCCGCAATACGCCGGCCGGCAAGGTCGGCATGCTGGCGGACCGGCCGGTGCTGGCGGTGGTCTCTTGCGGCGGCCCGTTCCGTGACAGCCCAGGCAGCCAGCAGGATTTCCTGACGCCTTACCTGAAGTATGTGTTCGCGGCGATCGGCATCACGCAGGTGGAAGTGATGCGCATGGAACGGATGAACTGGGGCCCGGACTTTGCGCAGATGGCGCTGGACAGCGTGCGGGTGCCGGCAGGCTGGCCGCGGGAGACGGCATCGGCCTGAGGCGGCGCTGCCGGCGCACGAAGCAGCTGCATGAGATATTCTCTTGGAAAGATTGTCTGTTTTAATATATTCTCCAAACGAGAATATCCAGATGACCTCTTTTCCGCCCGCCGCATCCGACCGCCGATGGAACTGGCTGAACTCGAAATCTTCCGCGCCGTAGCCACCGAGCAAAGCATCACCCGTGCCGCGCGCCTGCTGGACCGGGTGCAGTCCAACGTCACCACGCGCGTCAAGCAACTGGAAGAAGCGCTCGGCGTGGCGCTGTTCCAGCGCGACAGCAAGCGCATGCTGCTGACGCCCGAGGGTCACCGGCTGCTCGCCTATGCCAACCAGATGCTGGCGCTGGCGGAAGAAGCGCGGCAGTCGGTGCAAGGCGCCGCGCCGTCGGGCCGGCTGCGCATCGGCACCATGGAAAGCGCGGCCGCCAACCGCCTGCCGATGCCGCTGGCGCGCTTCCACGCGGCCTGGCCCGGCGTGGAAATCGAGATCCGCACCGGCACCACGCGCGCGCTGGTCGATGCCGTGCTCGACCACCGGCTCGATTGCGCCGTGGTCGCGCATCCGGGCGAAGGACCGGCGCGCGCGGCCGACCTGGACGAACTCGCCCCCGGCCTGGAAGGCACCTACCTGTTCACCGAGCACCTGCAGCTGGTGCTGCCGGCCAGCCATCCCAAGGTGCGCGGGCCACAGGATGTGGCATTGCGCCGCCTCGCCGCCTTCCCGAAAGGCTGCACCTACCGCCAGTGCGCGGAAGCCTGGCTGGCGCAGGGCGGCGACGACATGCGCCAGCGCCTGGCCATCACCGAGATGCCGTCGTACCACGCCATGCTGGCCTGCGTCAGCGCCGGCACCGCGATGGCGATCCTGCCCCGCTCGCTGCTGGCGCTGCACCGCGACGCGGTCGACGTGCAGACCGTGCCGGTGCGCGCGGTGCACACCTATCTCGTCAAGCGTGCCGGCTATGCCACGCACGCCTGCGACGCCTTCGTGCGCGAACTGCGCGACGGCTGACCCCGCCGTTCCCCCTCGCCGCACCATCGCCATCGACCCTGCCAAGGAGCGCAAATTGACCCACTCCACTTCCACCGCTGACCGGCTGCCACTGTTGCGCAGGCTTGGCATCCGCACCCCGATCATCCAGGCACCCATGGCCGGTGTCAGCACGCCCGCGCTCGCCGCAGCCGTCACCAATGCCGGCGGGCTCGGTTCGCTGGGCGTGGGCGCCATGGATGCCGAAGCCGCGCGCAAGGCCATCCGCGAGACCCGCGCGCTGACCAGCGGCCCGTTCAACGTCAACGTGTTCTGCCATGCGCCCGCCGTAGCCGACGCCGCGCGCGAGCAGGCCTGGCTGGCCTATCTTGCGCCGCGCTTTGCCGAATTCGGCGCGACCCCGCCGGCGGCGCTGCGCGAGATCTATCGCAGCTACGTCAACGACGAAGCCATGCACGCGATGCTGCTGGAGGAACGCCCGGCCGTGCTCAGCTTCCATTTCGGGCTGCCCGATGCGGGCCGGATCCGCGCGCTGCGCGACGCCGGCATCGTGCTGCTGGCCAGCGCCACCTCGCTCGCCGAGGCGCGCGCGATCGAGGCGGCCGGCCTCGACGCCATCGTCGCGCAAGGCATCGAGGCGGGCGGCCATCGCGGCGTGTTCGACCCGTCCGCCGTCGACGAAGGCCTGGGCACTTTCGCGCTGGTACGGGTGCTGTCGACGCAGACCCGCCTGCCGGTGATCGCCGCGGGCGGCATCATGGACGGCGCCGGCATCGCCGCGGCACTGGCGCTCGGCGCACAGGCGGCGCAGCTCGGCACCGCGTTTATCGCCTGCCCCGAGACCGTGGCCGACGGCCCCTACCGCGAGGCGCTGCTGCAGGCACGCAAGCCGACCGTGCTGACGCGGGCCATTTCCGGCCGCCATGCGCGCGGCCTGGCCAACCGCTTCACCGAGCTGGGCGCCGCAGCCGACGCGCCCGCCACGCCCGACTACCCGACCGCCTACGATGCCGGCAAGGCCCTGCACGCCGCCGCCAAGGCGCGCGGCAGCGCCGACTTTGCCGCGCAGTGGGCCGGCCAGGCGGTGCCGCTGGCCCGGGCACTGCCGGCGGCGGAGCTGGTCGCGGCGCTGGCCGGCGAGCTTGCCGCCAGCGCGCGCGGGCTGGGGTCGCTGGCCGAAACGCTGGGATAAGCGGTTTCGGACACCGCCGTCTTACCGCGTCTTACACCGGGTTAAAATAGGCAGGTCTTAAAAGCCGCGGTTACAAACCTAACAAGTCGACCCGGGGCCCGAAACACCTTGAGCGCCGCTTTGCGTCCATCATTCAGGAACACAAGCTGTGCATGACAAGGAGTTCGAAATGCGCCCCTCCACCCGCATCGTCGCCGCGGCGGTCCTGGCCGCGACCCTGGTAGCCGCCGGATCCGCCTCCGCGCGCGGCCGGCACCACCACCATGGCGGCTCCAACGCCGGCGCGGTGCTGGCGGTCGGCGCGCTGGCGGGCCTGGCGCTGGGCGCCATGCTGGCCTCGGGACCGGTGGTGGCGGCACCGGTCGCGCCGCCGCCCGTCACCTACGCCCCCGCGCCGGTGTCGTACGCGGCGCCGGCGGTACCGCCGGGCTATTGCTACCGCGACTACGACCGCGCCTATGTGCCGTGCGGCCCGCAGCCTTCCGGCTACTACCGCGAGGCGCCGTACTACGGCTACTGAGGCCTGCCGCCATGCCGGTCGACCGCGACTATTTCGCCGGCCTGTACGGCCGCAACGAAGATCCCTGGGGCATAGGCACGCGCTGGTACGAAGCGCGCAAGCGCGCCCTGCTGCTGGCCACGCTGCCGCGCGAGCGCTTCGCCCGCGCCTTCGAGCCCGGCTGCGGCGGCGGCCACCTGAGCGTGGCGCTGGCGCCGCGCTGCGACGCGCTGGTGGCAATGGAGCTGGCCGAGAGCGCCGCCGAACAAGCGCGGCAACGGCTGGCGCCGTTCCCGCACGCACGCGTGCTGACCGGCGAACTGCCGCAACAGTGGCCGGAGGGCAGCTTCGACCTGATGGTGTTTTCCGAACTGGGCTACTACTTTCCCAAGCCAGACTGGCACGAAGTCGCCGCCATGGCCGCAAGCGCGCTGGCTGACGACGGCGTCATCGTCGCCTGCCATTTCCGGCATCCGTTCGCGGAGCAGCAGATCACCGCGCAGGCGGTTCATGAAGCGATCGGCGCGCAGCGCGGGCTGTATCGGCATATCCGGCACGAGGAGCCGGATTTTCTGCTGGAACTTTGGACCAGGCAGTTGGAGATGCGGCTGGCGTAGGTGACTGCGGTCGTCAGGAAAGAGAAATGCCCCATGCAAGCGGCTACTTGCATGGGGCGTTGTCTTTGGAGCAATTGCCAGGCACACCGGTCCTCGATCGACCGCTTGGTTACTCCCTCTCCCGCTTGCGGGAGAGGGTTGGGGTGAGGGCCGGCGTATCGACGAAGTGATGCGCGTCGGTATGCCAGTGCCTGCCCTCTCCCCCGGCCCCTCTCCCGCAGGCGGGAGAGGGGAGCAAACCAGCGGTTCAACAATTACACCGGCACATCCCGAGTCGGATCCGGCTTGCGATCATCGAACCAGCGATACAGCGTCGGCACCATCACCAGCGTCAGCAGCGTCGACGTAATCAGCCCGCCGATCACCACCACCGCCAGCGGCCGCTGAACCTCGGAGCCGGGGCCGGTCGAGAACAGGAACGGCACCAGGCCCAGCATGGCGATGGTCGCGGTCATCATCACCGGGCGGAAACGCTGGGTCGCGCCCTGCACCACCGCTTCATCGAGCGACAGGCCCGAGTCGCGCAGCGTGCGGATGTACGACACCAGCACCACCCCGTTCAGCACTGCCATGCCCCACAGCGCGATAAAGCCCACCGACGCCGGCACCGACAGGTATTCACCGGTGACGAACAGCCCGATGATGCCGCCGATCGATGCGAACGGCAGCACCGTGATGATCAGCGTGGCGAAGCGCAGCGAGTTGAACAGCAGGAACAGCAGGAAGAAGATCGCGGCGATGGTGACCGGCACGATGATCTTCAGGTGGCCCATGGCGCGTTCCATGTTCTGGAACTGGCCGCCCCACTCGAGGTAGTAGCCTTCGGGCAGCTTGACCTTGGCGTCGGCGGCCTGCTGCAGCTCGGCGACGAAGCCGCCGAGGTCGCGGTCCTTCACGTTGATCATCACCACCACGCGGCGCTTGGCCATTTCGCGGCTGATCTGCGCGGGACCGTCGTTGACCTCGATGCGGGCCACGCTCTGCAGCGGTACCTGCATGCCGTCGGGCGTGTTCACCAGCAGCTGGCGGATCGCCTGCACGTTGTTGCGGAAGTCCTCCGGCAGCCGCACCGCCGCCGCAAAGCGGCGCTCGCCCTCGAAGATGTCGGTGGCGCGCTTGCCGCCGATGGCGATCTCGATCACGTCGTGGATGTCCGACACGTTGAGCCCGTAGCGCGCAATCGCCTGGCGGTCGATCTCGATCGACAGGTACTGCTGGCCCGACACGCGCTCGATGCGGATATCCTGCGAGCCCTGGATGCCGCCGGCGACGCGGGCGATCTCGCCCGCCAGCTCGCGCAGCTTGTCCAGGTCATCGCCGAACACCTTCACCGCCACGTCGGAACGCACGCCGCTGACCATTTCGTCGACGCGGTCCGAGATCGGCTGCGCCATCACGATCTGCACGCCCGGGATGGCCTTGAGCTTTTCGCGGATGGCGTTGGCGATATCGTCCTGGGTCCAGCCGTCGGGCCACTCGTCGCGGTCCTTCAGGCTGGCGATCGGGGTCGATTCGTTCTGGCCCTGCGGGTCGGCCGGGCTTTCGCCGCGGCCCACGCCCGACACCACCGACTTCACGCCCGGCACGCCCAGCACCAGCTTGTTGGCTTCCTTTTCCAGCTTGATCGACTCTTCCAGCGAGATGTTGGGCACGCGGTCGATCGCGGGCACGATCGAGCCTTCCTTCATCTCGGGGATGAACGAGGTACCCAGCAGCGGCACGATCAGCAGCGTGGCGACGAACGCGGCCACGGCGCTCAGCACGGTCTTGCGGCTGTTGCCCAGCGCCCAGTGCAGCAGGCGCAGGTAGTGGCGCTTCATGAAGGCGATCAGGAAGGTGTCATGCTCGGCGCCGCCCTTGAGCAGGTACGACGACAGCACCGGCGACAGCGTCAGCGACAGGAACAGCGAGATCGCCAGCGCAATCGAGATGGTGAACGCCAGCGGCGCGAACATCTTGCCTTCCATGCCCGACAGCGTCATCAGCGGCAGGAACACCAGGATGATGATGCCGACGCCGACGATCACCGGCGTGGCCACTTCCTGCACCGCCTTGACCAGGATCTCGGTCTTGGTCAGCCCGGGTTCCTTGTGGCCGAGCCGCTCGAACGCGTTCTCGACCACCACCACCGAGCCGTCGACCATCAGGCCGATGGCGATCGCCAGCCCCCCCAGTGACATCAGGTTGGCCGACAGCCCCGCCTCGTTCATCACCATGAAGGTCAGCAATGGCGTCAGCACCAGCGTGGCCAGCACGATGATCGACGAACGCACGTCGCCCAGGAACAGGAACAGCACGATCACCACCAGCACCACGCCTTCGAGCAGCACCTTGGTCACGGTCCACAGCGCCGCGTCGACCAGTTCGCTGCGGTCGTAGTACGGCACGATCTGCAGCTTGCCCGGCAGCATGCCGCGCTCGTTGATCTCGGCCACGCGGGCCTTGACGCGGCTGACCACTTCCTTGGCATTGCCGCCGCGCATCATCATGACGATGCCGCCGACCGCCTCGGTCTGGCCGTTCTTGACCAGCGCGCCCTGGCGCACCTCATGGCCGATGGTGACGTTGGCCACATCGCGCAGGTAGACCGGCGTACCGTTGACTTCCTTCAGCACGATGCTGCCGAGGTCCTCGACGCCCTTGGCCAGGCCGACGCCGCGGATCAGGTACTGCTCGGCGTAGTGCGGCAGCACGCCGCCGCCGGAGTTGGCGTTGTTGCGCGCGAGCGCCTCGTAGACCTGCTGGATCGACACGCCGTAATGGCGCATGCGCTCCGGGTTGACCAGCGCCTGGTACTGGCGCACGTAGCCGCCCTGCGAGTTGATTTCGGCCACGCCCGGAATCGAGCGCAGCAGCGGGCGCACCACCCAGTCCTGGGCGATGCGGCGCTCGGCCAGCTCTTCCTGCGTCAGTTCGCGGTTGCCGTCGTCGGCGCGGTCCAGCGTGTACTGGTAGACCTCGCCCAGGCCGGTCGAGACCGGTCCCAGCACGGGCGTGACGCCCTCGGGCATGCGCCCGCCCACTTCGATCAGGCGCTCCATCACCAGCTGGCGCGCGAAGTACACGTCGGTGGCATCGGTGAACACCAGCGTGATCAGCGACAGGCCCGCCTTGTTCAGCGAGCGCATCTCTTCCAGCCCGGGCAGGCCGGTCATGGCCATTTCCACCGGCACGGTGACAAAACGCTCGACTTCCTCGGGCGAGCGGCCCGCGGCCTCGGTGGCGATCTGCACCTGCACGTTGGTCACGTCGGGGAACGCATCCACCGACAGCTTGGTGGCTGCGCGCAGGCCGAAGAAGAACAGCACCACGGCAATGACGCACACCACCAGCCGCTGCTTGATGGCGGCTTCGACTAGGGATTTCATCATGGCCGCTTACCCTTGCTCGAGGCGCTTGCGCTCGTTGTCCAGGTGGAAGGCGCCCTCGACCACGATGCGGTCGCCGGCCTTCACGCCGTTCTGGACCACGCGCATGCCATCGCTCTCGGCGCCCAGCTTGACGCGGGTCAGGCGGTACTTGTTGCCCGGCATCTCGACATAGACCATTTCGTCATTGCCATCGCGCACCACCGCCGCCGCCGGCACCACCAGCTGGTCGACCGGCTTGCCCGCGATCAGCATGCTCGCCAGCATGGCGGGCTTGAGCCGGCCCTCGCGGTTCTCCAGTTCGGTGCGGACCAGCACCGTGCGCGACTGCGGATTGACCGTGCGGCCGACGTAGATCAGCTTGCCGGTAATGGTCTGGCGCCCGGCGCCGTTGGCCAGCGACGGCACCTCGATCTCGACGCTCTGGCCTTCGGCCACCTGCGCGGCCTGCTGCTCGGGCACCTCGGCCACCACCCATACACGCGACAGGTCGGCCACGGTGTAGAGCGCGTCGGCGGGCTGCACCACCTGGCCCTGCGCCACGTTGCGCTCGACCACGGTGCCGCTGATGCTGGAATACACCGGCGAGTGCGAGTTGATGCTGCCGCTCTTGGCCAGCTGGGCGATCGAGGTTGCCGACATGCCCAGCACGCGCAACTGGTCGCGGTAGGCGCGCATCTCGGCCGAGGCGATCGCCAGTTCGCTCTCGCGGCGCTGCAGTTCGCCGCGGCCGATCACGTCGGCGGCAAACAGCTGGCGCGCGCGCTCGGCGTTGCGGCCCTGCAGCTCGGTCTGGGCCTCGCTCTTCAGGAACGCCATCTGCGCCGCGCCCAGTTCGCTGCTGTGCAGGCGCGCCAGCACCTGGCCGGCCTTCACTTCCTGGCCCAGCGTGGCATAGAGGTCGGTGACGCGGCCGGTCACGCTGGCGCCGATGCGCGACACGCGCTGCTCGTCGAAGTCGATGCGGCCGGCCACGCGCAGCATCTCGCTGAACGGGGAGGTGGCCACCGGGGCCACCTTCAGGCCCTTCTGCAGGTTGCCCTCGGGCTGGATCACGCCGGGCGGCAGCTTGGGCGCTTCGGCGACCGGCTCAGGTTTGTCGGAACAGGCCGCCAGGCTGAACGTCAGGACGGCGGCGGCCGTCAGCGAAAGCAGGAAATTGGGACGCATGGTTATTTCTGTTCGATGTTGGACGTCGGCTGCAGGCCAGGGGCAGCGGTGGCGCCCGGGGCGGTCGACATAAGCTTTTCGATCTGGATCGCGGCCAGCTGCAGGTCGTACTGCGCGGCGATCAGCTCATTGCGCGCGCCACGCAGCACACGCTGGGCATCGAGGTAGTCCAGGATGCCGCGCTCGCCGAAGCGGTAGGCGGCCTCGGCCACGCCCAGCGCCGACTCGGCCTCGCGCACGATGCCGGACTCCAGCGCGGTCACCTGGGCCTGGTTGATCTCGTACTGGCGGTAGGCCGCTTCCAGTTCCTGCGTCAGCTCGAACTCGCGCATCTCCAGCGCGCTGCGCGCCTGCGTGGCCTGCGCGGTGGCTTCGCCCACCGGGCCGCGGCGGCGGTCCCACAGCGGGATGGTCAGGATCAGGCCGATCTGCGAGACGTTGTTGTCGGGCTGGCGGTCGGTGCTGGCGCGCAGCGCCACTTCCGGCCAGCGCAGCGACTTCTGGTAGTCGACGCCCAGCTGCGCGCGCTCCAGCTCCATGCGGCGCTGGACCAGTTCGGCGTTGCTGGCGGTCATGGTGTCGCGCAGCGCCGGCAGCGGCGGCACGTCGGGCGCCTGGCCCAGCGTGCCCGCCAGCGAAAACTGCGCCGGCATGGCGCCGCCCACCTGCTGGCGCAGCGCGGCCTTGGCCTGGTTGACGCGCAGCTCGGCGGTCTGCTGGCTCTTCTGCGACGCCAGCAGTTCGGTCTCGGCCTTGATCAGCTCGTAGCGCGGGGCCTCGCCCACTTCCACGCGCAGGCGTGCGCGCGAATGGATCTGGCGCATCATCGCCAGGTCTTCCTCGGCGGCGTGCAGCTCGCTCTCGCGGCGCAGCACGTCGTAGTAGGCGGTCTTCACGCGCGCGGCCAGGTCGGCGCGGAAGCCCTGCCGCACCGCCTGCGACGATTCCAGCCCGCGGGTCGCCATGGCCTCGCGCAGGCTGCGCTGGTGCGGGTAGTCGAACTTCTGCACCACCGCATAGCTGGGCGCATTGCCGCTGGCCACGCCCGGCTGCTTGCCGGACATGCGGCCATACATCACCTCGACCTGCGGATTCGGATAGGCGCGGGCGCTGCTGATGGCGGCGCTGGCCGCATCGACATTGGCTTCGGCGGCGGCCACGCCCTTGTTGGTGGACTGGGCAAGGTCGAGCAGTTGCGGCAGCGAGTAGGCGGGTCCTTCGGCGGCGGCGCCGGCAGGAGCGGTCTTCGGTACGGCGGCGGCCGCCAGGATGGCGGCGCCCGGCAGCGGCGCGGCAGCCGGCTTGGACAGCGGTGCGCGGGCCACGGGCGCGGCACCGGCCAGGTCTGTCGCCTTCGCGGACGTGCCGCCTTGGGCGCCGGCCTGGGCCGGGGCCGCGGCAAGCGCCATCAGCGAAAGCGACGCGATCAGGGTCAGCTTGGTTGTTGTCATGAGTCGGGAAAGCAAGCGATACGTCTGCCTCTCGCCACGCTGCCGCCCGTCCCGGGTGACGCCGTCACGGGGACGCAGTCACGGCAGGACGCACAACGGCGGCGGCATGCCCGCGCGGTCAGGCGGCAGGCAGGCTGGCGATATCAGGCAAAGGGGCGCGGCCCGCGGCCGGGCGGCTGCATGCGGCAGCGCACGGTGCGGGCGCAGGAAAGCGGTCAGGCCAGGGCTATGGGCGGCCGGAAGAAGGCCGAAGGCGGCGGGTCGGCGCGGCCGGGCGGGCGCTGGGCCACGTCGCCGCTGGGTAGCAGCAGCTTCACCGGCGGCAATGCGAACAGCGCACTGGATTCCTCGATCTCGTCGAGCAGGTCGAGCGGATCGAGCAGGTCGGCCGACCAGATATTGCAGTACCCGGGGGGCGGGTCGTCGCAGATATCGTCGTCGTGCAGCCCGTCGTCGCCGGGCACCACGAGGCGGCCCAGATCGTCGACGGGCTGTGCGGCCGCCATGTCGATCAGGTCCACCCCCGCGGGCTGCGGCCCCGGCAACGCCGCGCGCGCGTCCGCCGCTGCTCCAAAGGAGAGCAGCGACAGGCACATGGCAGTCAGCAGCAGGAACAACAGTCGCATTGGGTCGGGGGCATTGACGGCATCGCCCGGGGCCAAGGGTGTTGCGCGGCCGCCAGGGATGCTGCAGGACAGCATTGTAACTGAACGATTACGATTGACAGGGAATCGTTACGTTCGTTCCCTTGCTGTAGAGAGATCGCGCGTCTTTCACGTCTTTCAGACTTCTCCCCCTCCCCCGCCTTTGCCCGTCTCCGTAGGCTTCTTTCACTCTTCGGCCCAGCGGCTAAGGGTCTATCGTCTGCAATTTCGTAATACAGGAACGAGTGACAAATGAGCGCTATAATTGCGTATTACCCAATGTCGGAGCCACTCATGCAAGGCACGACCCTGTCATTCCGCGCAGGCGAAGAACTGGCCGAGCAAACCCGCGCGCTGGCGACGGCCGCGGGCCAGAAAACGTCGGACTACATCCGCGACGCCGTCCGCGAGAAAAACGAGCGCGAGATGGCCATGCGTATCGCGATGCTTTCGCACAAGTTAGGGGCGAAGCACCTGGCGGCCAACGAAGAGATGGACGGCACCGCCGGAGACGGCCTTGCTTAAGCTGAGGCGGGGCCAGGTCTGGGAGGTCGATTTCAATCCCCAGACCCACCGGGAAGAGCCGGCCAAGCGCAACCGGCCAGCGCTGGTGCTGCAGACCGACCTGCTCAACGACGCCGGCCATCCGACTACGATCGTCGTGCCCGGGACATCGCAGATCGAGCCCGAGGATTGCTTTCCACTGCGCGTGGCGCTGGGAAGGCTGCCGGGCCTGGCTCATGAAACGGACTTGTTGATCGACCAGGTTCGCGCGATATCCAATCGCCGCTTCATGGGCAGCCGGCCGGTGGCTACGCTGGCGCCCAATCACCTGCGCAAGGTGGAAGAGGCCATGCGCCTGCTGCTGCGGCTATAGGCCTTGCCGCGACGCAGAACGCCCTACACCACCCTGAACCCATGCGTCCCGTCGCGCTCCAGTTGCGCGATCAGGCCGAATTCCCAGTCCAGGTAGCCCTGCATCGCCTCGCGCGGGTTGTCGGTGCCTTCATAGGGACGGCGATAGCGGTCGGTGCGGTCTGAGGCCAGGCGCGTCTCGCCGTTCTCCAGCGGCAGCCCCGCGGCGATCCAGGCCTGCGTGCCGCCTTCCAGCACGAACACCTCCGCATCGGTCAGGCGCCGCAGGTCGGCGGCGGCAAAGCGCGCCAGCAGGCTGCTGGCGCAGGTCAGCACATAGCGCTGCGGCCGCGGGATGCGGGCCAGCGCGTCGGCCAGCTGGGCGCGAATGACAAAATACGCGCCCGGGATATGGCGCCTGACGTAGTTGGCGCTGGTGGTGAAATCCAGCACGGCGGTGCTGCCGTCGCCGGCATCCAGCCATGCAGCCAGCTGCGCCGTGCCGACGCTGGCGACGGGCGCCGGCGTTGGCACCGGCGCGGCCACCGCGCCGGTTTCGCTGCGCGCCGACGCGGCCACCGGTTCCACCACCCAGACCTCCCAGCCCATCTGCGCCAGCCAGGATCCCGTCATGCTGGCACGCACGTCATCGTCGTCGGCCAGCACGATGCGCGCGCCGCGCACCGGCGCGCTGTGGTCGGTTTCCTGCACCAGCTGTCCGCCCGGCGCATTGACAAAGCCCGGCAGATGACCGTCGGCGAATTCCTCGGGCGTACGCACGTCGAAGCGGTACACCGTGCGGCCGGGCGACTGCAGCGTGTCCAGCTGCGCCAGCGCAATGCGCCGCACGCCGGCCCGGTCGGCGATCTCGCGCGCGCCGCGGCGGGCGCTGTCGAGGTTGGCTTCACTGACGGCGGCGGGGGCACGGCGGCTGGCGCCATGGTCCAGTTGCTGGCCGGCCAGGGTCCAGCCGATGGTGCCATTGCGCAGTGCCGCCACCGGGTTCGGGATACCCGCATTCACCAGCGACTGCGTGCCGATGATGCTGCGCGTGCGGCCCGCGCAGTTGACGATCACGCGCGTGCGCGGATCGGGGGCGAGCTCGCGCACGCGCAGCACCAGCTCGGCGCCCGGCACGCTGGTGGCGGTCGGGATGCTCATGGTTTGATATTCGTCGAAGCGGCGCGCATCGACGATCACCACATCGGCCCGGCTGTCGATCAGTGCCTGCACTTCCTCGGCCGCCAGCGACGGCGTATGGCGCGCGGCTTCGACCACTTCGCCGAACGACTTGCTCGGCACGTTGACGTCGCGGAACACCTCGCCGCCGCCATCGATCCACGCACGCAGTCCGCCCTCCAGCAGATGCACGCGCGTATAGCCCAGCCCTTGCAGCACGGCCGCCGCGCGCGGCGCGAGGTCAGCGCCGGCATGGTCGCCGTAGATAACGACCAGCGTATCGCGGCGTGGAATGCGCGCCCACGCGTCCAGTTCCAGCCGCGACAGCGGGAAGTTGGCGGCCCACAGCGGGTGCTGCTGCGCGAAGGGATCTTCCTCGCGCACGTCGATCAGCGCGATCTCGTCGCGGTTGCGCAAGGCGTTGCGCACGGCTTCGGGAGAAACCGTCGGAAAGGCCGGCGTGGTTGGCGTAGCGGAAACGTTGGTCATGACTGGGCAAGTTCGCGGGAGCGGTCCCACAGGTTGGGCAGGGTCTGGTTGGAATAGCCGGAGACAAAGGGCTTGCGGGTGCCGTCCTCGGCATAGACCGAGCGGCGCACCGCGCCGATATTGGCGCCGTAGACATGGATGCTGACCGAGACGCGGTCGTCGTAGACGTTGTTGACGCGATGGATATCGCCCACGGCCGGCGACACGGCTTCGACCTGCCCTGGCAGCAAGCGCACGCTCGCGCCGCTGGCGACGGGGCGCCCGGCAGCGTCGAGCGCAAAGGCCTGCGCATCCTCCGCGCCGCGCAGCATGCCGATCAGGCCCCACACGGTGTGGTCGTGGATCGGCGTGCGCTGGCCCGGTCCCCAGACAAAGCTGACGATGGAAAAGCGCTCGGCGGAATCGCAATGCAGCAGGTGCTGCTGGTAGTACTGGGGGTGCGGCTGGGCCCACGCCTCGGGCAGCCAGTCGTCGCGCGCCACCAGCGTCGCCAGCAGCGCTCCGCCTTCGCTCAGGATGCGGGGCTCGTCCGGATGCTGGTCGAGCAGCGCCGCCAGGCCGGTGATGAAATCGCGCAGCGGCGCCAGCGCGTCGGGATCGGGGGAACTGCCCATGGGAATGCTCCGGAGTGTCTCGTTGTGGTTGCCGGCCGCCGGGGCCGGCCGCGCGGCCCTCTGCGGGGCGCTGGCCCCGCAAACATAGCACGGCAGGCGCATTGGCGCTTACACGCCCAGCTGCGCGCGCCCGGCGGCGAGCAGGATCGAATCGTTCTGCGGCGTATGGATGCGGCTGCACAGCACGTCGCGGTAGTGGCGCTCGAGCGGGTGGTTGCGGCTCAGCCCGTGGTTGCCCGACAGCTGCAGCGCCAGCTCCGCCGCGCGGATGGCGTTGCCGGTCACGGTGAACTTCAGCAGGCCGCTGTCGGCGCTTGCCGGCGGGTCGCCCGCATCGGTGCGCGCCGCGGCGTCGTCTAGCAGCACCTGGTTGACGCGCAGCAGCGCGGCGATCTCGCCGACGGACTCCTGCACGCGCGGCAGCGTCGCCAGCGGCGCGCCCAGGCTGCCCGGCGCGCGCTCGCGCACGAAGTCGTTGAGCCAGTCCGACGCCGCGCGCGCCACCGCGTCATAGAGGCTGCCCAGCAGCACCACCATCCACGCCTGCTGGTCGGCATTGGCGTCAGCGTCCGCCTGGCCGGCGCCGGCCGGCGCCCACGCGGAGGGCGCACGGATATCGACGGCGTGGTCTGGCGGGATCCAGACATTGTCGAGCACGGTCTCGTGGCTGCCCGAGGCACGCAGGCCAAGGTGGTTCCAGGTCTCCACGATGCGCACGCCGGCGATACCGGACGCAGGGCCCGGCACCAGGAACACGCCCACGCGCGGCTGCGGCTCGTCGGTGCGCGCCCACACCGCAAGCCAGCGCAAGGCGGGGATGCCGGTGCTGTACAGCTTGCGGCCGCTGACGCGCCAGCCGTCGGCCACGCGCGTCGCCACCGTGGCCGGCAGGCCGCCGCGCGCGGGCGAGCCCAACTGCGGTTCGACCCGCAGTGAATTGATCAGCGCGCCCTCCCGTACCGCGCTGGCGAAGACCTGCTCGCGCAGCGCCGCCGGCCAGTGCGAATCGGCGCGGGCAAGCGCGCGATGCTGCAGGTAGGTCATGGTCAGCACCAGCGCGGTCGCGGCGTCGCCGCCGGCAAGCGCGGCCACGATGCGGCGCGCCTGCGCCAGGCCCGCGCCGCCGCCGCCGTGCGCGCGTGGCACCACCTGCGCGATCAGGCCATGGGCGTGCAGCTGCGCGAAGTTGTCGTGCGGGAAGCTGGCCGCGGCATCGTGCGCGCCGGCATCGCCGGCAAAGCGCGCCGACAGCGCCGACAGCACCTCGCCAAGGCGCGCATCGCTGCCGGGCAGCCGGCGCAAGGCAGACGTCAGGGACATGAAGCAAGACTCCGGGAATGAATGAGCGCGCGGTGCGCACCGAATGCCGCCTAGCGTAGCGCCGCCGGCGCCCGCCGAAAACGATGCTTATTGAATATGGAGCGTCGTTTTTATTCGTTAGCGCAGGCGCGCCGCTGTCGTACTTTCTGCCTCAGCCCCAACCCATCCGACACCGACTTCCAGGAGAACGCATATGAGCGTCGATTTCATCGGCATGATCCAGAGCCAGAAGCAGTCCGAGATCCATCCCCCGTCCGGTCCGGTCATCGATCGCGACTATGTGCGCGCATTTGCCCAGGCGCATGAACAGGCCGGCTTCGACCGCATTCTGGTGCCGCACCACTCCACCGGCCCGTCGGCGACGCTGACCATTGCCTACGCCGCCAGCGTGACCGAGCGCATCCACTTCATGCTGGCGCACCGCCCCGGCTTTACCGCGCCGACGCTGGCGGCGCGCCAGATCGCCACGCTCGACCAGTTCAGCGGCGGTCGCCTGGGCGTGCATGTCATCTCCGGCGGCTCGGACAGCGAGCAGCAGCGCGACGGCGACTTTCTTGACCATGACCAGCGCTATGCGCGCACCGACGAGTACCTGCACATCCTGCGCCGGATCTGGACCGAAGCCACGCCGTTCGACCACGAAGGCCAGTTCTACCGCTTTACGCAGGGCTTCTCCGAGGTCAAGCCCGCGCAGCAGCCGCATGTGCCGGTCTATTTCGGCGGCGCCTCGGCCGCCGCGCTGGCGGTTGCGGGCAAGCATGCCGACGTCTATGCGCTGTGGGGCGAATCGCTCGACCAGGTGCGCGAGCTGACTACGCGCGTGCGCGCCGAAGCCGCGCGCCACGGCCGCACCGTGCGCTTCTCGGTATCGTTCCGCCCGATCCTGGCCGCCACCGAAGACCAGGCCTGGGCGCGCGCCGACCGCATCCTCGAACGCACCCGCGCGCTGCGCGTGCAGGCCGGCTACAGCCGCGGCGGCCCGCAGCAGAGCGAAGGCGCGCGCCGGCTGCTGGCGGCGGCCGAGCAGGGCGACCGCGTCGACCAGCGCCTGTGGACCGCGATCGCGCGCGAGACCGGCGGACGCTCCAACTCCACCGCGCTGGTCGGCACGCCCGAGCAGGTCGCGCAGGCGCTGCTGGCCTACTACGAGCTGGGCGTCACCACCTTCCTGATCCGCGGCTTCGATCCGCTGGAAGACGCCGTCGACTACGGCCGCGAGCTGATCCCGCGCGTGCGCGCGCTGGTGGCGCAGCACGACGCCGCGGCAGCCACGCAGCGCCAGGCCGCCTGAGCGCAACCAACCCATCACACCACGAAGACGGGAATCCCACATGAGCCAGAACCACAGCAACCCTGCCGATCCGCGCCGACGCCGCGTGCTGCGGCTTGCCGGCGCCGCGGCCGTGGCCGCGCCCGCGCTGATCCTGGGCCGGCAGGCCTGGTCGGCGCCGCGCAAGCTGACCTTTGCCTGGAACCAGAATTCCTTCTGCCTGACGCCGGTGGTGGTGGCGCAGGAGAAAGGCTTCTTCGAGAAGAACGGCCTGCAGGTCGACCTGATCAACTACAGCGGCTCGACCGACCAGTTGCTGGAATCGATCGCCACCGGCAAGGCCGATGCCGCGGTAGGCATGATCCACCGCTGGCTCAAGCCGCTCGAAGCCGGCTTCGACGTGAAGATCATCGGCAGCTCGCACGGCGGCTGCGTGCGGCTGGTGGGATCGAAGGCGGCGGGCGTCACCACGCTGCAGCACCTGAAGGGCAAGACCGTCGGCGTCAGCGACCTGGCCGCGCCGGGCAAGCACTTCTTCACCATCTTGCTGGCCAAGCACGGCATCGACCCGGACAAGGACGTGACGTGGCGCCAGTACCCTGCCGATCTGCTGGGCGTGGCGGTCGACAAGGGCGAGATCCAGGCCATTGCCGACGGCGACCCCAATCTCTACCTGCTGGAAAAACGCACCAACGGCGCCTACGTGGAACTGGCCACCAACCTCACCGGCGAGTACGCGCGCAAGGTCTGCTGCGTGGTCGGCGCGCGCGGCGAACTGGTGCGCAACGACCGCCCCGCGGCGACGTCGCTGGCGCGCGCCATCGTGCAGGCCACCGACTATGTCAACGAGAATCCCAACGAGGCCGCCAGGGTGTTCGCCAGGTACTCGCCCAAGATCAACCCGGAAGACCTGCGCAAGCTCTACGCCACGCTGACCTATACCCACCACCCGACCGGCGTCGACCTGCGCGACGAGATCGCGTTCTACGCCGACGATTTCCGCCGCATCGGCGTGCTGAAGAAGTCCACCGATGCCAAACGCCTGGCGCAGCATGTCTACGCCAACGTGCTGGGGTAATGCCATGACCACAAGCCAAAGCGCGCTCGAGCCCGGTCTCGGAAGCCAGTCTTCCGCTGCGCCCGCACCATACGCGAGCGCAGCCACATCCCGCCACGCCGGCCCGCTCTGGGCCACCGGCATCCTCGCCGCGCTGGCGTGGGCAGCGTTTGGTGCGCTGACGTGGCAATGGCCCAACCAGGCAGTGGGCTTCAGCGACTGGGCCTATACCGCGGAGCTTGGCATCGCGGCGCTCGCGGGCGCGGCCGTGCTCGCCGTGGTGGCGCTGGCCGGACAGCGCGCCAGGACCGCGCAACGTCCGCTGGCCGCATTGCGCGCCGCCGGACCGTGGCTGGTGGCCTTGCCCGTCGCGCTGTCGGCCTGGGAAATCCTGACCGCCAAGACCGCGATCCTGCCCACGCCGTTCTTCGCGCCGCCGCAAGCGCTGATCGAGGTGTATGCGGACGACTGGCCGCGGCTGGGCGAGAGTGCGCTGAACACGCTGAAGCTGCTCGGACTGGGCGTCGCTTATGGCGGTCTTGCGGGCTTCCTGGTGGGCGTGTCGATCGGCTGGTCGCGGCGCATCGGCTACTGGGTGCATCCGGTGCTGCGCGTGCTGGGGCCGTTGCCGTCGACCGCGCTGCTGCCGCTGACCTTCTACTTCTTCCCGTCGAGCTATGCCGCGGCGGTGTTCCTGATTGCGCTGGCCACGGCGTTCCCGGTGGCGGTGCTGACCTGGTCGGGCGTGGCCGGCGTCAACAAGAGCTATTACGACGTCGCGCGCACGCTGGGCGCATCGGGCTGGTTCCTGGTGCTGCGCGTGGCGATCCCGGCGGCGCTGCCGCAGGTGTTCGTCGGCCTGTTCATGGGGCTGGGGGCTTCGTTCTCGGTGCTGGTCACGGCGGAGATGATGGGCGTGAAATCGGGCCTGGGCTGGTACCTGACCTGGGCCCAGGGCTGGGCCTCGTACGTCAACATGTATGCGGCGCTGATCGTGATGGCGCTGCTGTTCTCGGGCGTGATCACGCTGCTGTTCGCCGCGCGCGACCGCGTGTTGTCGTGGCAGAAGGGGACGGTGAAATGGTGAGCGTGGTCGAGCGGTTGAAGGCAGGGGGTTCTTTCCCGCGCGCGAAGCAGGCTTCCCTTTCCCGCCACGCGCAGAGCGATGACGCGGGAACGCCGACCGGCGCCCGTATCGATATCCGGCAGGTCAGCCACTGGTTCGGTCATGGCAACGAGCGGCTGCAGGTCCTCGACGACGTCGGCCTCAGCGTCGCGCCGGGCGAATTCGTCGCCCTGCTCGGCCCCAGCGGCTGCGGCAAGTCCACGCTGCTGCGGCTGGTCGCCGGCCTGGAACAGCCCACGTCGGGAGACATCCTGCAGGACGGCGCGCCGATTACCGAGCCGGACCCGTCGCGCATCGTGGTGTTCCAGGATCCCACGCTGTACCCGTGGCGCCGTGTCTGGGACAACGTCGCGCTCGGGCTGCAGGCGCAGGGCATTCTTGCGCAGCAGCGCCATCGCGTCGACGACGCCTTGCGCCGCGTAGGCCTGGAATCGTTCGCGCGCGCCTTCCCGCACCAGCTGTCCGGCGGCATGGCGCAACGCGTGGCGCTGGCGCGCGCGCTGGTCAACGAGCCCCGCTTGCTGGTGCTGGACGAGCCGCTGGGCAAGCTGGATTCGCTGACGCGGCTGGCGATGCAGAGCGACCTGGTCGAGCTGTGGCAGCGCTCGCGCTTCTCGGCGCTGCTGGTCACGCACGACGTGGAAGAGGCGCTGTTTCTGGCGCAGCGCGTCATCGTGTTCAGCCAGCGTCCGGCGCGCATCGCGGCCGAGATCCGGGTCGACCTGCCCTATCCCCGCCATCGCGGCGACGCGCGCCTGACCGCGTTGCGCCATGAGGCGCTGCGCCACCTGGGGCTCGACGCCAGCTGGTAATGCATCGCATGGCGCCGTACTTGCCCGCGCGGGCCGTGCGATGAATGGCCCGCCGCCGCAGGCCTGGCTGAATGCGCTGCTGGTACTGGTCGAGGCGCTGCAGCGCGGCCTGCTGTCGCTCTGGCATGCGCTGGGCCTGACCGGCGACAGCCACGGCCAGCCCGCGTGGCCGTGGGCATGGCGCGTGGCCGGCGAGACCCTGCTGATCGACCTGGGCCTGGCACGCCAGCTCGGCCTGACCCTGTGCGCGCTGGCCGTTGCGGTGCTGGCCGTGGCGTTGGCCCTGGCCTGGCGCCGCCGTCGCGGCATGCTGCTCGCCGCCGGCGCGCTGGCACTGGCGGCGGCGCCATGGCCCAAGGCATCGCTGCTGTTCGTGGCGGCCGCGCCCACGAGCTTCCACGCCAGCCCGGTACGTTTCTCCGTCGACACCATTGCCCTGGGCGCGCGCGTCTATGCGCAGCATTGCGCCGGCTGCCACGGCACGGACGGGCGCGGCGAAGGACCGCTCGCCGCCGGCCTGGCGGTGTGGCCGCCCACGCTGGCCGGTCCGCTGCTGGCGCGGCGCGCCGACGGCGAGCTGTTCTGGCATGTGCTGGCCGGCATGCGCGACCGGCGCGGGCAACCCACCATGCCGGCCTTCCGCGACCGGTTTGGCGATGCCGAGGCCTGGGCCGTGATCGACTACATGAAGGCGCTGTCTGCCGGCAGCGGCAGCGCCGGCAACTGGCCGGTGCCGCTGCAACTGCCCGAGATGGCGGTCCGGTGCGGCGACGCCGCACCGGTCGCCTTGTCCGCATGGCGCAGCGGGCAGCGCGTGCGGCTGGTGGCAGTCGATAGTGTCACTACTCCGCCCTTCGACGATCCCCGCTTCCTGACCGTGCTGGTCACGCCCGACGGCCGGCCGCCGGCGCAGGTGCCGCGCTTCCGCGCCGGCTGCACCGCAGCCTCGGCGCATGCCTGGCAAGCGGTCGCGGCGATCTCCGGCCAGGCGCCGGCACGGCTCGCCGGCACGCAATTGCTGGCCGACCGCGACGGCTGGCTGCGCGCCCAAGGCTCGCCCGGCCGGCCGTGGTCCGACGCCGACCTGGTGTGCGTGTCGACTGCAGAAGCCGGCACGCAACGCGCTCCCTCCCCCGCGACCGACGGACTTACGGCGCTGCTGCTGCGAATGGACGCCGAGCCGGTGCGCTTCGTCAAGGGCGGCTTCATTCACTGAGCCGCCGTCACCGGCCGCACCGATCTGCGTGCGGTCCGCCTCAGCGACATCCCGATCCATAACCCCACCTCGGGGCTTTTTTGCCTGCTGGCGGCTGCCAAGAATCGATCGCCGCGACTCCCAAATCCCTCAAAAATGCTGATTACTGCACTCAAACTCGCGATTTGTCTCATTTTTTTATCAGTTTCATTCCGTAAACCAAAACTTCCTATTGACCAACGGAAGTCTTCCGCCTACATTTCCCCCAACAAGCAATTTTCCGGAACACCTTGTTCCACTTTATAACACCCTCATCAGGAGACAACGCCATGCGCGACCTCGAAACCACCAAGCAGCCCGCCGTTTCCGGTGGCTCGGCCGCCGCGAAGGACCAGGTGCCGGCCGGCCCGCAGACCATGACCCCGTCGGAAGCCTTCGTCGAAACGCTGGCCGCCAACGGCGTGACCGACATGTTCGGCATCATGGGCTCGGCCTTCATGGACGCGATGGACATCTTCGCGCCCGCCGGCATCCGCCTGATCCCGGTGGTGCACGAGCAAGGCGCCGGCCACATGGCCGACGGTTACGCCCGCGTGTCGGGCCGCCACGGCGTGGTGATCGGCCAGAACGGCCCGGGCATCTCCAACTGCGTGACGTCGATCGCCGCCGCCTACTGGGCCCACAGCCCGGTGGTGATCGTCACCCCGGAGGCTGGCACCATGGGCATCGGCCTGGGCGGCTTCCAGGAGGCCAACCAGCTGCCGATGTTCCAGGAGTTCACCAAGTACCAGGGGCACGTCACCAACCCGGCGCGCATGGCCGAGTTCACGGCGCGCTGCTTCGACCGCGCCAAGGCCGAAATGGGCCCGACCCAGCTGAACATCCCGCGCGACCACTTCTACGGCAAGATCACTGCGGAGATTCCGAAGCCGCAGCACCTCGATCGCGGCCCCGGCGGCGAGCAGAGCCTGAACGAAGCCGCCGAGCTGCTGGCCAACGCCAAGTTCCCGGTGATCATCTCCGGCGGCGGCGTGGTGATGGCCGATGCCATCGAGGAATGCAAGGCGCTGGCCGAGCGCCTCGGTGCACCGGTGGTCAACAGCTACCTGCACAACGACTCGTTCCCGGCCAGCCACCCGCTGTGGTGCGGCCCGCTGGGCTACCAGGGCTCGAAGGCGGCGATGAAGCTGATCTCGCGCGCCGACGTGGTGGTGGCGCTGGGCTCGCGCCTGGGGCCGTTCGGCACGCTGCCGCAGCACGGCATGGACTACTGGCCCAAGACCGCCAAGATCATCCAGATCGACGCAGACCACAAGATGCTGGGCCTGGTGAAGAAGATCTCGGTCGGCATCTGCGGCGACGCCAAGGCCGCCGCGATCGCGCTGACCCAGCGCCTGGCCGGCCGCACGCTGGCTTGCGATGCGACCCGCGACGGCCGCGCCACCGAAATCGCCAACGAGAAGGCGGCATGGGAGAAAGAGCTGGACGAGTGGACGCACGAGCGCGACCCGTACAGCCTCGACATGATCGAAGAGCAGAAGAACGAGCGCACGCCCACCGGCGGCCACTACCTGCATCCGCGCCAGGTGCTGCGCGAGCTGGAAAAGGCCATGCCGGAAGACGTGATGGTGTCCACCGATATCGGCAACATCAACTCGGTGGCCAACAGCTACCTGCGCTTCGAGAAGCCGCGCAGCTTCTTCGCGGCAATGAGCTGGGGCAACTGCGGCTACGCCTTCCCCACCATCATCGGCGCCAAGGTCGCGGCACCGCACCGCCCGGCCGTGTCGTACGCCGGTGACGGCGCCTGGGGCATGAGCCTGATGGAAACCATGACCTGCGTGCGCCACAACATCCCGGTGACCGCGGTGGTGTTCCACAACCGCCAGTGGGGCGCGGAGAAGAAGAACCAGGTGGACTTCTACAACCGCCGCTTCGTCGCGGGCGAGCTCGACAACCAGAGCTTCGCCGGCATCGCCAAGGCCATGGGCGCCGAAGGCATCGTGGTCGACCGCCTGGAAGACGTGGGCCCGGCACTGAAGCGCGCCATCGACCTGCAGATGAACCACGGCAAGACCACCATCATCGAGATCATGTGCACCCGCGAACTGGGCGACCCGTTCCGCCGCGATGCGCTGGCCAAGCCGGTGCGTTACCTGGACAAGTACAAGGATTACGTCTGAGTCCGAGCTTGCACAGGCGCATCGCTTGCGATGGGCATACTCCCTCTCCCGCACGCGGGAGAGGGGAGCAACCACCAGCATGACAAGGGCTACGGCCCTTTTTTAGTTTCACCGAGCCAACCACCATGAAACCCATCCTCCGCATCATCGACCGCGCCCGTGCCGCGCCTCGCCGCATCGTGCTGTGCGAGGCCGACGACCCGCGCATCCTGCAGGCCGCGCAACGCGCCACGCAGGAAGGCATCGCGCGCATCGTGCTGGTTGGCGACGCGCGCCAGATCAACGCCGCCGCGGCCATCCACGGCATCGGGCTGGACGGCATGACGCTGGTCGATCCTGCCACCTCGGCGCTGACGCCTTCGTTCGCGCAGCAGCTGTTCGCATTGCGCCAGAAAAAGGGCATGACGCTCGACGAAGCCAAACGCGCCGTGCTGGATCCGCTGTGCTTCGCCAACCTGATGGTGCGGCTGGGCCATGCCGACGGCTCGGTCGCGGGCGCCGCCCACACCACCGCCGACGTCGTGCGCAACGCGATCCAGCTGATCGGACTGGCGCCGGGCTTCCGGCTGGTGTCGAGCTTCTTCCTGATGATGCTGTGCGAGCCGTTCCACACGCTCAAGGGCGGATTGATCTTTTCTGACTGTGGGCTGGTGGTCGACCCCGATGCCGAAGCGCTGGCCGATATCGCCATGGCCGCCGCCGACAGCGCGCGCGCGCTGCTGAACGACGAGCCGCGCGTGGCGATGCTGTCGTTCTCGACCAGCGGCAGCGCCCACCACGCCGCGGTCGACAAGGTCGTGGCCGCGACCGAGCGCGTGCGCGCGCAGCGCCCCGGCCTGGCCATCGACGGCGACGTGCAGCTCGATGCCGCCATCGTCGCCGAGATCGCCGCGCGCAAGGTCGCGCATTCGCAGGTGAACGGCCACGCCAACGTGCTGGTGTTCCCCAGCCTGGAAGCCGGCAATATCGGCTACAAGCTGGCCGAACGCGTCGGCGGCGCCAAGGCCATCGGACCGATGCTGCAGGGCCTGAACAAGCCGGCCAACGACCTCTCGCGCGGCTGCAGCGCCGACGACGTGTTCCATGTGATCGCCGTCACCGTGGTCCAGGCGCAGGCCAGCGCGGAAACGGCCACCAAAGGCGAGCAGGCGGCATGAAAGCGGAATTGCTATTGCCGCTGTTGGGCCTGCAGGCCCTGCTCGGTGCCGGCACCTATTTCCAGACGGTGACCGGCTTTGGCCTCGGCATGATCGTGATGGGCGCCACCAGCGGGCTGGGCCTGGCGCCGGTCGCTACCGTCGCCGCCGTGGTCAGCCTGGTGACGCTGGCCAACAGCGCCTGCGCGCTGCCCGGCAAGTTCCAGCATATCGACTGGCGCGCCGTCGGCGCTGCGGCGATCGGCATCCTGCCTTCGGTGCTGGTCGGCGTGCTGGTGCTGGAATACCTGAGCAGCACCGCCGCCACGCTGCTGCAGCTGCTGCTGGGCGCGGTAATCCTGTACGGCGGCCTGAGCGCGGCCTTCAAACCCGAACCGCTGCCGCAACGTTCCGGTGACGGCAGCTTCTTCATGAGCGGCGTCTTCGGCGGCTTGCTGAGCGGCATGTTCGGCGTCTCCGGGCCGCCGCTGATCTTCCAGTTCTACCGGCAGCCGATGAAGCCGGTGGAAATCCGCTGCGCGCTGATCCTGGTGTTCACCGTGACCTCGAGCGTGCGCACGCTGTTCTCGGCCTGGCAGGGCCAGCTCGACGCCGCGATCTGGCTGCAGGCCGCGGTCGGGGTGCCGGTGGTGGTGCTTGCCACGCTGCTGGGACGGCGCTTTCCGCCGCCGTTCTCGCCGACCACGACGCGGCGGGTCGCGTTTGGGGTTCTGATCGGGATCGGGGTGAGTTTGATGCTGCCGGCGATTTCGGCGTGGGTGCGCTGAATAAAGGTTCTTCGAAGAATTCCCTTGGGCTGGGATATTGTGGTTGGTTGCTTGGGTTGTCGTGCTTGGCGGGTGCTGCTGTTTCGCCGGCGCAGCCGGCGACCTCCTTTCTGGTGCGCCCGGCAGGGCGCACTTACTTGGGGGTGCAAGTCCCCTACACACCCGGCAAGGGGAAGTGTTAGCCAAAGACAAGGGTTTCCCGGGCGACTGGGAGTCTGAAGGAAGTCCGAGGCAAAGCGCTGGCCTGACGAACAGGAAGCGGATATGAGGCGACGCATCGGGGTGAGGCGGCCAGAGTAGCCAAAGCCCAGTACTTGCACGGAACGATGCGGCGTAAATCCGACAGGCATAAGCGTGAAGGTGAGTGCGTCATACCCGGGGAGATCTGCATCGCTGCCATGGTGCTACTGACGTCGAGAGGCGTCGGGATGGCGGTGCAGAAGTCAGCAGAGGCCATAGTAGGTGCGCGGTTGGCACTGAAGGGCCGAACATGAACGAGCGCGATTAGGACGACAGACCTCGATGCTTACCGACGAAGCCCAAATGCACGAACGAGTGCAGCCCACAGCGGAGGAAGGCGGGCGGAACCTGCTTGGCGCCGATGGGGGTGCGGAGGATGGCACGGCGGCTGTCGGGCAAACGAAAGCGCAGGCGCCATCGCTGATGGAGGCGGTGGTTGAGAGAAGCAACATGTGGCTGGCGTACCGGAGGGTGGTCGGCAATGGCGGCGCCGCTGGGGTGGATGCCCTGGAGGTGACGGCGTTGCGCGACTGGCTGAAGGTGAGTTGGCCAAGCGTCAGGGCGGCGTTGCTGGCCGGCCAGTACATCCCGCAGGCGGTGCGCGCGGTGGACATCCCCAAGCCTGCGGGCGGGATAAGGACACTGGGCATCCCGACGGTGGTGGACAGGCTGATCCAGCAGGCGCTGCTGCAGGTACTCCAACCGCTCTACGAAACGGGGTTCTCCGAGTCGAGCTACGGCTTCAGGCCGGGGCGCAGCGCTCAGCAGGCGGTCTTGCAGGCACAGCGGTACGTGCAGGAAGGCCGGCGCTGGGTGGTGGATATCGATCTGGAGAAGTTCTTCGATCGGGTCAACCACGACATCCTGATGTCGCGGGTGGCCCGGCAGGTGAAGGACGCCCGGGTGCTCAAGCTGATCCGGCGGTATCTGGAAGCGGGGCTGATGCGCGGCGGGGTGGTCGAGGCGAGGAGGCAGGGCACGCCGCAAGGCGGGCCGCTGTCGCCGCTGCTGTCGAACATCCTGCTGACGGATTGGGACCGCGAACTGGAGAAGCGGGGGCTGGCGTTCTGCCGTTATGCCGACGACTGCAATATCTACGTCCGAAGCAGAACGGCGGGGCAATGGCTGTTGGCCGGGATGACGGCGTTCCTTGCGGAGCGCTTGAAGCTACGGGTCAACGAGGCCAAGAGCGCATGCGAGCGGCCGTGGAAGCGCAAGTTCCTGGGCTACAGCCTGTCCTCTCATCATCAGGCGAAGCTGCGCATCGCTCCGGAAAGCCTGCAGAGGCTGATTGGACGCATCAAGGACGTGGTGCGCAAAGGTCGAGGAAGAAGCCTGGCTCACACGATCGCGGTGCTGAATCCGGTGCTGCGCGGGTGGATTGGGTACTTCCAATACACGCAGAGCAAGCGGCCACTGGAGAACTTGGACGGATGGGTGCGCCGACGGCTACGCTGTCTGATATGGCGGCAAGCCAAAGCATGGCGAACGCGACTGGCGCTTATGCGGCGCCAGGGGCTGGAGGCCAAGCGGGCAGCCAGGACTGCGCTGAACGGGCGCGGACCATGGTGGAACGCCGGAGCCCCACCCATGCGCGAAGCCTTCCCTAAACGCTACTTCGATGCCATGGGGTTGATCTCGCTGCTGGATACACAGCGGCGCCTGCAGTCTCGTTCGTGAACCGCCGTATGCGGACCCGCATGTACGGTGGTGTGAGAGGGCTGAGGGGGTAACCCCTCACCCTACTCGATTCCGAGCGACAGAAAGGAGGCAAAGAGCGCGTCGCCTAAGCGGCTGGCTATGGCGGCGTCGGTGGTTCCAGCGGCGGTGACTCGCGGTTCTGCGATTGGTGGTTCCACCCTGCTGACGCTACCTGGAAGTGCCTGGCGTTCGAGGTCGGATGGACGAACCCGACTTTAGGTCGGTGGCCGCCTGCTAAGCACGTTATTGGTGGGACGCCTTCGGCTGCGCTGCGCGCACTCCCAATCTTAGGTCTGCTGCTCGGGCACGGAGTGCATCGCTGCGCTCGCATGGTGTTGTCGCGTGCGAGCCCAAGGGCCTTTCTCTCTCGCTTGTTTGCTCCCCTCTCCCGCTTGCGGGAGAGGGGCGGGGGAGAGGGCCGGCGCATCCATGAAGTCAACCGCATCAACTGCTGCGCACTCACATCCCCCCAGGAATTCGGCGATGAACCTGAATAAGGCCGTCCTCGCCTCCGCCCAGCGCCTTCGGTCAGGACCACTTTGATGCCAGCGTCCAGGTCGCTCAGCAAGGCCTTGCTATCGGCGTCAATCGGCCGCGCCGCGGGAACTTCATGGATGGCAAGACCGCCGTGCTTAGGCCCGTCGCGTTGTGGAAGGCGCTGGCGGCCCCGTGAAGCAGGAGTTCGTCGAATGCAGGCGCTTTATGCACACGCACTAGATGTTCGAATTTAATCGTTTGTATGCGTAACGCGTACTTTGCCAAAACATCATACAAGGCCTGACAGTTGCGTACGACCTCTAGGGTTGTACGCGAAACGCATACATAGCCCACCTGTGCTTCAGCGTGCCGCCTCCGACAATGCCGCCATGAACGCCTGCCGCATCGGCGTCTGCTCGGCGTTGCGATGGCGAAGTACCCCTACCGTTCCTTCGCGCCGATAAGGCAACGCCAACGGCACCACCTGGCCCAGCGCGCGGAAATACGCGGTCATCCGGCCGGACATCACCGCCAGCAATTCGCCTTGCTGCAGCAATGCCACATTGGCCAGCACGGTGGCGCTTTCGATGCGGACCGTGGGGGCCGGCTCGCCGGCCAGCGCCAGTTCATAGTCCAGCTCGCGCCGGATCTGGCTGTTTGGCGGCGGGCCGATCCAGGTGTACGGGCGCGTCTCTTCCCACGACAGCTTGCGCCGGCGCGCGAGCGGATGCTTCGGCCCGGCAATCACGCGGATGGTCTCGGCATAAAGCAGGTCGCAGCGCAGCGGCGCGTCGATGCCCTGCACTTCGGTGCGTCCCACCACGAAATCGAGCCGGCCCTCGCGCAGCGCGGGCAGCATGTCTTCCACCGTGCCTTCGGCAAGCGACAGATGGGCCTGCGGAAACGCTTCGCGGAAGCGGCGGATGGCGTCGGGCAGCAGATCGACCGCCACGGTCGGAGTCGCGCCGATGGCCAGCTGGCCCGCCGCGCCGTCGGCCATCACGCGGATGGTGTCCTGGGTGCGTGCGATCTCGCTGAGGATGGTGCGTGCGTGGACCACCAGCGCGGCGCAGAAGCGCGTCGGCACCAGCCCGCGCGAATGCCGCTCGAACAAGCTCACGCCAAGTTCGCTTTCCAGCTCCGCCAGCCAGCGCGACAAGGCCGGCTGGGTCATGCTCAGGCGCTCGGCGGTATGGCTGACATTGCGGGTTTCATAGAGCGCCACCAGCACATGCAATTGCCGGATGCGCAGGCGCTGGGTCCAGTCCATGCCATGCCTTTTACGTTATAGCAGCGGCCATTTTAATCATTTCCGCATCATCGCTGCCGATGCCATAATTTTTTCGACGGCCGCCCCCAGCACGCATCCGCCGCGCCCCAGCGCCCAGCACGGGCCCTGGTCAAACCCGCACCCCACCGGCATGACCCGACCGATGACCCGACCGCCCTCCCGCCCCAACTTCCTGCTCTTCATCACCGACCAGCACCGCGCCGACCACCTCGGCCTCTACGGCAACGACGTGGTGCGCACGCCCAATATCGACCGGCTGGGCCGGCATGGCTGGGTGGCGGAGCGCTGCTACGTGGCTTCGCCGATTTGCATGCCCAACCGCGCGTCGTTGCTGACCGGGCGGATGCCGTCGGCACACGGCGCCCGCCACAACGGCATTCCGCTGCCGCTGTCGCAAGTCACCTTCGTCGAGCGGCTGCGCGAGGCGGGCTACCGCACCGGGCTGGTGGGCAAGTCGCACTTGCAGAACATGACCGGCCTGCCGCCGGTATGGCCGCGCCCGCAAGACCCGCCCACCGATGGCGAGGCACGCCGTCCCGAAGCAGGCCGCTTCGACCAGGAGTGGGGCCCGGCCTGGCGCGACGATGCGGGCTTCGACATGTCCCTGCCGTTCTATGGCTTCGGCGACGTGCAACTGGTGATCGACCACGGCGACACCACCGGCGGCCACTACCGCCGCTGGCTGGAACAGCACCACCCCGAGGTCGCGGCCCTGTGCGGCCAAGCGCATGCCATCCCTACCCCGGACTACGCGCTGTCCGCCGCGCGCCAGGCCTGGCGCACGCGCGTGCCCGAAACGCTGTCGACCACGGCCTGGATCGGCGCGCGCACCATCGACCTGCTGGAGCAGTATGCGCAGGAAGACGCGCCGTTCATGCTGCAGTGCTCGTTTCCCGATCCGCACCACCCGTTCACCCCGCCCGGCCGCTACTGGGACATGTACCGGCCCGAGGACATGCGCTTGCCCGCGTCGTTCCATGACGATGCCGCACTGGCGCCGCCCCACCTGCGCTGGATGCATGCGCAGCGCGACGCCGGGCGCGCGGTCAAGCACACGCCGGCGATGTTTGCCTGCACCGAACGCGAGGCGCGCGAGGCGCTGGCGCTCAACTACGGCTCGATCGCGCATATCGACGACACCATCGGCCGCGTCATGGCGCGGCTGGCGGCGCTTGGGCTGGACCGCAATACCGTGGTGCTGTTCACCAGCGACCATGGCGACTTCTTCGGCGACCATCAGTTGTTGTGGAAAGGCCCGCTGCACTACCAGGGCCTGATACGCACGCCGCTGTTGTGGTCCGAACCCGAGGCACGGGCGCAAGCGGTGACGGCGCCGGCACGCAGCCAGGCGTTGTGCTCGACCATCGATATCGCCCCCACCATCCTGATGCGTGCCGGCTGCCTGCCTTACAACGGCATCCAGGGCCTGTCGCTGCTGCCGGCCATCGCCGGCCAGTCGCTGCCGCGCGAGGCGCTGCTGATCGAAGAAGAGAACCAGCGCACGCTGTTCGATTTCCCGATGCGCACGCGCATGCGCACGCTGCAGACGGCACGCTACCGGCTCAGCGTTTACGAAGGCGCGGACTGGGGCGAGCTGTACGACCTGGACCACGATCCGACGGAATCGCGCAACCTCTGGCACGAACCCGCACTGGCGGATACGCGCCAGCAACTGCTGCATGAGCTGGTGCAGACGATGATCGCGCATAGCGACGCCAGCCCCAACCCGACCGCGCTGGCCTGAGGCCAGCGACTGCAGCAGAGCCGTCCACAGCGGCTGCCATACCGATAACGATATCGACGGAGACAAAGCATGACCCGCCTCACCCCCTTCCTGCCCGCCATCGCATTGCTGGCCGCCGTGCCCGCGCACGCGCAGGACGCGTACCCGTCGCGCCCGGTACGCCTGATCGTCAACTTCCCGGCCGGGGGCCCGCTCGATACCGTGGCCCGGCTCGTCGCCGAGCGCGCCGGGCGTGACCTCAGGCAGCCGGTGGTGGTCGAGAACCGCGCCGGCGCCGGCGGCAATGTCGGCGCGGAAGCCGCCGCGCGCGCCGCGCCCGATGGCTATACGCTGCTGATGTCGACCGACACGCTGGTGACGGTCAACCCGTTCGCCTACCGCAAGATGGCATTCGACCCGGTGCGCGACCTGCAGCCGATCGGGCTGGCCGGCACCTTCAACCAGGTGCTGGTGACGCATCCGGACCTGAAGGCCGGCAACCTGAACCAGTTCCTGGCACTGGCCCGGAGCAAGGACCTGTCCTATGCGTCGGCGGGCATCGCGTCGCCCGGCCATATCGCCTTCGAGATGCTCAAGGTGCGCACCCGCATCCCCGCCACCCACGTCCCTTACAAGGGCAATGCGCCGGCGCTGAGCGACGTGCTGGCGGGCCAGGTACCGGCCGGCTTCCTGGCCACGCCCACGGCGGTGCAGTACATCCGCAGCGGCAAGCTGGTGCCGCTGGCGGTTTCCGGCAACAAGCGCGATCCGCTGCTGCCGGACGTGCCCACCGTGGCCGAAGCCGGCGTCGCGGGCTTTGACGCCGAGTTTGCTTTCGTGATGCTGGCGCCCGCGGGCATGCCCGCCCCGATCCGCGCGCGCTGGGAGCAAGAACTCAAATCCATCTTCGCCGATGCCGGGTTCCAGCGCACGCTGGCAGCGCAGGGCGTGCGGCCGCAGGCCAGCGACGGCGCCCAGGCGGCACAGTGGCTGGGCGCGGGCAGCAAGCGTTGGGGAGAGCTGATCCGCAAGCTGGCGATCTCGCTGGATTGAGGCCGCCAGCACCTGCCCTGGCGCGCGGCTGCGCTCAGGCCACCGTCCCCGCCGGCCGCGCCAGCGGCGCCGCGTCTTCCTTGCCGCCGCTGCCGCCGGCCTGCTCCAGGTCCATGCCGGTGGTTTCGGGCAGCAGCGCCGCGGCCACCACCACCATCGCATAGCCGACCCCCGCGACAATCGCGATCGCGGTCGGCAGCGAGGTGTGGCCCGAGCTGAGCCATCCCACCGACAGCGGGAACAGCGAGCCGATCACGCGGCCGGCGTTGTACGAGACGCCATAGCCGGTCGCGCGCACATCGTTGGGATAGGACTCGGCGATGGTCGCGCCGATGCCGGCAAACACGCCCTGCATCAACACGCCCAGCGGGAAGCCGAGAAACAGCATGGACGTATTGGACACCGGGATCACCATGTAGACCAGCGCGGCGACAAACGCGCCCGCGGCGAAGACGATATACGTCAGTCGCCGGCCCCAGCGGTCGGTGGCATAGGCGCCCGCCACGTAGCCGGCGAGCGAACCGATGATGGTGACCGTCAGGTAGGAACTGGTGCCGAACACCGACAGCCCGCGCTCGGTCTTCAGGAAGGTGGGCAGCCAGGTGGCGATGGCGTAGTAAGCGCCGAGCATGCCGCCGGACAGCAGGCTGCACAGCAGCGTCTTGGCCAGCAGCGGCCCGCGGAACAGCCGGCCCAGTCCGGCCAGCGCCGAGCCCTGGTTGCCGGCGGCACGGCTCTTCAGGAAGATCTCGGGCTCTTCCAGGTTGCGGCGCAGGTAGATCACCACCAGCGCCGGCAGGATGCCGAGGAAGAAGCATACGCGCCATGCCGTCTCCGCCGGCAGCACGCTGAACGTGATCGCGTAGACGATCGCCGCCGCGCCCCAGCCAAAGGAATAGCTGCTCGCGGTAAAGCCCGAGTATTTGCCGCGGTGCGCCGGGTTGCGGATCATCTCGGTCACCAGCACCATGCACAGCGACGACTCGCCGCCGAACCCCAGCCCCTGGATCATGCGGAATACCATCAGCTGCTCCGGCGACTGCGCCAGCCCGCACAGGAAGCAAGCGCCCGCAAAGACGATGATGGTCCAGCGCAGCACGCGCACGCGGCCGTAGCGATCGGCCAGGATGCCGGCCCCGATGGCCCCGACCAGCGACGACACCAGCGTCCACGTGACGATGGCCCCGGCAGTCGACTTGCTCATGCCCCACTGCGTCAGCAGCGTGGAGATCAGGAAGGAATAGATCATGAAGTCGAACACGTCGACGGCATGCCCCAGGAACGCGCCATAGAATCCCTTGCGCTCCATGCGCGATAAATCACGGAACCAATCGAACATGATCCCCTCCCCTGTGGTGTGTGATGTGTTGTGGTTGGTTGTGGTCAGTTGCGGTGCGCCGCGGCGGATTGCGACGGCCTCAGCGGCTTCGGCGCCCGGTACGCATAGCCCGCTTCCTCCAACAGGCAGGCAAAACGCAAGGCGGTGAGATCCTGGTAGCGGCCGGCGACGATCTGCACGCCGACCGGCAATCCGCCGGCACCGGGGCCGATCGGCGCCACCGCGGAAGGCAGCCCGCACAGCCCGGAGTGGCCGGCCCAGAACAACTGCGTGGTCATCGGCTGCGGGCGGCCGTTGACGGTGAGCATGCGCTGCCACGGCTCGCCGGCCTCGTTCAGCGCAAACGCCGTGGTCGCGGCCGCTGGGCACAGCAGCACGTCGTAGCGGGTGAAGAAGCTGCGCCATGCGGCGGCAAAGCGTTCGCGCGCCACCTGCAGGCGCAGCCAGTCGCGGTGGCGCAGCGTCGCGCCGGTGTACTGCAGGGTCGCGTAGTCGTGATCGCCGGCGGTGGCAGTGGCGCTGCGGGCCAGCGCATCGGCGAAGGCGGCGTCATCCATGTGGACCGAGGTGGTGGCGCGCAGCAGCGTTACGTAGACATGCCAGAGCTCGGCGGCGTCGAAGTCCGGCCGTTCGTGCCAGCCGACGTGGGCGCCCTGCTCCGCCAGCCAGTGGCCCAGTTGCTCGATCTGCGCGGCGACCTCGCCGTCCGCTTCGGCCTGGGCATGGGTGGGCAGCACGGCGATGCGGAAGTCGGCGAGCCGGCGGTGCGGGCATTCCGGCCACTGCAGGCGGTATGGCAGCGCGTCGTCACCGTGCGGGCCCGCGATGACGTGCAATACTGGTTCCAGATCGCGCGCGCTGCGCGCCAGCGGGCCGGCGACATTGATGTCCTGCTCGCCGAAGCGCGCGGCACCGGTGCCGTGGCCGGCCAGCGGCACCAGCCCGTGGCTCGGCTTGAGCGAGAAAATGCCGCAGTAGTGCGCCGGATTGCGCAGCGAGGAACCGATGTCGGAACCCACGTCGAAGAACGACAGGCCGGCGCAGACCGCCGCGGCGCTGCCGCCGGACGAGCCGCCCGGTGTGCGCGTCGGGTCGTGCGGGTTGCGCGTGGTGCCGTAGATCGCGTTGTAGCTCTGCCAGTCGCGCAGGCCCAGCGGGACATTGGTCTTGCCGAGCAGGATCGCGCCGGCGTCGCGCAGCCGCTGCACCACCAAAGCGTCGCGCTGGGCCACGTGCCCGCGCAGCGCCGGATTGCCGCAGGTGGTCGGCCAGCCGGCGACGTCGAATGACTCCTTGACCGAGAACGGCACGCCGTCGAGCGCGCCGCGTGCGTGGCCGGCACGGCGGCGCCGGTCGCTGTCGCGCGCGGCCGCGCGGGCCGCATCGAAATCCGACAGCACCAGCGCATTGATGGTGCCGTGCCATTGCCGCTGCGCCGCCTCGCACACATCCACCAGTTGTTCCGACGACACCGTGCCATCGGCAAGCCGCTGCGCCACCTCCCATAGCGGCGGGAAGCCGCCAGTCGTCCATTCCGGCAGGTTCACATCGGCTCCTTGTCGTGATCCGCGCGCGTGCGGCGCGGTGGGCGCGTATGAGGGGCTCAGGCCTACTTCGACTGCGTTGGTATACTATATTCCGTATCGCGCGCAGTGCAAGGACATTGCGCGCGCGGACACCGTGAGCGGCGTGCGAAGGTGTGGGGATGACAGGGAAGGATGGCGCGCAGGACGCGTGCCAGGGAGGAAGGCGGGAACGACCCGGATCGCGCGGCGGGGCTCCGCCGCGCGGTCATTCAGTATCGGTCAGCAATGGCCGCGGCGCGGCGCGCGGCCGCCCAGCGCAAGGAAGAAGCGGCCGATATCGCGCAGCCGCAGCGGCACCAGCGGGGTGGCATGGCGCACCGCATCGCGCGCGGCAAAGTGGCCCAGCAACTGCTGGCCGACGGGTTGCGAAAGATAGCGTTGTTCGGAAGACTGCATGGCAAATCTCGTGACCTTGTATGACTACAGTATACACTCAATTGGTGCACTGCGTCATATCGGGGCACGGCATGCCCTTTGGGCGGGCATCAATGCCAGCTGAGAGTTCAGGCCGCCTGCACCGCACTGCCCTGCCCGTCCACCGGCAGGTCCGCTGCCTTGGCGGCGCTGTAGACGTGGCGCGCGGCCAGCAGCGCCGCGAGGTCGGCGTCGCCGGCGATCACCGCCTGCAGGATCTGCGCGTGCTCGTCCCAGTTCTGGCGCGCGCGCACCACGTTGGCCGGGCCGAACAGCACCGCGGTGCGCTCGCGCAGCGAACGCATCATTTCCTGCAGCACGCTGTTGGCGGCGATGGTCCCAAGCACTTCGTGGAAGCGGGTATTGAGCGCCAGCAGTTCATCCGCGCGGCCCTGCGCCGCGGCCTCCATGCCCTGCCGCAATACGCTTTCCAGCTCCGCCACCAGCGCCGGATCGCGCCGCTGCGCGGCGAGCTTCGCATTGAGCCCTTCCAGCGTGGCGCGCACCTCCACCATCTCGCGCGCGATCACCGGCGACAGGCTGGCCACGGTCGCGCCGCGGCGCGGCTCGATCACCACCAGCCCTTCGCTGGCGAGCGCGCGCAGGGCCTCGCGCACCGGGATGCGCGATACGCCCAGTTCCGCCGAGAGCTTGTTCTCCACCAGTCGTTCGCCCGGCGCGTACTTGCCGTTCAGGATGCCTTCGCGCAGCTTGTCGGTAACAAGGGCGAACAGCGGCGAGTGGCTGGCACCGAGGCTCAGCGACTCGGCGGGCGCGGCAGGAGATGGGGTCAGGGACATGGGTCGGCAGAGGCGTAAGCGGAAAGGCTGGCGTCATTGTATACCAGCCATTTATGCATACCGCCATGTCTTAACAAGGGTGCTGGAACGTGAAGCTGTCGGCGTACAGGTGGTCGGGGCTGGCCCCATGCGCGATAAACGCGGCACGCGCGTCACGGATCATGTCGGGCGAGCCGCACAGGTAGATCGCGTATTCGCTCAGGTCGCCCAGGTCGCCAAGGTCGGCCAGCGCCGCGTCATGCACATAGCCGCGCCGGCCCTGCCAGTCCGCCCCCGCGCGCGACAGCACCGGTGCGTAGCGGAACTCGTAGAGCCGTTCGCCCCAGGCCGCGATCTCGCGGTGCAGGTACAGGTCCTGCGCCTGCCGCATGCCCCAGTACAACGACACCGGCGGGCAGTCGGGATCGTCCATCAGCGATTCCAGCATCGCCTTGATCGGCGCCAGGCCGGTGCCGGTGGCCACCATCAGCAGCGGCCGGTAATCTTGGGCACGGTAGAAGAAGCTGCCCAGCGGCAACTCGACCTCGATCGCATCGCCGGCGCGCATGCGCGGCAGGATGCCATCGGTAAAGGCGCCGCCGGGAATGCGCCGCACATGCAGGTCGATATGCCCGTCGCGCGGCACCGAAGCCATCGAAAAGCTGCGCGCAAGCCCGTCGGCGCTCAACAGCTTCAGATACTGGCCGGGCCGGTAGTCCAGCGCACCGGCGTCGGGCACCTCCAGCTCGACGTGCATGACGTCGGCCGACAGCGGGCGCAGCCCCCGCACCACCGCGCGATGCCGCGCCGGTTCGGCGCAGGCCTCGTCGTCGCGCGCGGTGCTGATGACCAGGTCGGCCTGCGGCTGCGCCTGGCACGCCAGCGCGTAACCGGCCGCGGCCTCGTCGGGGGCCAGGCCGAACGGTTCCTCGTCGTAGCGCACCTGTCCGTCGAGCAGGCGGATGCGGCAGGTGCCGCAGCCGCCCAGCTGGCAGTCGTGGCGCAAGGCAACGCCGGCGCGCTGCGCCGCCTGCAGCAGCGTCTCGCCGCGCTCGACAAGGAAGACCTGCTCCGTTTCGGCAACCTGGATGCGGTACGACATGGAAGCTCCCGGCAAGCGTGCTTACTTCTTGATGTCGGCCTGCACCAGCACCCGCAGGTCCTGCGGTGCCAGCAGTTCGGCCAGCGCCTGCAGCGCGGCCAGGCCGGCCTGCGTGTCCTGCTCGCCGTTGCCGCCGGACAGGCCGATGCCGCCGATCACTTCGTCGTTGACGACGATCGGGAAGCCGCCGACAAAGGCGGCGAACTTGCCCTCGAAGCTCCACTGGATGCCGAAGGCCTCGTTGCCGGGCAGCGCCGGCCCGTTCGGCGGCGTGGTGAACAGATGGGTCGAGCGCTTGTGGCCCGCGGCGGTGAACGCCTTGTTCCACGCAATCTGCGGCCCGGTGATGCGGGCGCCGTCCATGCGCTCGAGCGCGAGCGGATAACCACCCTCGTCGACCACGCAGATCGACTCCAGCACGCCGATCTCTTCCGAGCGCCGGATCGCGGCAGCAACCATATGGCGCGCTTCGCGCAGTTCCAGCTTGATGGCTTTCTTCATGTTTGTGACTCCTTGCGACGGCCCGAGCTCAGGCGCCCCGGTAGACCGTCTTGACCTGCGTATAGAACTCCAGCCCGGTGCGGCCCGATTCGCGGAAGGTCGAGGTGCTCGACCGTTTCAGCCCGCCGAACGGCGCGTTGACCAGGTTGCCGGTGGTGGTGCGGTTGATCTTCACCGTGCCCGCCTCGATGTCGTTGGCGAAGTGGTGGATGTAGCGCGGGTTGCTGGTGACGATGGCCGCGGCCAGGCCGTATTCGGTATCGTTGGCCTTGGCAATGGCGTCGGCATAGTCGGTGAAGCCGAGGATGGCGATCACCGGCCCGAAGATCTCCTCGCGCGCGATCCGCATCGGCTGCGTCACGTCGGTGAATACCGTCGGCGCGACGTAGTAGCCCTTGTCGTAATCGCCGCCGGTCAGCCGCGCACCGCCGCACAGCAGCGTCGCCTCGGCCTTGCCGATGTCGATGTAGCGCAGCACGGTTTCCAGCTGCTTTTGCGAGGCCAGCGGGCCCAGGTCCATGCCCGGCGTCATGCCGCTGCCGACCTTGAGCGTTGCAACCCTGGCCAGCAGGCGCTCGGTATAGGCCGCCTTGACCGCCTCGGCCACCAGCACGCGGCTGGTACCGGTGCACGCCTGCCCCGACAGCGAAAACCCGCCCTTGATGGTCAGGTCCACCGCGCGGTCCAGGTCGGCATCCTCCATCACGATCAGCGGGTTCTTGCCGCCCAGCTCCATCTGCGTGCGCGTGGTCAGCGGCACCGCGCGGTGGATCTGCTCGCCCGCGCGCGACGAGCCGGTGAACGAAATCGCGCGCACCGCAGGCGCCTCGGTGATGGCGGCACCGATCTCGGCGGCGCTGCCGGTGATGAAGTTGAGCACGCCCTTGGGCAGGCCCGCCTGCACCAGCGCCTCGGCCAGCCGGTAGCCCGACAGCGGCGCCTCGGACGAAGGCTTGAACACCACCGTGTTGCCGGTCATCAGCGCCGGCGCGATCTTGCGCGCGGGAATCGACACCGGGAAGTTCCACGGCGCGATCACCGTGACCACGCCGAGCGGCTCGCGCTGGCTGTAGACCAGCTGGTCGGGATCGTCGTTGGGATAGACCTCGCCGGTGAAGGTCTGCCCTTCCACGGCATAGAAGCGCAGCGTCTGGGCCGAGCGCAGCACCTCGTCGCGCGCCAGTGCCAGCGCCTTGCCTTCCTCGCGCGTCAGTTCCGCCGCGATGCTGTCGGCATTGGCTTCGAGGTGGTCGGCGGCGCGGTTGAGCATGGCGGCGCGCTTGCCGACCGGCGTCTTCTTCCAGCCGGCAAAGGCCGCGGCCGCGGCCGCCACGGCCGCCTGCGCGTCCACCGCGGACGACGCCTGGAAGCGCCCGACGAGGTCGGCGCTGTCGGCGGGGTTGACGTTGTCGAAGGTGCGGCCCGACTGGCAGGCCGTCCATTCGCCGTCGATATGGTTGAGGAACACAGTCATGGTCGATTCCGTTGCGCGGCGCCGCTCAGGCCGCCATGTCCAGTTCCGGCAGCGGCAGCTCCTGTTCGACGTAGTCGTGGTAGAGCGCGGTCGTGTACAGCAGCCGCATCTGTGCGCCGATCTCGCAGATCTTCAGGCAGCGCTGCTGCAGTTCCGGCGTGTTGGCGTGCTCCAGCACGATCTGGTAGCCGCGTTCGCCGTGGATCTCGTCCGAGACGATATGCAGGTCGAAGAACTCGACCTCTTCGTCGGTGAACTGGTACTTGTCGCGCAGCGTCGGCGTCTGCTTGCGGTAGATCGACGGCACCTGCGATTCCAGCCCCACCACCAGGCCGGCCACGGCCACGATCGGGTCCTCGCGCATCGCCACCGCGTAGCACCAGCTCTGCAGGCCGCGCGTGGTGGGCGACATATTGTCCGGGTCGATCACGCGCTCGCGCGTGGTGCCGCACGCTTCGGCAAAACGGATCAGCAGGTCGGTGTGGCGGTCGCCGCCGATCTCTTCCTCGTACATATTGGCCAGCAGGAAGTCCTTGGCCTCGGTGTAGCGGTCCGGCGTGCGCGCATAGATGTAGCCCAGGTAATCCGCGAACGGTCCGACGTAGTGATAGTGGTTCTCGGCCCAGCGCGCGAGATGGGCGCGGGTCAGCTTGCCGCTGGCCCAGGCCACGCTGAACGGCGCTTGGTTGGCGCTCTTGCCTTTGATGGCTGCTTCGAGGGCGGCACGGAAATCTTCGCGGTTCATCAGTTCGGCCATGACGGGGGCTCCTGGTTGGCGATGTGGGGCGATGCGATGGGTGGGAATGCCGGAAACAAGCTTGCTTTGGAGCGGTCCCGGCATGTTTGTATACTATATACAGTCAATCGACCACGACAAGGGCTCTGTTGACTCATCTACATCAGTGTTTACCCGAGACTGTCGAGGCGGCGAGCGTCAGCCAGCGCGGCTATCCGCCTCGCCCGCGATACGCGACCACGCGTATCCCGCCAGCGCGACGTCTTCCAGCCCCACGCCGACCGACTTGTAGATCACGATGTCGTCATCGCGCTGCCGCGGCGATACCTTGCCGAGCACCACGTCGGCCAGCTCGACGATCTTTTCTGGCGGCAGCGCGCCGGGGCCGGCCAGCACGATATCGCCGGCCTCGCGGTTGGATTGCGGCCGCCACTCCACCACCACGGCAGCGGCGCGGCGCAGCGCGGTGTCGTCCAGTTCGCGCGTGTGCGGCAGGCTCGAGCCGATCGCGGCGACGAACGCGCCGGGCCGGATCGCCGCACCGGAGAACAACGGCGTGGTCGCGCGCGAGGCCGTGACGATGATGTCGGCCTCGGCCACCGCGGCATCGGGCTCGGCCAGGGCCACCGGGATGCCGCACTGCTCCGACAGCCGTTCCGGCATGCCAGCGTCGGCGTGCGGATCGGACACCAGGATGCGCTCGAGCCCGAGCGTGGCGCTGAGCTGGCGCGCGTGCTGCGCGCCCTGCGTGCCGGCACCGAACAGCGCCAGCGTGCGCGCGCCGGCGCGGGCCAGCCGCTGCGCCGCCAGCGTGGTGCAGGCCGCGGTACGCAGCCGCGTGATGGCGCCGGCATCGAACGAAGCCAGCGGGCGGCCGTCTTCGGACGAGAAGATCAGGATGACGAAGGAGAACTGGCCGTTGATGGTGGTGTAGACCTTGGCCCCGGCCACGCCCTGCTGCGGGATTACCGCCCCCAGCGTCGACAGCTTGACGCCGCCCGCCTCGGTGCGGATCCGCGCCTGCATCGCGGCATCGCCGCTCCCGAAGCTGGAAAAGGCGGACGCCATGACCTCGAGGGCGGCTGCCGGGGTGACATGGGCGTCGATCATGGCGTCGGTAATGTGCTGCATGGAAACTCCGCTGGTGGGTTAGTTGGGAAAGCAGGAAATCCGCATGGGCACGCCGCCTCAGGCAAACGCCGCGCGGCCGAGCACGCCCAGCGCGCCGGCCGCGCACAGGCCCAGCAGCAAGCGGCGCACGGCCTGGGCGGAAACGCGCCCGCGCAGCCGGTTCGACAGCGCAAAGCCGGCCAGCAGGAACGGCGCGAGTGCCAGTGCCAGCAACAGTTGCGGCATGCCGAAGCGCCCGGCCAGCGTCAGCATCGCCAGCGACAGCACCGCGCCGCCCGACAGGATGGTGCCCATGGTCGCGCGCATCGGCGCGGGCGCCATGTGCTGCATGACCAGCGCGAACGGCGGCGCGCCGGCCGAGGTGATGGTCCCCATGAAGCCGGACAGCGTGCCGGCGATCACCACGTTGCGCGCGCCCGGCAGCAGCCGCCAGCCGAGCAGGCTCAGCGCCACCGCGGCCAGGATCGACAACGAGAACAGCACCGCCAGCGGCCCCGGCGCCAGCCAGGCGATGGTCAGCACCGCCGCGGCGCCGCCGACTGCCCGCCCGACCAGCGCAAAGCCTGCCACCGGCCAGACGATGGCGTCGCGTTCGCGCAGCGCGCCCATCAGCGACAGGCAGCAACCCATCGCCAGCAGCGGCCCCGGCACCAGCTCCGGGAAAAAGATCGCGCCGAGCGGCGCGCACAGCATGGCAAAGCCGATCCCGCCCACGCCTTGCAGGCAGGCGCCGGCCAGGATGAGCGCGCCCATCCACAGGTAGTCCGGAGCGGAAAGACCTGCAGGCAGCAGCGTCTGCAAGGCGGCGGGCATGGCGTCGGTCATCGGCAGGGGAATGGCATGGCGGCGAAACGGCTGGCGCCGGATTTCAAGTTTAAGTTGGTATACAGTCTACATATCGACATGCCAGCCGGCAACTCAGAGGCGGACCGATGCACCATCACACAGCCTTCGGCAATCGAGGAAGCCCAATAAATGTGCGGCTTCCAGGCACTTTGCACCGATCCGGAATCCGCGTAAGTCCCGATGAGAAATCGCTTGGCGTGGAATCACTCTGGAATATAGTATACCGACACGGACCAACGCAGTCCGATGGAACCGCCCCCAAACCCCTCCGCCCCCAGGGAGTCTTCATGTCACAACAAGTCGTGATCGGTGCCGCGCACTGGATCTATCTGTCAGGGGTAGCAGTCATCGTGCTGACGATGATCCTGCGCGCCAATGTCGTCGTCCCGTCGATCGTCGGCACCGCCCTGGTCGTGTTTGCGCTGACCGGCAGCCCGGTGTCGGCACTGGCGGGGGTGTTCTCTGCCAGCCTGGTGGCCGCGCGCGAGCTGTTCAATATCTTCCTGGTAATCGCCTTCATGACGGCGCTGCTCAACGCGCTCAAGACGCTGCGCTCGGACATCCGCATGGTCGAGCCCTTCCGCGTGGTGATGAAGAACGGGCATTCGGCGTTCTTTATCCTGGCCGGCATCACCTACCTGATCTCGCTGTTCTTCTGGCCGACGCCGGCGGTGCCGCTGGTGTCCGCCATCCTGCTGCCCGCCGCGATCGCAGCCGGGCTGCCGCCGCTGGCGGGCGCGATGGCGATTGCCATCGCCGGACAAGGCATGGCGCTGTCGTCTGACTATGTGATCGGCGTCGCGCCCGGCATCAGCGCCAAGGCCGCCGGCGCGGCGGTCAGCGCCGCGGTGGTGGCCGACCGCGCGCTGGCGCTGTCGCTGATCACCGGCGGCATTGCGCTGTGCCTGGCCTACCTGTCGATGCGCAAGCACATCGTGCCGGCCTGCGGCACGCTGCTCGACCGCTGGCAGGCGCGCGCCGGCGGCAGCGCCGAAGCCATCGATGGCGGCATCACCTTCGACAAGGCCGAGATCGCCAAGGGCACCGCCCACGCCGAACCGCTCGCCACCGACAGCAATATCGAAGCCAGCCTGTCGATGGTCGCGCGGCGGCGCGTGAAGTGGTCCAAGTGCTTTGCCATCGTGACGCCGCTGGCCTTTCTTGCGGTGGTCGCGGTGATGGTGCTGCCCAAGCTCGGCGCCGGCGTGCATGACCTGAAGGGCGGCGAAGCGGCCGCGCTGGTGGGCGGGGTCGCGGCGGTGCTGATGATGCTGGCGACGCTGGCCGCCGAAGGGCCGCGGCGCATGCTGGACGTTTGCCCGGAGCACATCACCGACGGCTTCGTCTTCGCCTTCAAGGCCATGGGTTCGGTGCTGCCGATCGCGGGCTTCTTCTTCGTCGGCGCCGGCGAGACCGCGGCGCATATCCTCGGCCTGCCGGCGGGCAAGGCGCCCAGCCTGCTGTTCGAGCTGATCCAGGCCTACCAGCACCTGATCCCCGACAACCACATGCTGGTCGCGTTCGGCGTGCTGCTGGTCGGCATGATCACCGGCATCGACGGCTCCGGCTTCGCCGGCCTGCCGCTGACCGGCACGCTGGCCGGCGCACTGGGCCCGGTGGTCGGCTTCGACCCCGCCACGCTGGCGGCGGTCGGCCAGATGGGCGCGGTCTGGACCGGCGGCGGCACGCTGGTGGCGTGGTCGTCGCTGATCGCGGTGGCCGGCTTTGCCCGCGTGCCGGTGCTCGAAGCGGTGCGCGCGCTGCTGATCCCGGTGCTGATCGGGCTGGCCTGCTCCACCGTGGCGGCGATGGTGCTGTGGTAGGCCGGCGCTGCGCCGCGACGATTTGCCCTGTCCTGATTTCGTGATCCTTGCCCCAGACCAACGATGCCAAAAGTCACCCTGCACAAGTTCGGCCAGACCTTTACCGACGAGGTCGGCCCCAACACCAACCTGGTGGTCCGCGCCGGCATCCGGCAGTTCCCCTACCCCAACCTGCGCTATGAATGCGGCATGGGCAAGTGCTCGAAGTGCGCGTGCCGCGTGATCAACGGTGCCGAGCACCTGCCGCCGCCCAACTGGAAGGAAAAGAAGCAGCTTGGCGAACGGCTCGAACAGGGCTACCGCCTCGCCTGCCAGCTGTGGATCGAGCATGACATCGAACTGGCCCAGGACGATGTGCCGGCCGCGGCCGCGCTGGCCGGGGCAAGCGCGGGGGCCTGACATGTTCGTGCTGCTGACCAGCCGCCCCGGCCAGTTCCGTACCGAGCCCACCGACGGCATGACCGCCGTCGAGGCCTACGACTACGTCTTCTACGGCAAGCCCACCGCGCGCTTCGTCATTGCCGAACTTGCCGCCGATACCAGGATCCGCATACGGGAGGAAACGCCGCCCGGCATCGTCAACCTGGTCTCGACCCGTTTCCTCGACAAGTACGCCACGCTCGAGGCCGCCCGCGACGCGCTGCGCCAGCTGGCCAGCTTCGGCAGCATGGACATCGACCTCGTGCCCGTGCCGGTTGCCGCGGACGGCCGCTCCTGAAGCCTTTCGCCTGCATATCAGGCATATATCGCCATGATCCAGATCACCTTCCTGACCAACCACGGCAAGACCGTCACGGCCCCGGCCAACAGCAACCTGCTGCGCGTGTCGCTGCGCGAACAGGGCGGCATCCCGTTCAAATGCGGCGGCGGGCTGTGCGGCACCTGCAAGTGCCGCATCGAGCAAGGCCGCGAGCATACCGATGCGGTCAAGCCGAAGGAAAGGAAGCTGCTGACGGAGGCGGAGCTGGCCGATGGCTTCCGGCTGGCATGCCAGACGTTCATGAGCGGGGATATTGCGGTGTCGTGGCAGCCGAAGGCGATGGCCGGGCGGCCGCAGCCGGCCGCCGCCAGCGAAGTATAGGCGGGCGGCGCCGCTAGCGCCGCCTCGCCCCCACCAAGCCCGCGACCTCATCCAGCATCGCCATATCCACCGGCTGCGACAGATCCAGCGCGAGCGTGTGCCGGTAATACGGGCTCAGGTCCAGGCCGACCCCCAGCCCCAGTATTTCCACATCCCGCAGCGCCTCGTGCCGCGCCACCACGGCCTTCAGGTGGTTGTCGAGGTAGCAGGCGTCGTTGGCCTGCCCGGTCGCGGTATCCATCGGGCTGCCGTCGGATACCACCACCAGGATGCGGCGCGCCTTGCCGCTGGCATGCAGGCGCGCGCAGGCCCACTCCACTGCCTCGCCGTCGACGCCTTCGCGGAACAGGTCGGCCTTCAGCAACGCAGTGATGTCGGTGCGGGCGCGGCGCCAGCTGCGCTGCGCGTCCTTGAACACCATGTGGCAGGTTTCGTTGAGCCGGCCCGGATGCTGCGGGCGGCCGCGCGCGAGCCAGTCGCTGCGCGCCCGCCCGCCGTTCCACGCGTTGGTGGTAAAGCCCAGCACCTCGGTGGCGACGCCGGCCTGGTCCAGCGCGCGGGTGAGCAGGTCGACCAGCAGCGTCAGCGGCTCGGCCTGCGCCTTCATCGAGCCGGAGCAATCGATCAGGAAGCCGACAACGCAATCGGCATGGGCCTTGTGCGCTTCCTGGCGGAACAGCCGGCGCTCGGCGGGCGAGCTGACCAGCTGAGCCAGTCGGCGGCCGTCGATGCGGCCGCTTTCCTCGCCGAACGACCAGCCGTCCACGCGCGGCTGCGACAGCGCGGCGCGCAACCGGCGCGCCAGCCGGGCGATGTTCACGCCCGCGCGCGCGATGCGTGCGTCCAGCCGCGTGCGGTACTCGTCCAGCAAGGCGCGGCGCACCAGCGTGGCGGCGCGCACTTCGCGGTCGTAGCGGGTGGTGTAGATACGGTAGCCATCGGTGGCGTCGGCCAGCACGCGGCTGTGGCCGCTGTCGGCCAGGGCGAAGTCCTCGGCCGGCGGTTCGTCGAAGTCGAGCCACAGCGCAAAGCCGGCGCGCGCGGCGGAGGCGGCGTAGTCGTCGTCTTCGCCGGCCCCGGGCGCTTCGGTGCGGATCATCTGCGCCACCGCCCGCGCCAGCGCCAGCGCGTGCACGGCGTACGCGGCCTGGTCGTGGCGTTGCGCGCGCAGCCCGGCCAGTTGCGTGCCCAGCATCGGCACGATGGCGGCGCGCGTGGCCTCGATCAGGTCCTCGGTGTCTTCCAGCACCGGCTCGCCGCTCAGGCGCGACCACGCCACCTGTGCCACCGTATAGAGCAGGATGCCGAGATGCCCTTCGGTCAGCCCGGAACGATGGAAGGCGCGCGACCACGCCCGGAAGCGATGGCGCAGGTTGGCCTCGACGCCAGCCATGCCGCGCGGCAGGCGGGTCTCGCAGCGCAGCTGCTCGAGCAGCTCGAACACCAGGCGCTCGACCGCATCGGCCGGACACAGCCGCCGATGCAGCGCGGCGTCGGAATGCGCCTGGCGCAGCGCGGCGCCATCGGCGGCGCCGCGCAGGCACGCGGCGGTGTCGGTGTCCGGGTCGGTGCGCAGGTGCGGCGCATGCTGCGGCACCGGGCGCAGCGCGCGCCACAGCTGGCCGTCGCGGAAATGCAGCGCGGCATCGCCGGTGAGCGCGCGCACGGCCGCGCCGGACAGCTCATCCTGCCGCTGGCGCCGGCGCAAGCGCTGGGCGAGCGCCGCCGCATTCATTGCGCGGGCTCCGACGCGGCGCCGACGCCGGCGGCCTCGCCCGGCAGGTCGCCGAAGCAACGCTGGTAGTACTCCGCCACCACCGGGCGCTCGGCCTCGTCGCACTTGTTCAGGAAGGTGAGCCGGAACGCGAGCGCGGGGTCGCGGAAGATCTGGCAGTTCTCGGCCCAGCTGATCACGGTGCGCGGCGACATCAGCGCCGACACATCGCCCGCGGCAAAGCCGCGCCGGGTCAGGCCGGCCAGCGCCACCATGGCGTCGACCAGCGCGCGCCCGTCGGCGTGGTCCAGCTCGGGCACGCGTGCCAGCACGATGCCGGCCTCTTCTTCGTGCGGCAGGTAGTCCAGCGTCGCCACCACGTTCCAGCGGTCGATCTGCGCGTGGTTGAGCAGCTGCGTGCCGTGATAGAGCCCGTTGACGTTGCCGAGCCCCACGGTGTTGGAGGTGGCAAAGAGACGGAACGAAGGATGGGGGCGGATCACGCGGTTCTGGTCCAGCAGCGTGAACTTGCCGTCGCGCTCCAGGATGCGCTGGATCACGAACATCACGTCGGGCCGGCCCGCGTCGTATTCGTCGAAGATCAGCGCCACCGGGCGCTGCAGCGCCCACGGCACGATGCCTTCCTGGAACTCGGTGACCTGGCGGCCGTCGCGCACCACGATGGCATCCTTGCCGACCAGGTCGAGCCGGCTGATATGGCCATCCAGGTTGACGCGCACGCAGGGCCAGTTCAGCCGCGCGGCGACCTGCTCGATATGTGTCGACTTGCCGCTGCCGTGCAGGCCCTGCACCATCACGCGCCGGTCGCGCATAAAGCCCGACAGGATCGCCAGCGTCACCTCGGGCTGGAAGCGGTAGGCCGGATCGATCTCCGGCACGTGGTCGTCGCGCTGGCTGAAAGCCGGCACCATCAGGCCGGAATCGATGCCGAACGCGCTGCGCACCGGAATCATCCGGTCCGGCTTGCCAAACTGCTCTTGCGTCACCTTGTGCTCCTCTTTGCCTCGTGGCTTCTCGCCATCCATGCCGATCGGCACGGCGGCAAGCGGAGCAATTCCGCGTGACGCCGTGCGCTATTCGTCCTCTTCCGCCGCGTCCGTGGCCTCGGCGCCGCCCTGCCAGTGGCCGGCGCTGTCGGCCTCGATCTTCGCCAGCGCCGCCGCCGCCCGCTGCAGCGCGGGCAGCAGCTGCACCGCCTTGTCGCGCGCCACGCGCATCACCGGGGCCTGCAGCGCCAGCCCCAGGTTGGACTTGCCGCCGTCGGCCGCCGGCACCAGCACGCCGATGCACACCAGCCCCGGCAGGAATTCCTCATCATCCATCGCGTAGCCGTCGCGCTTTACGCGCTCCAGTTCCGCCTCCAGCTGCGCATGGTCGGTCAGCGTGTTCTGCGTGTAGCGTTCCAGCTCCACGTTGGCCAGCAGCCGCTGCCGCTGCGCCGGCGCCAGCTGCGCCAGGAACAGCTTGCCGGTGGCCGAGCAGTGCGCCGGCACGCGCGAACCCGGATGCAGGTAGAAGCGCAGCGGCGCCGCGGTCTCGACCCGATCCAGGTACAGCACCTCGCCGCCGGAGAACGCGGTCAGGTTGCAGCTCTCGCCCACCTCTTCCACCAGCCGGCGCAGCACCATGTGGCGCGCACCATGCGAGGTGCTGTTGAGCAACAGGTTCTCCGCCAGCCGGCGCAGCCGCAGGCCGGTGCCGTATTGCCGCCCGTCGCCGTTGCGCTGGATCAGTCCGGCCGCCTCGAGCTGCTGCAGCATCCGGTGCAGCGTGGGCTTGGGCAGGCCGGTTTCTTCCACCAGCGCCTGCAGGTTGAAGGACTGGTCCTTCTCCGCGATGACCTCGAGCAGGCCGAACAAGCGCAGCGCCGGCGTGTCTCCGTCCGGCCTGGCTTCACTTTTGGCGAGGCGCATATCGTTCATGCCTGGCTCCATCATAGGTAAGTTTCATTTTCAGAGTCAAATCATATCAATTATCGAAACTTCCGGTTGACCTTCCGGAGCAGACGGCCTACATTCCGGTTAAACGATAATTTTCTGGAACTTCTGGTTCCATTTTTTAAGCGAACACCGGAGACAAGTCGACATGTACGGATAGGCCATCCTCGCCCGGGGATTGCAAATACTGAACGACCACGGCCCAGGCTGGCATTTACTGCCCTGCCGCCTATACCGAAGAGAAGCCGTGGCGCCTGCCTTAAACGCTGGACTGGCTGCAATGCAGTACCGACAGCAAGCGCAGCACAGGAGACACAACATGATGCAACAACCATCGTCCGGCAACGGACTATCCCACGGCCTCAAGCAACGCCACATGACCATGATCGCGCTCGGCGGCGTGATCGGCGCGGGGCTCTTCGTCGGCAGCGGCGTCGTCATCAAGTCGGCCGGCCCGGCCGCGGTCCTTTCCTTCCTGATCACCGGCCTGCTGGTGGTGCTGGTGATGCGCATGCTGGGCGAGATGGCCTGCGCCATGCCCGGCGGCGGCGGCTTCTACGAGTATGCACGCGAAGCCTGGCGCGATCGCCCGGCGGTGGGCAACCTGGCCGGCTTCCTGACCGGCTGGATGTACTGGTACTTCTGGGTCATCGTGGTGGCGCTGGAAGCGGTGGCGGGCGCGGACCTGGTGCGCTACTGGCTGCCGGACGTGCCCAACTGGATCATCAGCCTGGTGCTGCTGGTGATGCTGACGCTGACCAACCTGGTCTCGGTCAAGTCCTTCGGCGAGTTCGAGTTCTGGTTCGCCTCGATCAAGGTGGCGGCGATCATGGTGTTCCTGTTCGTCGCCGGCGTCTACGTGCTGGGCCTGGCCCCCGGGTCGCACGGTATGGAGGTGGCCAACCTGACCGCCAACGGCGGCTTCATGCCCAACGGCATCGTGCCGGTGCTGACCGGCGCGGTGGCGGCCACCGGCTTCTACTTCGGCGCCGAGATCGTCACCATCGCCGCGGCCGAGACCGCCGAGCCGCAGAAGGCCGTGGCCAAGGCCACCAGTTCGGTGATCACGCGCGTGCTGGTGTTCTATGTCGGTTCGATCCTGCTGGTGGTCTGCCTGGTGCCGTGGAATTCCACCAGCATCGGCACCCCTTACGTCAGCGCGCTGAACGTGATGGGCGTGCCGGCGGCCGCGCAGATCATGAACGCGATCGTGCTGACCGCGGTGCTGTCGGCGCTCAACTCGGGCCTGTACGCATCGTCGCGCATGCTGTTTGCGCTGACCCGCCGCGGCGACGCGCCGCAGTCGCTGGCCCGCGTCAGCCGCAACGGCGTGCCGGTACGCGCGATCCTGGTGGCGACGCTGTTCGGCTACGGCGCGGTGGTGATGTCCTATGTCTCGCCGGATACGGTGTTTGCCTTCCTGGTGAACTCGTACGGCACGGTGGCGATCTTCGTCTACATCCTGATCGCGATCTCGCAGCTGCGCCTGCGGTCGCGGCTGGAGCGCGAGGCGCCGGGCCAGCTGCGCGTGCGCATGTGGTGCTACCCGTATCTCACTTATGTGGCGATCCTCGGCATGCTTGGCATCGTGGTGGCAATGGGCTTTATCCCCGACCAGCGCACGCCGCTTGCGCTGGGGGTCATCAGCCTGCTGATCCTGCTGCTTGCCTACGGCGCGCGGCAACTGTTTCGCCGTGGCGCCGAGCCGGTAGTGCCGCTGGCCGAGATGCCAAGGCCTGACCTCCACAAGTATTGATGTGCCGCGCGGCGCGCCAGTGCAGTATGCTGGCGCGCTTCGCCATTCGGCAAACGCCCCCTGCCCCATGAGCCTGAAGTCTCCCACCACCCTCTGGTCGCAACTGTTCCAGCAGCATGTGCATTCGGGCCTGAGCCTGCAGGGCAAGATCCGGCAGATGCTGGTCTCGGCCATCCTCGACGAACAGCTGCCGCAAGGCGAGCCGCTGCCCAGCAGCCGCGAGCTGTCGGCGCAGCTGCGGGTGGCGCGCAACACCGTGGTGCTGGCCTACCAGCAGCTGGTCGACGAAGGCTACCTGGTCGCGCGCGAGCGCAGCGGCTACTTCGTCAACCCCGAGATCCTCGGCACCCGCGTCAGCGGCGTGGCCTCGCTGCGCGGCGAGCCGGTGCCGGCGCGCGCCGGCGAGCCCGACTGGGAACGGCGCTTCGTGTTCCGCCCCACGCAGCAGCGCAATATCGTCAAGCGCGCCAACTGGCGCGACTATCCCTACCCCTTTATCTACGGCCAGTACGACCCGGCGCTGTTCCCCACCGCGGACTGGCGCGAATGCTGCCTGAAGGCGCTGAGCGTGCTCGACATCCACGACTGGGCCCAGGACATGATCCTGCGCGACGACGAGTCGCTGGTGCAGCAGATCCGCACCCGCGTGCTGCCGCGCCGCGGGGTCTGGGCCGGCACCGACGAGATCGTGATCACCGTGGGCGCGCAGCAGGCGCTGTACCTGCTGGCCGACCTGCTGGTCAGTCCCGACACGCCGGTGGGCATCGAGGACCCCGGCTATCCGGACGCGCGCAATATCTTCGGCTCGCACACGTCGAACCTGGTGCCGCTGCCGGTCGATGGCGAGGGCCTGACGCTGTCCGACGCGCAGCGCGCCTGCGACTACGTCTACGTGACCCCGGGCCACCAGTGCCCGACCACCGTCACCATGCCGCTGGCGCGGCGCCAGGCGCTGCTGCGGCAGGCCGAGGAAGCCGACTTCGTGCTGATCGAGGACGACTACGAGGCCGAGAGCCGCTTCGAGGGCGACCCCACGCCCACGCTCAAGAGCCTGGACCGCAGCAACCGCGTGATCTACGTCGGCAGCCTGTCCAAGAGCCTGGCGCCGGGCCTGCGCATCGGCTACATCGTCGGCCCCGCCGCGCTGATCGCCGAACTGCGCGGCGCGCGCCGGCTGATGCTGCGGCACCCGTCGGCGTATATCCAGCGCGCGTTCTCGCTGTTCCTGTCGCTGGGCCACTATGACGCGCACCTGCGCCGGCTCGCCGCCGCGCACCGCGAGCGCGCCGAAGCGGTGCTGGCGGCGCTGGCCGCGCATATGCCGGACTTCCGCGCGGTGCCGATCGCCGGCGGCGCCTCCTGCTGGATCGAAGGCCCGTCCTGGCTCGACGCCGATGCGCTGGCGCGCCTGGCGGAACTGCAGGGCGTGCTGATCGAGCCCGGCAGCGTCTTCTTCATGGCCGAGCCCGCGCCGCGCAACGGCTTCCGGCTGGGCTACTCGTCGATCTCGCTGGACCGCATCGAGCCCGGCATCCGCGTGCTGGCCGGCGTCGCGCGTGAACTGCAGGCCACCGCCGGCGGTGCAACGTCCCCCGCCTCCGTCACTTCCCGGGCCCGCCCCGCGGCCTGAGCGGTGCCGCGGCCGCGCCCGCGCCGCTGGCCCAAGCGATAGTCCCGAACTGGCGCTACAGCGCCGCGGCCGGTTTCCCTATGCTCGAGTCATGGCCGGTTCCCCACGGACCGGCCCACAACACTCACGGAGACCAAGCCATGTCCAAGGACAACACCGCCGCCGGCATCGAACTGCTGCAAGCCTTCAACGACGCCTGGAACCGCCACGACATCGACGCGCTGATGGCCTGCATGGCCGACGACTGCGTGTTCCACGGCGTCGCCGGCCCCGACCTGCTGGGCCGCAGCTTCGTCGGCCGCGAGGCCGTGCGCGAAGGCTTTCAGCTGGCCTGGCAGACCTTCCCCGATGCGCAGTGGGTCGATGGCGACCACTTCGTCGTCGGCGACCGCGGCGTCAGCGAATCCACCTTCCGCGGCACCCGCGCCGACGGCGCCCGCATCGAGGCGCGCATGGTCGACGTGTTCACCTTCCGCGGCGGCAAGATCGCGGTGAAGAACGCCTACCGCAAGGACCGCCCGCCGGTGGTAGCCGCAGCCTGAAGCGAGGAGACGCGCCATGCAAGCCGTAGCTCCCCGCAGCAGCCTCCTGGCCGGCGAGCAGTCGACCGCCCCGACCCGGCCGTACGACCCCGCCTACGATCCGCTGCACACGCCCACGCCCGGCCACGGCCGGGAATACGCGCCGACCTACTGGATCGGCACCGCGGGCGAGCCGCCCGCCGACGACGGCCCGATCATCCACGATATCGACGTCGACGTCGCCATCATCGGCTCGGGCTTCACCGGCCTGACCTGCGCCATCTTCCTGGCGCAGGAATACGGCATCAAGGCCACGGTGCTCGAGGCCAACCGCGTCAGCTGGGGCTGCAGCACGCGCAATGGGGGCCAGGCGCAATGCGCGTCGGGGCGGCTCAAGCGCTCGCAGTGGATCCAGCGCTACGGCCTCGATACCGCGCTGCGCCTGCACCGGGAGGTCTGCGACGGCATGGAGACCTTCAAGGGGCTGATCAAGGACATCGACTGCGATCCGCAGCCCGGCGGCCACCTGTACATCGCGCACCGCGACAAGGTGATGCCCGCGCTGGAGAAGGAAGCGAAGATCCTGCGCGAGGTCTTCAACTACGACGCGCGCATCCTCGACGCCGACACCGTGCGGCGCGAATACGTCGACGACAAGGAAGCCGCCGGCGCCATGCACGAGCCCGAAGGCATCGGCATCCATGCCGGCAAGCTCGCCTTCGGCTACCTGCGCCGCGCGCGCGCACTCGGCGCCAAGGTGCATCCATCGAGCCCCGTGACCGGCTGGGAAACGCGCAATGGCGTGCACTACCTGCGCACCCCGGGCGGCATCGTGCGCGCCCGCGCCGTGGGCGTGGCCACCGGCGGCTACACCTCGCAGTCGCTGCACCGCGAGCTGAAGAACCGGCTGTTCCCGATCCTGTCGAACTCCATCGTCACGCGCCCGCTCACCGCCGACGAACTGGCCGCGTGCAACTTCCGCACCACGCAGGTCATTACCGATACCCGCATCCTGCGCCACTACTACCGGCTGATGCCAGACGGCCGCCTGCAGATCGGCAGCCGCAGCGCGATTACCGGCAACGACGCGCCGCAGGACCAGTACAAGCAGAAGCTGATCGCCGACATGCACTGCAAATTCCCCGCGCTGCAGGGCATCCAGATCGACTATTCGTGGTGGGGCTGGGTCGACGTCAGCCACGACATGATGCCGCGCATCACCCAGCCCGACCCGGCGCAGTCGATCTACTACGCCATGGGCTACGGCGGCAACGGCGTGATGTATTCCGCCCAGGCCGGCAAGCGCCTGGCCGCGCTGATCGCCGGCAAGTCGTCGGCGCTGCCGGAATTGCCGATCTTCGGCTCGCCGCTGCCGTTCCCGAACGTGCGCGAGATGGTGGAATCGCAGATGTTCGCGCCGTTCCGGAGGCTGGGGCAGCGGGTGTTGTATCACTGGTATCACCTGAAGGACGACGTGCTGTAAGCCGTCTGGCGGCTGCCGGCTGCAAACGCTCGCCATTCCCTGCCGCCCGCCGTGATAGCTCCCTCTCCCGCCCGGCGGGAGAGGGGTTGGGGGAGAGGGCCGAAGCCTCCACGAAGTGCCCCCCGTCGCTATTGCCAGCGCCCGCCCTCTCCCCCGGCCCCTCTCCCGCACGCGGGAGAGGGGAGCAAACCATCAGCGCGGTTGCGCCGAAGCACGGCCTCCGCGGCCTGCATATTGTCAGACCCCCACCGACACCCGAACCAGCCCCCACCGCCTCCACACCGCGCGGCTTAGCGCAGTATGATGCCCAGGTCTCCCACCGCGGGAGCATCGCGGCCGCGTCGGCCGCAGTGCATCAGGAGGCACGCTTGGACACCACCCGGCCGCTCCCGGATTCCGCCCGCCCCGGCGACCTGATCGTCGCCCGGCCGGAAGGCCTCTATTGCCCGCCCGGCGATTTCTACATCGATCCATGGCGCCCGGTCGAGCGCGCCGTCATCACGCATGCGCACTCCGACCACGCCCGTTTCGGCCATGCGCACTACCTGTGCGCCGCGCCCGGCCGCGGCGTGCTGCTGGCGCGGCTGCCCGGCATCCAGCTCGATACCCTGCGCTACGGCGAACGCATCACCCACCACGGCGTCACGCTGAGCCTGCATCCGGCCGGGCACGTGCTGGGCTCCGCGCAAGTGCGGCTCGAGCATGGCGGGCAGGTCTGGGTGGCCTCCGGCGACTACAAGCTGGAAGCCGACGGCACCTGCGACCCGTTCGAGCCGGTGCCCTGCGATACCTTCATCACCGAAAGCACGTTCGGCCTGCCGATCTACCGCTGGCCGCCGCAGGCGACGCTGATGGCCGAGATCTTCGACTGGTGGCAGGCCAACGTCCGCGCCGGGCGCGCCAGCATCGTCTACGCCTATACCTTCGGCAAGGCGCAGCGCATCCTGCACGGCCTGCTGCGGCATGCCGGCGCCGATGGCATGCCCGGCCCGGTGATCGTGCATGGCGCGCTGACGCAGCTCAACGCGGCCTATGCCGAGGCCGGCGTCGCACTGCCGCCGATGGCGCTGGCCACCGAACTGCCGGCGCGCAGCCCGCTGCTGCGCCAGGCGCTGGTGGTGGCACCGCCATCGGCACAGCGTTCGCCGTGGCTGCGGCGGTTCGGCGATGCCTCGGACGCCTTCGCCAGCGGCTGGATGCAGCTGCGCGGCACGCGCCGGCGGCGCGGCGTCGACCGCGGCTTTGCGCTGTCCGACCATGCCGACTGGCCCGGACTGCTGCAGGCGATCAGCGCCACCGGCGCCGCACGCATCATCGTGACCCACGGCAACGTGCCGGTGATGGTGCGCTATCTGGGCGAGCGCGGCTGGCAGGCGCAGGCCTTCGACACCGAGTACGGCGACGACGATGAAGCCGCGCGCCCGGACCCGGCGGTGCCCGGCGAAGCGGGCCACGAAGAGGCCGCACCATGAAGGCCTTTGCCGACCTCTACGCCGCGCTCGACGGCACCACGTCGACCAAGGCCCGGCTGGCCGCGCTGGTCGATTACTTGCGCACCGCGCCGCCCGAGGATGCCGCGTGGGCCGTTTATTTCCTGGCGGGCGGCAAGCCGCGCCAGATCGTGCCGGTATCGCTGCTGCGCGACCTGGCACGGCAGGCCGCCGACCTGCCCGACTGGCTGTTCGAGGAAAGCTATCAGGCGGTCGGCGATCTCGCCGAAACCATCGCGCTGCTGCTGCCGGACCCGCGCGATGCCGATCACGCCGGCCTGGCCGAATGGGTCGAGCAGCGGCTGCTGCCGTTGCGCGGACTGCCGCCGGAAGCACTGCAGCCGCGGCTCGATGCGCTGTGGCGCCCGCTCGACGCGCATGGCCGGCTGGTGCTGTTCAAGCTGATCACCGGCGCCTTCCGCGTGGGCGTGTCGCGGCTGCTGGTGACGCGCGCGCTGGGCGAGGTGGCCGGTATCGACCCCAAGCGCGTGGCCGAGCGCATGGTCGGCTACACCGACCTGTCGGCGCGCCCCGACGCGGCGCGCTTCCTGGCCTTGCTTGCGCCCGAGGACGAAGACGACCGCGCGCTGCGCGCCGGCGGCCAGCCGTATCCGTTTTTCCTGGCCCATCCGCTGCAGGCCCCGGCCGAGCAGTTCGACACCGTGCTGGGCGCGCCCGGCGCGTGGCTGGTCGAGTGGAAGTGGGACGGCATCCGCGCCCAGCTGGTGCGGCGCGGCGGCCAGACCTGGCTGTGGTCGCGCGGCGAGGAGCTGATCACCGAACGCTTCCCGGAACTGCAGCAGGCCGCCGCGCCGCTGCCGGACGGCACCGTGCTCGACGGCGAGATCGTGATCTGGCAGCAGGGGCGCGTGCAGCCGTTCGCGCTGCTGCAGCAGCGCATCGGCCGCAAGACGCTGAGCACCAGGCTGCTGCGCGAAGCACCGGCGCTCCTGATGGCGTACGACCTGCTCGAGTGGCAGGGCGAGGACTGGCGCACCCGCCCGCAAGCCGAGCGCCGTGCGCAGCTGGAACAGGTGGTGGCGGCGCACGTCCACCCCGCGCTGGAACTGAGCCCGCTGGTCGAGGCCGACAGCTGGGAACACTATGCCCGCCTGCGCGACGCCTCGCGCGAGCTGGGCGTGGAGGGCTTCATGCTGAAGGCCGCGGGCGCGGCCTATGGCGCGGGCCGCACCAAGGATGTCGGGGTCTGGTGGAAGTGGAAGATCGACCCTTACTCGATCGATGCCGTGCTGGTCTACGCGCAGCGCGGCCACGGTCGCCGCGCCAGCCTCTATACCGACTTCACCTTCGCGGTCTGGAACGGCCCGCCAGGTACGCCGGGCCGCACGCTGGTGCCGTTCGCCAAGGCCTATTCCGGGCTGACCGATGCCGAGATGCGCGCGGTCGACGCCATCGTCCGCCGCACCACGGTCGAGAAATTCGGGCCGGTGCGCAGCGTGGAGCCGACCCAGGTGTTCGAGCTCGGCTTCGAAGGCATTGCCCGCAGCGGCCGCCACAAGAGCGGCATCGCGGTGCGCTTTCCGCGCATGCTGCGCTGGCGCACCGACAAGCCGATCGACGAGGCCGATACGCTGGCCACGCTCGAAGCGATGCTGCCGGTCCCCGGCGCGCCGCGGGAGGATGCGGCATGAACCCGCCGCGCGCCGCGCGCCAGCCCGCGATCGATCCGGCGCCCACCCCGCCTCCATTGACCGTGGCCCAGGGCATGCAGGCGCTGTTCGACGCGCGCGGCTGGCAGCCCTTCGCCTTCCAGCGCGAAGTCTGGACCGCGATCGCGCGTGGGCAGAGCGGGCTGCTGCACGCCACCACCGGCACCGGCAAGACCTATGCGGCGTGGCTCGGCGCGCTGATGGCGTTCGCCACGCCGCGCGCGGCCCCGTCGCACGACAAGCCCGCGCCGCCGCTGACCGTGCTGTGGCTGACGCCGATGCGCGCGCTGGCGGCCGACACCACGCGTGCGCTGCAGGCGCCGCTGGCCGAGCTGGATCTCGACTGGACCGTGGCGCTGCGCACCGGCGACACCGGCAGCGCCGAGCGCGCGGCGCAGCAGCGGCGCTTGCCGACCGCGCTGGTGACCACGCCCGAAAGCCTGACGCTGATGCTGACCCGTGCCGACGCGCACGACACGCTGCGGCGCGTGCGCATGGTGGTGGTCGACGAATGGCACGAGCTGCTCGGCAACAAGCGCGGCGTGCAGGTGCAGCTGGCGCTGGCGCGGCTGCGGCAATGGCAGCCCGCGCTGATGGTATGGGGGCTGTCGGCCACGCTCGGCAACCTGCCGCACGCGGCCGACGTGCTGCTGAGCGGCGTGCCCGGCGAGCGGCGCGTACTGGTGCACGGCCATACGCCGAAGACCCTGGTGATCGATACCCTGCTGCCCGACAGTGCCAGCCGCTTCCCGTTTGCCGGCCACCTGGGCCTGTCGATGCTGCCGCATGTGGTCGAAGAACTCGCGCACGGCGGCACCACGCTGGTCTTCCTGAATACGCGCTCGCAGGCCGAGCTGTGGTACCAGGCGCTGCTCGACGCGCGGCCGGACTGGGCCGGCGAGATTGCCCTGCACCACGGCTCGCTCGACCGTGCGGTGCGCGAATGGGTCGAGCTGAACCTGAAGAACGGCGCGCTGCGCGCGGTGGTGTGCACCTCCAGCCTGGACCTTGGCGTCGACTTCCTGCCGGTGGAGCGCGTGCTGCAGGTGGGCTCACCCAAAGGGGTGGCGCGCCTGCTGCAGCGCGCCGGGCGCTCCGGCCATGCGCCCGGCCGCGCCTCGCGCGTGACGGTAGTGCCCACGCACAGCCTGGAACTGGTCGAGGCCGTGGCCGCGCGGCACGCGGTGCAGGCAGGCCGGATCGAGGCGCGCGAGTCGCCCGACAAACCGCTCGACGTGCTGGTGCAGCACCTGGTGACGGTGGCACTGGGCGGCGGCTTCCGGCCCGGAGCGTTGCTGGCCGAGGTGCGCTCGGCCTGGGCCTACCGCGGCCTGACCGATGAGGAATGGCAGTGGTGCCTGGACTTCGTGCGCCAGGGTGGCGCCACGCTGTCGGCGTATCCGGATTTCCGCCGCGCGGTGCCGGACGAGGCAGGCGTCTGGCGCGTTCCGGACGCGGGGCTGGCACGGCGCCATCGCATGAGCGTGGGCACCATCGTCAGCGATGCCACCATGCAGGTGCGCTACTGGAGCCGCGCCGGCAGCGGCGGCGCCTCGCTGGGCTCGGTGGAAGAAGGCTTTATCGCGCGGCTCGCGCCCGGCGACTGCTTCCTGTTCGGCGGCCGGCTGCTCGAACTGGTGCGGGTGCAGGAGATGACCGCCTTCGTGCGCCGCGCCACCGGCCGGCGCCCGGTGGTGCCGCGCTGGAACGGCGGCAAGATGCCGATGTCGACCGAGCTGGCCGAGGCCGTGATCGACACGCTCGCCGCCGCCGCGGCGGGCCGGCTGGATCTGCGCGACACCCCCGAGCTGCCGCTGATCCAGCCGCTGGTCGACCTGCAGGCGCAGTGGTCGGCGCTGCCGTCGCGCCATACCCTGCTGGCAGAATCGCTGCAATCTCGCGAAGGCTGGCACCTGTTCCTTTATCCGTTCGCCGGGCGCTCGGTCCACCTTGGCCTGGGCAGCCTGCTGGCATGGCGGCTGGGACAACAGGTGCCGGCTACGTTCTCGGTGGCGGTCAACGACTACGGGCTGGAACTGCTGGCGTCGGCGCCGGTGGACTGGGCCCGCTGGCTGCCGCAGGTCCTGGCCGACGAGCGCCGGCGCGACCTGGCTGCCGACGTGCTGGGCAGCCTCAACGCCGGCGAGCTGTCGTTGCGAAGATTTCGCGAGATTGCCCGCATCGCCGGGCTGATCTTCCAGGGCTACCCCGGCGCGCCCAAGAGCGCGCGCCAGCTGCAGGCATCATCCAGCCTGTTCTACGAGGTCTTCCGCAAGCACGACCCCGGCAACCTGCTGCTGGGCCAGGCCGAACGCGAAGTGCTGATGCAGGAGCTGGACGCGCACCGGCTCGCCGCGACACTGGAGCGGCTGTCCGCACTGAAGCTGGACCTGCACGCGCTGAAGCGGCCCACGCCGCTGTCGTTCCCGCTGGTGGTGGAATTCCTGCGCGAGAAGCTCAGCACCGAAAAGCTCGCCGATCGCATCGCCCGGATGCTGGCCGACCTGGAACTGGCGGCCGGGCCCGAGCCCGGCGAAGCCGCGGGCATGCCGGCCGGGATGATGGCCGATGCCGTGGCCGAAGCCGCGCGCTTCGGCATGGCCGACCATGCCGGCCCGTCCGCCCGCACCGCGCGCCGGCCGCGGCGTCCGCGCAAGCCGTCGAAGCCGTTGCCGCTGCTATGAATCCCGACGCCCGCACTTTGGAGCAGGGTGGCGCGATGGCGGTGGTTGCCGCCAGCGAGACCCTGTGGCTGCTGCCCGAACATGCGCTGTGGTGGCCGGCGGCCGGCATGCTGATGGTGGCCGACGTCCACTTCGGCAAGGCCGCGGCGTTCCGCGCGCTGGGGCAGCCGGTGCCGCATGGCACTACCGGCGACAACCTCGCAGTGCTGACCCGCCTGGTGCGGCAGCTGCCGGTCGACGAACTGGTGTTCCTGGGCGACTTCCTGCACGCGCGCGCGTCGCGCACGCCGTCGGTATTGCAGGCGCTGTACGACTGGCGTCAAGAATTGCCGGCGCACTTGCGCTGCACGTTGGTGCGCGGCAACCACGACGCGCGCGCGGGCGACCCGCCCGCGTCGCTCGAGATTGCCGTGGTGTCCGAGCCGGCGGTGGCGGGGCCGTTCGCGCTGTGCCATATGCCCGGCACTTCACCGCTCGGCTATGTGCTCGCCGGTCACCTGCACCCGGCCTGCCGCTTGCGCGGCAGCGGCGCCGACAGCCTGCGCCTGCCGTGCTTCCTGTTCGGGCCGCGCGGCGCCATCCTGCCCGCGTTCGGCGCCTTCACCGGCCATGCCACAGTGCGGCCGCAGGCCGACGAGCGCGCCTATGTGGTCGGCGGCGGCAGGGTCTGGCCGGTGGGCCCCAGGCGTCAGAACAGCGGTCAGAACAACGTATAGCCGCCGTCGATGACGAAGGTATCGCCGGTGTGGTAGGCCGAAGCTGGGCTCATCAGGTAGACCGCGATGCCGGCGAAGTCGCTGCCCTCGCCCCAGCGGCGCATCGGCACGCGCTTGTGCACCATCTCCTGGAAGGCATCGTTGCCCTGCGCCGCGCTGGTCATCTCGGTCCTGATCCAGCCCGGCAGGATCGAATGGGCGCGTATGCCCTTGCGCGCATACTCGACGGCCAGCCCGCGCATCATCGAGATCACGCCGCCCTTGGTGGCGGCGTAGTGCTCGGCGCGCGGCGCGCCTTCGATGGCGGCGACCGAGGCCGTGCTGCACAGCACGCCGCCCTCGCCCTGCACCAGCATCTGCCGCACTGCCGCACGCAGCGTGAAAAAGGCGCCGTCCAGGTTGACCCGCAAGGTGCGGCGCCAGGCCTCGGTCTCGAGCTGGTCGAACGGAGCCTTGCTGCCGCTGCCGACGCCGGCGTTGGCAAAGCAGCCGTCGATGCGGCCCAGCGCCGCCACCGTGCGCGCGATCGCGGCATCGACCGCCTGCTCGTCGCCCACGTCGCAAAGCTCCGTATGCACCTTGCGCCCGTGCCGTCCCAGCCGGTCCGCGGCGGCGGCGTTCTTGTCCGCGTTGGTGCCCCAGATCGCGATATCGGCACCGGCCGCGGCCAGTCCTTCAGCGATGCCCAGGCCAATGCCGCCATTGCCGCCGGTCACCAGTGCCACCTTGCCGGTCAGGTCGAACGGATGCGTGCTCATGTCTGTCTCCTCGGATGGTTTGTCGCTGTCTTGGCCGCACATTGTTGGCAGGACAGGCGCAAAAGCTCGTCGTCGGAACAGATGAAATTGCTCGGGGAAAGGGAAACAGAGGAGCGGGCGTGGCGCTGCCACGCCGCACTGCAGCAAGGGCATTACGCGATGCCGCGGTACGCGCACGCCGCGGCAGTCGTGCCGGTGGCGCTGCGCGGTACGCTACGCGATGTGGCCTAGCGCAAGCCGAAGAAGCTGAGTACCGCGAGAATGATGACTACGGCTCCAACAAGCCAGACGATATTCATGACAGCTCTCCTTGTTCCAGAGGTCCCGACGCGGCCTCAACCGACGCCTTGTGGCGGGTGGATGGTCGACCCGGTCACATGACGCTCGGGCCAGCGATATACCCATCGCTGCCAGGATCCGCCGCAACATTCGTGCCTTGGTTTACCGGTGCATCGGGCGGCGCACCAGCGACCATTGCAGGCGCCAGCACACGCTGCGCGCGCCAAGAATCCACGGATTACAAGGAAGGCCAGGGTCTTAATTACAAACGGATGACACTGCGGCCCGCGGTAGCTGTGGCAGTTGCCACAGCGCATCGGCCGGCGGCCTGGTCCCGCGTGCTGCGCCCCAGCATGCGCGCTGCAATGCGGTAGTCGTCCTTCGAACCGGGCGCGATGGCACACCAGGGCCATCCCGTCGATCCCGTCGTCACTGGCGCTATGATGGCCGTCTTGCCAACCTCCGATTTCCAGTCATGGACAAGGCCCGGGTCCTCACCCTCTTCCTCGGCGTGGTGCGCGCAGGCAGTTTCCGGCGTGCCGCGGTCGAGGCCGGTGTCACGCCGCAGGCGGCGAGCAAGGCGGTGCGCTCGCTAGAGGCCCACCTGGGCGTGCGCCTGCTGCACCGGACCACGCGCAAGCTCAGCCTGACCGAGGAAGGCGCACGGCTGTTCGAGCTGACCGCGCCCGGCATGCGCCAGCTCGACGAAGCGCTCGAACAGGTCCGTGCCAGCCGCGGCGACGACGACGGCCTGATCCGCCTGACCGCGCCGCCGTCGCTCGGCAGCCGCGTGCTGGTGCCGCTGGTCAAGGGCTTCCGCGACCAGCATCCCGGCATCGACTTCGACGTGGTGCTGAGCGACCTCTTCACCGACCTGGTCGAAGCCAGGATCGACGTGGGCTTCCGCGTCGGCACCAGCCCCGGCCAGAACCTGGTCGCGCGGCGCCTGTGCGACCTGCCGCTGGTGATCTGCGCCGCGCCGGAGTACCTGGCGCGGCACGGCGAGCCGGCCACGCTCGACGACCTGCCGCGGCACCAGTGCACCGGCTTCCGCCGCCCCGCCACCGGCCGCATGGTGCCGTGGGAACTACAGGTGGACGGCAACCTGGTGTACCAGGAGCTGCCGGCCGTGGCCAGCTTCAACGATGTGGAAACCGAGGTCGAGGCGGTCCGCGCCGGTATCGGCATCGGCCAGCTGCCCGCCTACATGGTCCATGCCGACCTGGTCAGCGGACGGCTCAGGGCAATCCTGCCCGGATACAGCAGCAGCCAGGTCGGGCTGTACATGTACTACCCGCACCGCAGCCAGATGCCGGTGCGGGTCCGGCGCTTCATCGACTTTGTAGTGGCGGCCTCGCGCGGCGCGGAGCAGTCGCTGTCGCGGCTGGTGGGGCTGGTGGACTGAGACGTCCGTACCCGGCTGGCTCCCCGCTCATGCCTTGTCTTCGCCTGTCGCTTGACTTTTCCTCAAGCGAAAGCGCCTGAAATATCGTTTGTCGCAGGGCCCGCCGGCGACAACCATTACACCAGGCCCAACCGCAGGAGACAGCCATGTCAGACCAGCCCTATCCGCTCTGGAGCGCGGAACCCGTTCCCCATCTGCTTGCCTCGCGCGAGCGCGCCACCGGCGCCTGGATCTTCCCGGCGCTGCCCGCAGACTCGCCACTGGCCGAGGGCCATGAAGGCGTCGCCATCACCGGCACGGGCACGCTCTACAGCTATACCGTGATCCACCCCGCGCCCAAGACCGGGCAGCCGCCGTACGCGCTCGGCTATGTCGATTTCGTCGGCCCGGTACGCATCTTCGGCCGCCTGCTGGGCACGGCGCGGCCTGTCATCGGCGCGCGCTACGCGCCGCGGCATGACGCCGAGCTTGGCTATGTGTTCGAAGCCGTCACGGCCTGAACGATCGAGAGAAGGGAAAAGGTAAGCACCATGCAGGACATCTACATCCACGGCGGCGCGATGACGCCGTTCGGCCGCCATCCCGGCGTGCTGGCGCCGGAACTGGCGCAACAGGCCATCCTGAAGGCGCTGGCCGACGCCGACGTGCCGGCCGGCCGCATCCAGGCGGTCTACTGCGCCAACGTGCTGGGCGGCATGATCCTCGGCCAGCTGATCGTGCGCGACCTGGGGCTCAAGGGGATCCCGGTCTACAACGTCGAGAACGCCTGCGCCAGCGGTGCCACCGGCGTGCACCTGGCGCGGCACGCGCTGCTGGCCGGGCAATACGACACGGTGCTGGTGTTCGGCATCGAGCAGCTCACCGCGCTCGGCGGCGGCACCATCCCGCTGCAGCGCAACGACCACAAGACCGAGCTCTATGCCAGGTCCGGCATGGTGCTGCCCGCGGTCTATGCGATGCGCGGCACGCGCTTCCTTTACGAGCGCGACGCCCGCCCGGCCGACCTCGCCGAGGTCGCGGTCAAGAACCGCCACCACGGGTCGCTCAACCCGTATGCGCAGCAGCGCAACACCACCACGGTCGAAGAAGTGCTGGCCTCGCGCATGATCGCCGACCCGCTGACGCTGCTGCAATGCTGCCCGTCGCAGGTCGATGGCGCCGCCGCGCTGGTGCTAAGTACGCAGCGGCCGGCGCAGGCGCGGCCGGTGAAGGTGCTGTCGTCGGTGGTGGTGTCGGGCATGCGCGAAGAAGCCGACGACGACATCCTCGATGCCGAGATCACCGCGCGCGCCGCGCGCCAGGCCTACACGCAGGCCGGGCTCGGGCCGCAGGACGTCGACGTGGTCGAGCTGCACGACGCCTTCACCATCGCCGAGCTGCTCTACTACGAAGCCCTCGGCCTGGCGCCGCGCGGCGATGCCGTGGCGCTGCTCAAGTCCGGCGCGACGCGGCTGGGCGGGCGCGTGCCGGTCAATCCCAGCGGCGGGCTGCTGGCCAAGGGCCATCCGCTCGGCGCCACCGGCGTGGCGCAGATGGTCGAGATCCTGTGGCAGCTGCAGGGCCGCGCCGGCGCACGCCAGGTGGCGGAGGCCCGCATCGGCCTGACGCAATGCACCGGCGGCGGCATCGCGGGCGTGGACCACGCCGCCTCGTCCGTCCACCTGCTGGGTGTCTGAGATGCGCACACAAAACTTCGATTCCGCGCATGTGGCGGTGGTGACCGGTGCCGCGCGCGGCATCGGCCTGGGCATCGCCACGCAGCTGGCGCGCCAGGGCCTGGCAGTGGCCCTGCTCGACCGCGACGCGGCCGCGCTCGATGCCGCCGTCGGCGCGCTGGTTGCCGAGGGCTTCAATGCCTTCGGCGCCAGCGCCGACCTGACCGACTCGGCGGCGGTCAACGACGCCTTCGCGCAGGTGCTCGCACGCACTGGCCGCATCGACTACCTGGTCAACAACGCCGGCGCGGTGCGCGACATGCGCTTCCTGAAGATGAGCGACGAAGACTGGGACCTGGTCGTCGATACCAACCTGCGCTCGCAATTCCTGTGCTGTCGCGCGGCACTGCCGGGCATGGTCGAGCGCGGCTACGGCCGCGTGGTCAATATCTCGTCGCGCGCGTGGCTGGGCGGGTTCGGGCAGGCCAACTATGCCGCGGCCAAGGGCGGCGTGGTCAGCCTGACGCGTTCGCTGGCGATCGAGTTTGCGGCCAAGGGCATCACCGTCAACGCCGTGGCGCCCGGCATCGTCGATACCCCGCTTTTCCGCGGCTTTGCGCCGGACGTGCAGGCGCGCTTGCAGAAATCGGTGCCGGTGCAGCGCATCGGCACCGCCGACGATATCGCCAATGCGGTCAGCTTCTTCCTCGACCCGCGCGCATCGTATGTGACCGGGCAGGTGCTCTATGTCTGCGGTGGGCGCAGCCTGTCGTCGCCCAGCGTATAAGGAGGCGCCATGACTGTACGACGCCATCTCGAAGGCGCGGTCGCGGTGCTGACCATCGACCGGCCCGACGCGCTCAATGCGCTGGACGTGCCCACCCTGCGTGAACTGCGCGACCACCTGGCCGAAGTGCGCGACCGCGACGACCTGCGTGTGGCGGTGCTGACCGGCGCCGGCACGCGCGCCTTCTGCGCGGGTGCGGACCTGAAAGGCACGCGCCAGTCGCCAGCCAGCTACGCGCAGGCGCTGTTCCGCGCCACGGAGCCGGCCGCCGACCTCGGGCTCTATATCCGCCTGATGGACCTGGGCGGCCTGGACCTGTGCAAGCCGCTGATTGCCGCCGTCAACGGCCACTGCCTCGGCGCGGGCCTGGAGCTGGCGCTGCAATGCGATGTGCGGATCGCATCGGCACAGGCGAGCTTCGGCCTGCCCGAAGCGGCGGTCGGCTCGATCCCCGCGGTCTCGGGACTGCACCGGCTGCTGAAGGCCGTGCCCGCGGCGCACGCGATGCAGATGGTGCTGACCGGCGAGCGGATCGATGCGGAACACGCGGCCCGCATCGGGCTGGTCAGCGAGACGGTGGCGCCCCAGGTATTGCTCGACCGCGCGCTGGCGCTCGCCGCGCGGATCGCGGCCAATGCGCCGCTGGCGGTGCAGGCGGTCAAGCGGCTGTCGCGCCAGACTAGCCACCTTGGCGAAGCCGACGCGCAGCAGCTCACCGAACTCTACTGGGGCGTGCTGCGCGATACCGCCGACCGTATCGAGGGCCGACAGGCTTTCGCCGAGAAACGCCAGCCCCGTTTCACCGGGCGTTGAGCGTTCGAAAACCCATCGAAAGGAGACAGACCATGACTGGCATGACCCGATACGCACGCATGGCGCTGGCTGCCATGCTGTCGGCCACTGCGCTGGGCGCGGCGGCGCAGGTGCCCTTCCCCGCGCAGAAGCCGATCACGCTGGTGGTGCCGTTCGCCCCCGGCGGTGGCAACGACATCCTGGCCCGGCTGATCGCGCCCAAAATGGGCAAGCTGCTGGGCCAGACCATCGTGATCGAGAACAAGCCCGGCGCCGGCGGCAACCTCGGCACCGATTTCGTCGCTCACGCGGCACCCGATGGCTATACGCTGGTGATTGCCTCTAGCCAGGTCACGATGAACCCCTTTCTCGGCACCAAGTTGCCCTTCAATATCGAGCGCGACTTCGCCCCGGTGGGGCGCATCGCCGCGGTGCCGATCATGCTGGTGGCCAATCCGGACCAGCCGTTCCGCACGCTGCAGGACTTCATCCAGTACAGCCGCGCCAACCCCGGCAAGCTGAGCTACAGCAGCCCGGGCAACGGCACGCCGCAGCACCTGGCCGGCGAAGTCTTTGCCAAGCTCAATCGCACCGAACTGCTGCACATCCCGTATCGCGGCACCGGGCCATCGATCACCGACCTGATGGGGGGCCAGGTGCAGGTCTCGTTTGCGACCATTGCTTCGGCGATCCAGTATGTGCGCGCCGGCAAGCTGCGCGCGCTGGGCATTGCCGGCAACAAGCGCACGGCGCTGATGCCCGAACTGCCCACCTTCGCCGAGGCCGGCGTGACCGGCTACGACGCCGAGCTGTGGTACAGCCTGCTGGCGCCGTCGCGCACGCCCGGCGCGGTAGTCGACAAGCTCAACGCCGCGCTGGTCGCCGCGCTGAAGTCCCCCGACATCGCCGAGCAGATGGCCCGGCAAGGCTTCGAGCCGCAGGTCTCGTCGCCGGCCGAACTGAAGGCCCATATCGCCAAGGACCTGGCGCGCTGGCAGCGGCTGATCCAGGACAACGGCATCAAGGTGGCGTTATGAACGCGCATCCCGCCACGGTACCGCCAACGGACAACCCGCTGCTGGACTACCTGGGCATTCGCCTGGCCAGTGTCGGCGACGGCCGCTGCACCTTCGAGCTCGAGCTTGAGCCGCGCCACCTGAACCGCCAGGGCAGCGTGCAGGGCGGCGTGACGGCCACCCTGCTCGACGCCGCCTGCGGTTACGCCGGGCTGCCCGTCGGCCCTGACGGCGCACTGGGCCACGCGGTCACGGTGATGCTGACGATCAGCTATCTCAGCAAGGCCAGCGCCGGGCGGCTGCGCGCGACGGCGCAGCTCACACGCGCCGGCAAGAGCCTGTACTTCGCCGCGGCGGAGCTGACCACCGATGCCGGCGTGCTGGTAGCCACCGCGCAAGGCACGTTCAAACGATCCCGCACCCTTCCGGAGGCATGAAATGTTGCGCGACGCACTGGACGGCCTGACCGTCATCGACTTTACTCAGATCGGCGCCGGGCCTACCTGCACCATGCTGCTGGCCGATATGGGCGCCAGGGTCATCAAGGTGGAGCCGCCCGGCGGCGAGCTAGGCCGCGGGCTCGGCCCAGGCTGGCTCGGCGACGACAGCGCGCTGTTCCACGGCTTCAACCGCAACAAGCTAGGCGTGGCGCTCGACCTCAAGTCGGCCGACGGCGTCGCGGTGGCACGTCGCATGATCGCGAGCGCCGACATCGTGGTGGAAAGCATGCGCCCGGGCGTGATGGAACGCCTCGGCCTTGGCCACGCCCGACTGGCCCAGGCCCACCCCGCGCTGATCTACTGTTCTATCTCCGCCTACGGGCAGCAGGGGCCGTATGCGCATCGCGCTGGCGTCGATGGCATCATGCAGGCGGATTCCGGCCTGATGAGCCTGATCGGCCTGCCCGATAGCGAGCCGTGCAAGGTGCAGGCACCGGTGGTCGACGTGATGACCGGCTATGTGGCTTGCATGGGCGTGCTGGCCAAGCTGGCGCAGCGCGCGCGCGACGGCCTGGGCGGCCATCTCGATGTCAACCTGCTCAATGCGGCGCTGGCGCTGCAGCAGTCGTCCATTACCAGCTATTGCGCCGACGGCAAACTGCCGGAACGCGTAGGCAGCGCGGCGCCCTATTCCGCGCCCAACCAGGCCTTCCGCACTGCCGACGGCTGGGTCATGGTGGCCGCCTACATGCCGGAGCGCTGGCGCCGGTTGTGCGAGGTGTTGGGCCGGCGCGAGCTGGCCGACGACCCGCGCTTTGCCACCTCGCCGCTGCGCGTGGCTAACCGGGCGGCGATGGTGGAGGCGCTGACCAGCGAGTTCGTCAAGCGGCCGACCGATGCCTGGCTCGCCGTTCTTAAGGACGCCGACATCCTTTGCGCGCGCGTCGCGACCTACGAGGATGTCATGGCGCATCCACAGGTGGCTGCCAATCACATGCTGCAGCGCGTCCGGCATGACACGCTCGGCGAAATCCGGATGCCGGGATTCCCGATCAACAGCGCACAGGAAAACGCGCTGCCAGCGCAACCGGCACCGGCGTGCGGGCAGCATACCAAGGCTGTACTGGCCGAACTGGGCTACGGCCCGTCGCAGATCGACGCACTGGAAAAGCAAGGCGCCATTCAGTGCGCCGATGCCAGCGAGCGGCGCCTGGCGGCTGCGGGACCATGAACTGCTCACACATCATCGCCGCGCTGCACTGCCCTCCCGGCATCCCACGCGAAGACACGGGCCTGTTAAGTCTTGTTAAGCCCCTTGTATCCGCTTGATATCTGAATAGAGTGATAGGGCCGCGCCCAATCGTGCGGGTTCCGATTGCACCAGGCCTGCCGGGCCGTCATCGACGCACGCCATCGCCAACGAGCGCGATGGTACAGCAGGGCCCGGGGCTAGCCTCGTCCTTACGATACCGGGCTTCGTGGCGCAACCTTGAGCAGGTTCAGCATGCACAGGAGAACAGTAAATGGCGTCCCCAAAGAATGTGCCCGTCGATGTGCCGGTTCACGGCGATGGGCAGGATGGTGGTCCGACGGTTCTTTCCCGTCGCCGATTCATGCAGGGCGTCGGCGTTTCAGGGGTGAGCATAGCAAGCGGCGCGCTGTCAGGCACGGTGTCTGCGGAAACCGCGGCGCCGGCGACACGGGAACCGGCCGCTTCGCGCTCAGGCAACGCAGGTTATCCGTTGACACTGACTATCAACGGCACCACGCAGCAACTCGTGGTGCAGGCCAATGAGATTCTGCTCGATACCCTGCGTGAAAAGGTCCACCTGACCGGCACCAAGAAGGGCTGCGATCACGGCCAATGCGGGGCATGCACGATCCTCGTCAATGGCGTCTCGGTGAACGCATGCCTGTCGCTTTCCATCATGCATGACCGCGACGACATCACTACGGTCGAGGGCCTGTCGCGTGACGGCAAGCTGCATCCGGTACAGCAGGCGTTCTGGGACCACGATGCCTACCAGTGCGGCTATTGCACCGCCGGCCAGATGATGAGCGCGGTGGGCATCTTGCAAGACCGGCGCATCCCGTCCGACAACGCCTCGGTGCAGGAAGCCATGAGCGGCAATATTTGCCGCTGCGGAGCCTACAAGAACATCGTCTCCGCCATCCAGGACGCGCGCGGCAAGGTACGGGGGAACGTCTGATGCGGAACTTTGAATATGCGCGCGCCGTCGACGTCGAACAGGCTGTCACGCTGCACGCGCGCGGCAGCGACACCGTCTACCTGGCGGGCGGCACGACCCTGCTGGACCTGATGAAACTCGATATCACGCAGCCGGCGCGCGTGGTGGACATCCACAAGCTCAAGCTGGATCAGATCGAACCGCTGGGCGACGGCCGCACCCGCGTCGGTGCGATGGTCAGCAACACCAACCTGGCCCGGCACGAGCATATCCGCCAGCACTATCCCGTGCTGTCGCAGGCGCTGCTGTCCGGCGCCAGCACGCAGTTGCGCAACAAGGCCACCACCGCTGGCAACGTGATGCAGCGGGTGCGCTGCGGCTACTTCCGCGACGGCGTCTCGCCGTGCAACAAGCGCACGCCGGGGTCCGGATGTGCCGCGGTGGAAGGTCTCAACCGCAACGTCCATGCGGTGCTGGGCGGCAGTCCCCAGTGCATCGCGGCGCATCCTTCCGACATGTGCGTCGCCATGGTAGCGATCGGCGCAACGGTGCATGTGCAGGGGCCGAAGGGCAGGCGCGACATTGCCTTCGCGGATTTCCACCTGGTGCCCGGCGACACGCCCTGGAAGGAACATGCGCTCGAAGCCGGCGAGATGATCACCCACATCACTCTGGACGCACCGATGCCCGGCAGCCGCTCGGCCTATCTCAAGCTGCGCGATCGCGGCTCATACCAGTTTGCCCTGGCGTCGAGCGCAGTGATCGTCGCGCTCGACGGCAACACCGTGCGCGATATCCGCATTGCGCTTGGCGGCGTGGCAACCAAGCCCTGGCGTGCCGCCGATGCGGAGGCCGTGCTGCGTGGCAAGCCGGTCTCCGAAGCGCTGCTCCGCCAGACCGGCGAAGCGGCGATGGCTGGTGCGCGCTCATATGGACAGAACGGCTTCAAGCTCAAGCTCGGCCAGCAGGCCGTGGTACGGAACCTGTCGCTTCTCACCGCCTGAAGGGAGTGCACGCGTGAACAACACTGCTATCGGCGCGTCACCGCGCCGCATCGACGGCCGCCTCAAGGTTACCGGCGCCGCCCTGTATACAGCCGACCGCGCCCTGCCCGGCATGCTGTACGCGTACGGCGTATACAGCACCGTGGCGAGCGGGCGCATTACCGGCCTTGACATGGCCGACGCCCGCCGCGTACCGGGAGTGGTTGACATCCTGCACAACGGCCATTTTCCGCGCCTCTACCGTACGCCGAAAAGCCCGATTTCCGGCGCAAACATCCTGACTGCATCGATCACGGACGAGCACCGGCTGCCGTTCGAAGACAATACGATCTACTACGGCGGCCAGATGGTGGCGCTGGTGGTGGCAGACACCTTCGAGCACGCGCGCGAGGCGGCCTACCGCGTCAAGGCTTCCTATGCCGGCGAACGGCCCGTCGTCGACCTGGAACACGGCATCAAGGCAAACGGCCTGCGCGATGGCGGCAGGGGGCATGCGCGCGGCGCACCGGCGCCGGCCTACGACCGGGCCGCGGTCAAGGTCGACGTTACCTACCGCACCCCGGTCGAGACGCATAACCCGATGGAAATGCATGCCACGCTGGCGTGGTGGGAGAACGGCGACCTGCGTCTGTATGAGGCCACCCAGGGGGCAACCGTCCACCGCAATACCATCGCGCAGATTTTCGGCCTGACTCCCGAGCGCGTCACCGTCGATGCGCCGTTCATTGGCTCAGGCTTTGGCTCGAAGCTGTTCCTGTGGCCGCATTCCGTTGCGGCGAGCGCGGCGGCGCGCATGACCGGCCGGCCCGTCAAGCTGGTGGTGCCGCGGGCCTATATGTTTACCACCACCGGGCAGCGTCCCGAGACGCGCCAGCGCGTGCGCTTGTCGGCCGGGGCGGATGGCAAGATCACGTCGATCCGGCATGAATCCGTCAACACCACCTCATTCATCGAGCAGTACGTCGAGAATTGCGGGGGCATGACGCAGAGCCTGTACGCCTGTCCCAACCTCATGGTCAGCCACCACACCACCAACGTGCATCGCGGTGCGCCGACTTCGATGCGCGCGCCGGGCGCTGCCCCGGGACTGTTTGCACTGGAGTCCGCCATCGATGAGCTGGCCCTGGCCTGTCGCATGGATCCAGTGCGATTCCGGCTCGCCAACCTGTCGACGCGCGACGAAAGCCTGAACTTGCCATGGTCCAGCAACCACCTGCGCGAGGCCATCGACCAGGCGAGCCGAAAGTTCGGCTGGGACCGGCGCGATCCGCGACCGGGATCGATGACGGTCGGCAGTGAGATCGCCGGCTATGGCGTCGCCGTCTGCAACTGGGATGCCTGGCGTACACCCGCCGAGGCACGCGTCCACCTGCGCAGCGACGGCAGCGCGTCCGTGACCTGCGCGGTACAGGACATCGGCACCGGGATGTACACCATCGTGGCGCAGACCGTCAGCGAGTTGACTGGGCTTCCATTTGAAAGGATTGAGGTCAAGCTCGGCGATTCCTCATTTCCCTCTGCACCGGTCGCAGGCGGGTCCTGGGCGACGGCCAGCGTGCTACCCGCGGTAGCCGAAGCCACCCGCAACGCCATCGCCCAGCTGGGCACGTATGCGACCCAGGAAGGCGGCGCCTTTGCCGGCGCCAAGCCCGAGTCGCTGAAGATGCAGCAGGGCCGCCTGACCGACGGCCGGCGCAGCGTCGACTATGCATCGGTCCTGACGGCCCAGCGCTTCGCCAGCGCCGAGGGCTTTGCCCGCACCGGCGCGGCGCCGGCGGACAAGCTGTCGTTCATGTCCTTTGGCGCCCACTTCGTCGAGGTGCGCTGGGATCCCGGCATTTCACGCCTGCGTGTGGCGCGCGTCGTCAGTGCCATCGACGTCGGTCGGGTGATCAATCCGGTCACTGCCCGCAACCAGGTGGAAGGGGCCATCGTGATGGGCGTCGGCATGGCCTTGTTCGAGGCCACCGAGTACGACGAGCGCAACGGCATGCCCGGCAACAACAACTACGCCGAGTATGCCGTGCCCGTACACGCAGACCAGCCGGAGATCGACGTGATCCTGCTCGACTATCCGGATCTCCGCTTCAATGAGTTTGGCGCGCGCGGGATCGGTGAAATCGGTATTACCGGGCTTGCCGCGGCGGTGGCAAACGCCGTGTACCACGCCACGGGCAAGCGCATTCGGGAACTGCCTATCACCAAGGAGAAGCTGATGGCCTGAGGGCCCGCGCCCTTGGCGACGCCTGGCGCCTTGCGCCAGCGCGTGCCAGGGCGCGAAGCCGCGTACGACGGCGCGATTGGTCAGCCGAGCCGGCAGAGCAGCGCAGCTGCCGCACGCAAATCGGCGGTTTCGAAGCCTTCGCGAAACCGGTCGTACACCGCGCCCAGGATACCGTGCGCCTGCGCAATCGATCCGGTTTCCGCGGTCAGCGCCGCCAGGCTCATGGCACACCTCAGAGACAGCGACAGCGCACCTTGCTCTTCGGCCTGGTCGAGGCCGCTGCGCATCCTTTCCGCTGCAGCGGCGAGATTGCCGGCGTCGCGCAGCCGTTCCCCCTCGATCCTGAGCAGTTCCGGCGAGCTCCAGGGAACCAGGCCGCGATGGGCGCGTGCGAAATCGTCCGCGCAAGCCAGCGTGGCGTCGAAGGTGCAAAGCATGTCCCGCAAAGGAAGTGGCCATGCCGCCGGCAGCTCCACCACGCCGCCGCCACCGCGCGAGCGGCTGAGCACCATGAAATAGCCGTCGCCGTAACAGCCCCAGAATGTGAGCGAGTATTCGGTCGTGCAATGGCGAAGCGCGGCGGTATAGCGTGCAGCGCGATCGAGGTCGCCGGTCCAGAACGCGACCGGGGCGCAACCCACGGAGATGGCGAAGCACAGCGAGAGTGAATGATCGATTGCCTGGGCCCGCTCCACCGCGGCCTCGGCATGTTCTAGCGCCTGTTCGGGCATGCCCTTGATCCAGAGGATACGCGCCAGTGCCGTCAGCGCCGCCACCCCTTGATCGAACTGAAAGCCGCTGCGGCGCGCGCTCAGACGGATGGCCACCGGCTTGCCGAGGACGCGCCAGGCGTGACGGAGCGCCTGCTCGTGATGGCCGGTGAAGTGCATGCTCCATGTCATCATCCGATCGTGAATGACGGCGTGCGCCGGATCGCCGGTGTGGGCCACGAGCGCCCCGAATTCCTGCGCCCTGCGGACGGTCGAGCCGTAGTCGCCAATGGAATTGCTGATGAGCCACAGCCCCCACAATGCGTGGAGCTGATCCGCAACCGAGCTTGCCTGGCGCGCTACCTCGAGGCTGCGTTCGAATGCCGCGATGGCGGCGGGTCCCGCGCCGCGGATATTCCACAATGCATGCCCATGCGCTTCGCGCAAGGCGATTTCCCGTGCCGGTTCGATCCCGCCCGTGTCCGGCATCCGCTCGAGCAACTGCTCCACCATTCCGAGATACTCGGCCATGTGCGACAGCGCATACCAGAGCGGTGCAGAAGCGGCGGCCAGCGCCGCACCCAACGTGGCATCCCCGCCATCCGACAGGCACCAGTGCAGGGCGAGGCGAATGTCGTCCAGAAGATAGGCGTGGCGCGCCAGCCAGTCGGCCCGTAACTGGCGCGGCCTGGCGCGCTCCATCTCGTCGGCCATCACAAGCATATGCATGGCATGCAGACGGGACACTTCACCGCGCTCGGGGCAGGCCGACAGTTGCGCGAGGCCATACTCGCGTGTCGTCTCGAGCAGCCAGTACTGCACGGATTCCGAGGAAATGTCCGACATCAACAGCGACTTGCTGACCAGGTTATAGAGATGCTCGTCGGTATCGCCCACGAGCCCCTCCTGTGCCACGGCCCGCGCGCCGTCCGCTGTAAAGCGGCCACGGAACACCGCCAGGCTGCGCAGCAGCCGCCGCTCGTCTTCAGGCAACAGCGCGTAGCTCCAGTCCAGTGCCGCACGTAGCGTGCGGTGGCGCGGCAGCGCCGTGCGGCGGCCCCGCGTCAGCACCGCCAGGCGGTTGCCAAGCTGGGCGTACAGGCCGCGCATGCCGAGCCGCTCCACCCCCGCCGCAGCCAGTTCCAGCGCAAGCGGGATCCCGTCGAGTGCGCGGCAGATGCCGACCAGCGCCGGGACGTCTGCCTGGCACAGCGCGAACGAGCCCTGGCTGGCGCGGACACGTTCGACGAACAGTTCCGCGGAGGGATAGCGCAAAGCCTGCTGAACGTCCAGCGTGTCAAGCGAAGGCGGCACCGCCAAGGCACCGAGGCGTTGCACCCATTCCCCCTGGATACGCAGGGGCTCCCGGCTGGTGGCCAGCAGGTGGACCTCCGGTGCGCCGGTCAGCAAGGACTCCGCCAGTTCCGCCGCGGCATCGATCACATGCTCGCAGTTGTCGAGCACGATCAGCACGCGGCGGGTGCGAAGATAGGCGATCAGGCTGCGCATTGACACGGCGTCGAGCGCGGGTGCGCCGAGCGCGGCCGTCACGGCATTTGTCACGAGCGCGGGGTCGTTCAGCGGGGCCAGGTTGACGAAGACGGCCTGCTGGCCAAAAGACACCGACAAACGGCGTGCGGCCGCGAGCGCCACGGTGGTCTTGCCCATCCCGGCCGGGCCGGTAACGGTTACACAGCGTCGTGAGGACAGTACGCGGGCAAGGTCGGCCACCACGTCGTCGCGACCAATCACGCGCGCCAACTGCGCCGGCAGCGGCAAGGCTACCGGGAGGTCGGGCGTGACACTGGTGGGTCCGGCCGCCAGCGCATCGGTGGAATTCCCAGCCACCGCAGGCTGCCCGATTGCGGCAAGGGTCGCCGGCAAATCCGCATTCGCCGTAGAGAGCGCGTGCGTGACTTCTGCAACGAAACAGTACCCTTGGGTGGGCACGTTCACGATGTAGCGTTCCGACTCGCGCCGATCGCCAAGTACCTTGCGCAGCTCGGTCAGGTGGACCCGGAGCGCGCCCGACTCGATAACCACCTTCGGCCACACCCGGGCGATCAGTTCGGCATTGGAGACAACCTCACCGGGCCGTTCAGCCAGCGCAACCAACAAATCGAAGGCGCGGCTGCCCAGCCGGACCGGAACACCGCTTTTCAGCAGGATCCGCTTGCGAGGCAGCAGACAGAACGGGCCGAAATGGAGGGCGGCTTCAGTCGTCATGCTCATGGGTCGCCGCAGGTCCGTGCGCGCTCGACGCCGGCGTCGGCGCAGGGGTCCGTTGCGCATGCCGCCCACCCACGATGCCCTATCGCAATCAGGAATTGACGTCGTTCCGACATGGCGCGCCTAGCTTGATCGAGATCCCGAAGCGGCGAATTTAGCATAACGGTTGCACTATCGTTATTACCCATGCGCGGCCCGGCCGACTGGCGCAATGCGCATGAATCCGAGCTCAAAATGAAGCTGCGAGCGGCCCAGCGCGCTGCATTGTATGAAACATTTGCGGCCATTGCGGCGTGGGGCGTGACACGACTTAGCAACGCATAACTCGCATGCGGGGTACGGCCGGACCAGACTTCTGGCACCAGCCCGATATGCCCGTAGCGATGAGCCAGACCGTTCCCCAAGACCTGTTCGCGCCGTTGCAACTCGGCGCCCTGCGGCTGCAACACCGGATCGTCTTGAATAGCCCGCAAGCGCTCTGGCAAGGTGCGACAGCAAATGTCGGGGAGACGCCGGCGCAATCCCTGGAGGGCGGCCTGGTCGTCTATGCCGTCGCGGATGCCCACTGTGCTGAAGACCTCAACCGGATCACCCATGGCATCGCAAGCGCCACCGAAGTCAACGGCTGGTTGCGCGCAACGCAGGCGGTCCACGACCGGGGCGGCATGGTGGTGGCGCGAATCGGCGGTTGCCGCGTGCCCTCCGGAATAGCGCTCAATGCCGATCAGGTTGACTCGGCGCTGGATGCGTACCGGTCCGCGGCAGAGAACGCCTTTGATGCCGGGTTCGATGGCGTCGAGCTTGCCGCGACGGTCGGCACGTTGCCGGATCAGTTGTATCGACAATGGGCCGATGTGCCCGGTGCTGCGCCGGCCGCACTGACCGAATGTCCGGCGGCCACGGAGTTCCTCTGTGATGCGTTGCGGACACTGCTGGCCGCCTGGCCGCCGGACCGGGTGGGTGCCTGCATGACACTTCCAAAGACCGCTGCCGAACTGCATCGGCAACAAGCACTGCTGCCGCCCGTGGCCGCCGGAAAGCTGGCCTATCTGCATCTGCACTCGGCCGGATCCGGGCACGCGACGTACTGCAAGCCCTTTACCGCGAGTGTCCGCCTGCATTACCGCGGTCCGCTCATTGTCACCGGCGTGTGGACGGCGGAGCTGGCCGCAACTGCGATTCGCAGCGGCCGAGTCGACGCAGTCGGGATTCATGGAGACCGCTTGCAGCAAGCCGGTGAATTCGCGACGGCATGGCGTGCGCAACTGGGTGCCAATGAATGACAAGGGCGTCCTGCATGAGTTCGCACGGCGGCATGGTCCGGCGTTTTTTCCCGCGGAACCGTTCCGGTTCCTGGTTCCCTTGCGCGGAAAGCCGCGCATTTTATGAGGAGTTAGACGATGCGCAAACACAGACGAATCTCCATCAAGGCGAGCGTACTTGGCGTCGCCGCTGCCGCCAGCGTGGCGATGGGCGTGGCGGCTACGGCCAATGCGCAGACGAACGAGAAGCGCGATCCCTTCACACAAGGTGCACGGTCGGACAAATTCGACGCCTATACGCAGGGCAGCCACATCGATACGCGTTCAAGCCTGGTGCCGCTCGACAATGCGGTGGACCCGCACACGCAAGGCGCCAGGCAAGGCGCACGGGATCCCTATACGGATGGCAGCCGGACCGGCGCGCGCGACACGTTTACCGACGGCGCGCGAACCGGCGCACGCGACGCATTCACCGATGGGGCCAGAACAGGCGACGGTACGTCCCGCTAACCCATGGGCGGCAGCGCTGCCCGCGCCCTGGACCGGCCCGCCATGGCCGGGCTCGATGCGGGTGACGCCGCATGCGCCGCCGTCGCTGCGGCGATGACATCGTGCAGGCCGTCGGCAGCGACGCCTCGTGCCGACGGAATCGCAAAGACATTACAGCCGCACGATCACGGACTTCAACTGGGTATAGTGCGCAAGCGCCTCCATGCCTTGTTCGCGCCCATAGCCGCTCTGCTTGAAGCCACCGCATGGCGTCTGCACAAAGCCGCCGCTGTACTCGTTCACGACGATCCGGCCGGCGTCGAGAGCGGCGGCGACGCGATGGACGCGGCCGATGTCGCGGCTCCAGATACCGGCTGCCAGCCCATAGTCGGAATCGTTTGCAATGCGGATGGCGTCGGCCTCGTCTTCGAACCTGATGACACAGAGAACGGGTCCGAAGATTTCTTCACGCGCAATCTCCATGTCATTGGTGACGCCAAGGTAGACGGTTGGCTCGATGAACCAGCCGTCCCCTTCTTTCGGCGCCTGCGCCATGCGGCCGCCAACGGCCGGTACAAGCCCGAGGCTGTGCGCCAGGTCAAAGCTTTGCTGGACCTTGTCAAACTGGGCGCGGGTGGTCATCGGTCCGTAGGATGCTTCGGAGTCAGCCCCGACGCGCACGCCGGCGACCGCAGCCAGCAGCTTGTCGACAAAGGTGTCGTGTATCGACGACTGGACGAGCAAGCGCGTGCCTGCCGCGCACCACTGTCCGCCATTCCAGGTGAAGGCCGCGGTGCATCCTTTTGCCGCGGCATCCAGGTCGGCGTCCGCGAACACCATATTGGCCGACTTCCCGCCCAGCTCGAGCGTCAGCGGCAGAATGCGGTCGGCAGCGATCCTGCCCAGTTCGCGGCCCGCGCGCGTGCTGCCCGTGAATGAAATCTTGCGCACGTCGGGATGTCCGGCCATCGCCGGTCCGAGCGATGGCCCGGTCCCGACCACGACATTCAGGACGCCTGGCGGCAATCCGGCCGCTTCAGCCAGCTTCGCCAGGGCAATCAGCGAACCCGAGGTGAACTCCGATGGCTTGGCAACGACCACGTTGCCAGTGGCAAGCGCGGGCGCGATGGCGCGGGCAGCCTGATGCAGGGGTGCATTCCAGGGGAGGATCACGCCGATCACGCCGAACGGATCGCGTCTTGTGTAGACATGATAGTCCGGTCCGGCGTTGATCACTTCACCGTCCATCGTATTGACGATGCCACCGTAGTACTCGAAGTACTGCGCAATCAGGGCCATCAGTTGCGGCATTTCGCGCCCGGGCTTGCCAGTCTCCGCGCTTTCGATGGCTCCCAGCGTGTCGATGCTGTTGCGCACCGCACGGCCGATCTCGACCAGGATGCGGCCGCGCTCGGCGGGACGCATTGCCCGCCAGCCCGGCAGCGCTGCCATCGCCGCGGCAACGGCGGCGTCGACATCGGGCCTGGCGCTATCGCCCACCTCGGACAGCGCGATGCCAGTGCGCGGGTCTGTCTTCTCGATATACCGGCCAGTCGACGGCGGCACGTCGTTTCCGTTGATGTAGTTCAGCACTCTGTTCATACGCTTGCTCGACAAAGATTCAGGCGGTTGGTGTCACGGTCGTATCAGCGCTGCTCATCGCTGCCTTGGACCTGTTCGATCGTGGCGCCGGCCAGCTTCTCGAGCTGGTGGACGACGCGCGTCATGTCGTCGCTGCCGGCTCCGTTGGCCACGGCCGTATCAAAGAATTGCTTGACGACGGCGGACGCGAACATCGGAGCGCCCACCGCCTCGGCTTCCCCGAGCGCCAGCCGCAGGTCTTTGCGCATCAGGTCCATGCGGAAACCGAAGTCGAACTTGCGCGACAGCACCTTGTCAGCGAGCAAGGTCTGGACCGCAAAGCCACGCGCCGTGGCGCTTCTGCACAGCACGTCGAGGATGGTCCCAGCAGGGATGCCTGCCTTCACACCGAACAGCACAGCCTCGGCCGCCGTCACCAGCGCCGAACCGGCAATCATGTTGTTGACCAGCTTGAGAGTCTGACCCAGCCCCGGCTGCGCACCGAGATATGCGATGTCGCCCGCAAAGGCCTCGAAAGCCGGCCGCGCAGTGGCGAAGGCGCTGGCATCGCCGGAGACCATCACGCTCAGCGCGCCCGACTCAGCGCCCGCCACGCCACCGGCCAGCGGCGCGTCCAATGCCTGGATGCCATGCTGCGCCAGTGCGGCGGCGAGCCTGCGCGTCACGGTCGGTCCCGTGGTCGAATGGTCGACGAACACTTTCACGGCACTTGCGCCCGCGACCCCATCTTCACCGGTGGCTACCCGTTCGACAATATCGGGCGTCGGCAAGCAAACCATCACCACCTGGGCATGCTCGCCAACGTCACGGGCGCTGGCACCGCGCGCGGCGCCGATACGTACCAGCTCGTCGACCGCCTGGACATTGCTGTCGAATACCGTCACGGGCAGGCCGCGTTGCACCAGGTGCCGCGCCATGTGCCTGCCCATGGCGCCAAGGCCGATAAAACCGAACGTCGTCATGCCGGGTCTCCTCACCGCTGTCGCGCGGCCTGTCGTGGTAAATGGCGTGATGCGCCACCTCTGTGCCACGGATACTAGGAGCCCTGCCGCGCCGCTTCAATCGACATTTCTTACCGGCTCGATTGAGTTCTTCTCAAGCTGGATTTGCCGGGCTTGAGCGCTCCACCGGTTGCAGAAAACTCAAGCGTCCCCGCAAAAAAAGTCGTTTGAGCCGGTGTAGCCCCGCCACCTACGATGCCCAACGCGCCGGGCTCTGTCGACCCGGACATGCGAATGCGCCAAGCCGCTGGCGGCGCGAGAACCACAACAGATGATCCAAGGAGACGGCATGGAAACGACCCTGCCAGTAGATGTAGTCGAGCGCCCGCTTCCCCTCACCCGTGCGCAAAAGAAGGCAATTGCGGCAGCGACACTCGGCACGATCGTCGAGTTCGCCGACTGGGTGATCTACGCCACTTTTGCCTCGTTGTTCTCGCGGCACTTCTTCCCTGCCGATAATGAAATGGCGTCGCTGCTGTCCGCGTTCGCCGTGTTCGCGGTCGGCTTTATCATGCGGCCGGTCGGTGGTGCCGTGCTTGGGGCGTATGCCGACCGCCATGGACGCAAGAAGGGCCTGACGCTTTCCGTGGCGCTGATGTCGGGCAGCACCGTGGTGATAGCGGTTTGCCCGACCTACTCCGCCATTGGCCTGACCGCGCCCGTCATCCTGGTGATGGCGCGCCTGGTGCAGGGTTTCGCTGCCGGCGGCGAGTTCGGCTCAGCCTCGACCTACCTCGTCGAGACGGCGGCGCCATCGCGCCGGGCTTTCGCCGGCTCATGGCAGTACTTCGGCATCAATGCTGGCGTCCTGGTGGCAGCACTGATCGGGTACATGCTGACGCGTTGGCTCGATACCGAGCAAATGGCGGCGTGGGGCTGGCGGGTCGGATTTGCTGTCGCCGGCCTGATGGGCGTGGTTGCGCTATGGATCCGGGTCTCGGTGGCGGAAACCGGGGCCTTTCAGCGCAAGGTCGCCCACCGCGCTGCCGCGCATCCCTCGCTGCTGGTCATCACCAGGCACTGGCGCGCGTCGTTGCGCGTGATCGGCATCGCCATGGCGGGCAACCTTTCGCTCTACCTCTGGCTGGTGTTGTTTCCGACCCTCGCCCATGTACGGACCGGGCTCAGCCTGCAGGACGCCTTCAGTGCCAGCGTGATATCGATCGTCCTTTCGCTGGTGGCGATCCCGTTGCTTGGCAAACTGGCCGACAGGATCGGACGCAAGCCTGTGCTGCTGGCATTCGCCGGCGGTTCCGCGCTGTTCGCCTGGCCCGGCTTGCACTTCCTCGCCAACGACTTCTGGCTGGCGACTGCGATCGTCAGCGTGGGGATGCTGCTGTCGTGCGGTTTCTCCGCCACGGCGGCGGCGGTCATGGCGGAGCAGTTTCCCGCCGAGGTGCGCGCGACCGGCGTGGCGCTTCCCTATGCCATTTCGGTGACGTTGTTCGGCGGATCGCTGCCGTACATCATGACATCGATGTCGAATGCGGGCTGGGCAAACTATAGCTGGACCTATATTGCCGCCGTCTGCGCAACAGGTTGCCTGGTGTATGCCTTGATGCCCGAAACAAAGGGAAAAACCCTCGATTAGACCGGGCTGCCGTGGCAAATGTGTCCGCCGGAGTGCCAGCTTGCCGGCGGCGCGACCGCGTAAGCCTGTGCCGCTTCGACCCTGCGCTTCGACCCTGCGCTTCAACCCTGCGCTTCGAACTGCGCCAGCAGCCACTGCCGGAACACCGCCATGCTGGGGCTTTCCTTGCGCTCCGCCGGCGTCAGCAGGTAGTAGGTGAAATCGCCCATGTCGACGGTCTGGCGGAACGGCGCCACCAGCCGGCCCGCATCGAGGTCGGCCGCCACCAGGAAGCGCTGCGCCATCGCGAAACCCTGGCCTTCGACCGCCGCCGCATAGGCCATGGCCGAGCTCTGGAAAGTCATGCCGCTGCGCGCGTCGACCGCCTTGTCGGCGCGCGCGGCCTTGAGCCAGTGGCTCCAGTCATCGGGTCGCGCGATCGAATGCAGCAAGGTCTGGTGCTGCAGGTCGGCGGCCCGTTTCACCTTCGGCCCCGCGTCCAGCAGCGCCGGGCTGCACACCGGCAACAGGATGTTCGACACCAGCCGGTAGGCGTTGACGCCGTGCCACTTGCCGTCGCCCAGCCGGATGGCGCCATCGATATCTTCCCTGCGGAAGTCGACCGGATCGAGCGAGGCCGTCAGCAGCACCTCGATGCCGGGATTGGCGGCATGGAAGCTCGACAGGCGCGGGATCAGCCAGCGCATGGCAAAGGTGGTATAGGCGCGCACCTTGAGCTGCCTGCGCCGGGCGCGCTTGCTCAGGCGGCGCGTGGCTTCGCGCAGATCGTCCATGGCCCGGGTCACGGCGCGGTAGTAGTCCTCGCCGGTGCGGGTCAGCGAGATCTGCCGGTGGCCGCGATGCAGCAACTGCACGCCCAGTCCCTGTTCGAGCGCGCGGATCTGCCGGCTGACGGCGCCAGGCGTGACGTGCAGCTCTTCGGCCGCGACGGTGATGCTGAGATGCCGCGCCGCCGCCTCGAAGGCGCGCAACGCGTTCAGTGGGGGCAGTTTGTCCATGCCGGCGAGTCTGCCATACGGTTGAGGTTTGCTCAATCGAGGCAGACCCGTGGTCACTGGCAACTCACAGTTGCTATTAAAACGCCATTGTGGCGGCTAGTGTTGCGGTCCCCGCACGCCTAAATTTGTCTCCGTGGCCCCCGCCATCCGAGATCGCAGTCCAACACCACGCATCCGCAAAGGAGATTCACCATGTCCGCTATCCAAGCCCAAGCCATCCCCGCCAACCCCTCCAGCGCCAGCGTCAAGGTCTGGTTCATCACCGGCGCCTCGCGCGGCTTCGGCCTCGAGCTGACCCGCGCCGCGCTGGCCCGCGGCGACCGGGTCGTCGCTACGGCGCGCAACCCGCAGGCCGTGACCGGCGCCGTGGGCGAGCATGAAAATCTGCTCGCCGTGGCGCTGGACGTCACCAGCGAAGCCCAGGCGGTCGCCGCCGCCGAGGCCGCGGTAGCGCGCTTCGGCCGCATCGACGTGCTGGTCAACAACGCCGGCTACGGCCTGCTGGGCGCGGTGGAAGAGGCCTCGGCCAGGGAAGTCGAGCAGCAGTTCGCCACCAACGTGTTCGGCGTGCTGGCGGTGACGCGCGCGGTGCTGCCGCAGATGCGCCGCCAGCGCCGCGGCCATATCATCAATATCTCGTCGATCGGCGGCTATGCGGCGTATCCGGGCTGGGGCGTGTACGGCGCCACCAAGTTCGCGGTCGAAGGGCTGACCGAAGCGCTGTCGGCCGAGCTGGCGCCGCTGGGCATCCACGCCACGGTGGTCGAACCGGGCTTTTTCCGCACCGACTTCCTCGATGCCAGCTCGCTGGTGCGCGTCGGCACGGAGATCGGCGAGTACGCAGAGACGGTCGGCGCGATGCGCGCGCACATGGCCTCGGCCAACCACCAGCAGCCCGGCGACCCGGCGCGGCTGGCCGCGGCCCTGCTCGCGCTGGCCGACAGCGACACGCCGCCGGTGCGGCTGCCGCTGGGTTCCGACACGGTCGCCCGCATCGCCGACAAGCACCGCAAGGTGGAAGGCGAGCTGGCCGCGTGGCATGCGCTGGCGGTGTCGACCGACCACGCCGACGCACGCGCCTGAGGCTGCGCCGCGCAGCGCACGGTTTGCTGCACTGCAGTCAAGCCGGCGCGTCTCCAGAAGAGGCCGGCGGAGAGCCGGCCTCTTCACTTGTAGTCACTCTTGCGTCGGGCATTGCACGGTATCGGCACGCATATATGTCGCTTCCGCCGAATTTCGCCAATAATGCCCTGAGAGTCATTGCCGGACGAACCGAGAGCCACCATGCACGAGAGTCCCGATGCCATCCGCACTGTCGCCCTGCTCGGGCACGCAGGTAGCGGCAAGACCTCGCTCGCCGAGGCGCTGCTGCACAAGGGCGGTGCGGTGCACACGCCTGGCAGCGTCGAGCGCGGATCCACCGTGTGCGACAACGATCCGCTCGAGCGCAAGTACAAACGCTCGCTCTCCGCCGCGGTCGCCCACGTGGACTACCGCGACACCCGCATCTACCTGATCGACACCCCCGGCTACCCGGACTTTGCCGGGCACGCCATCAGCGCGCTGGCCGCGGTGGAAACCGCGGCCATCGTCATCAACGCGCAGACCGGCATCGAGATGACCACGCGCCGCGCCATGGCGTGGGCGCAGGCGCGCCAGCTGTGCCGGATGATCATCGTCAACGGCATCGACGGCGACAAGGTCGACCTGCCCGCGCTGCTGGCGGAGATCCAGGAGGCCTTCGGCAAGGAATGCCTGCCCATCAACCTGCCGGCCGACCACGGCGGCAAGGTGGTCGACTGCTTCTTCAATCCGGCCGGCGAGTCGGATTTTTTATCGGTCGCGTCCGCGCATGACGCGCTGATCGACCAGGTGATCGAGATCGACCCTGAGTTGATGGAGCTGTACCTGGAGCAAGGCGAGGCCATCACCCCGGAGCAACTGCACGCGCCGTTCGAGCGCGCGCTGCGCGAAGGGCACCTGGTGCCAATCTGCTTTACCTCGGCAGTCACCGGCGCCGGCATCGAGGCGCTGCTGGACGTGTTCGTGCGGCTGCTGCCCAACCCCACCGAAGGCAATCCGCCGCTGTTCTACCGCTCCACCGGCGCGGATGCCGACGGCACCGAACAGCGCCAGGCGGTGCGCGCCGAACCGGTGCCGGACAAGCATGTGCTGGCGCATGTGTTCAAGGTGGTGATCGATCCCTATGTCGGCAAGCTGGCGATCTTCCGCATCCACCAGGGCACGGTCACGCGCGACAGCCAGCTCTATATCGGCGAAGGGCGCCAGCCGTTCAAGGTGGCCCACCTGCTGCGGCTGCAGGGCAAGGAGACCCAGGAAGTGCCGCGCGCCGGCCCGGGCGATATCTGCGCGGTGGCCAAGGTCGATGAACTGGGCTTCGACGCGGTGCTGCACGACGCCACCGAGGACGGCAACATCCACCTGACCCCGCTGGAATTCCCCACCCCCATCTATGGCCTGGCGATCGAGCCGGCGCGGCGCGGCAACGAGCAGCGCCTGGCCGAGGTGCTGCACAAGCTCAGCGCCGAAGACCCGTGCCTGCGCGTCGAGCACCCGGCCGGCACCAACGAGACCGTGGTGTTCGGCCTGGGCGAGTTCCACCTGCGCTGCGCGCTGGAGCGGCTGACCGAGCAATACAAGCTGGAAGTGGCGACGCGCCCGCCCAAGATCGCGTATCGCGAGACCATCGGCGCGAAAGCCGAAGGCCATCACCGGCACAAGAAGCAGACCGGCGGCGCCGGCCAGTTCGGCGAGGTGATGCTGCGCATCGAACCGCTGGCGCGGGGGGCAGGCTTCGATTTCGTCGATGCGGTCAAGGGCGGCGCGATTCCCGGGCAGTTTATTCCGGCGGTCGAGAAAGGCATCCGCCAGGCGCTCGACAGCGGCCCGCTGGCGGGGTTTCCGATGCAGGACGTGCGCGTGACCGTGTACGACGGCAAGAGCCACCCGGTCGATTCCAAGGAAGTCGCGTTCGCGACCGCGGGGCGCAAGGCGTTTATCGACGCGGTGCTCAAGGCCAGGCCGAGCGTGCTCGAACCGATCGTCGATATCGAGGTCACGGCGCCAGGCAGCGCCATGGGCGACATCATCGGCGACCTGTCGACCAAGCGCGGCCAGGTCCATGGCACCCGCACCGCGGCCGGCAACACGGTGATCGTCGCCGGGCAGGTGCCGCTGTCGGAACTGAACGACTACCAGTCACGGCTGAACAGCATCACCGGCGGGCATGGCAGCTACACCATCCAGTTCAGCCACTACGACAACGTGCCGCCGGCGCAGCAGGAGAAGATGGCGGCGCGGCACAAGGCGCAGACGGATACGGATTAGACGTACAGCCTTGGGGCATTGCCCACGCGCTTGGTTACTCCCTCTCCCGCGCGCGGGAGAGGGGAGCAAACCGGCAGGGAGCCGGTGGCGCAGCAATTTCAATACGTCTCCAGATGCAACCTCCCCTCCCGTTTCAGCCTTTCTGCCACCGTCTCCCAATTCAAACCCGCCTGCTGCGCGACATCGCGCAGCGCCAGCACCACGCCCTCTTCCATGCTCTTCAACCCGCAGACATAGAAGTACGTATCCGGTGAAGCCAGCAACGCCGCCAGGTCCGCCGCGCGTTCGCGCATTAGGTCCTGCACATAGCGCCTGGGCTGTCCCGGCGTGCGCGAGAACGCGAGGTTGATGTCGATGAAATCCTTCGGCAGCTTCTGCAGCGGACCGAAGTACGGCAGTTCTTCCTGCGTGCGCGCGCCGAAGAACAGCATCAGCTTGCCGCCGTCGAACTTGCCCGCCTTGCGCAGGCGCCGGCGCCATTCGGTCATCGCCCGCATCGGTGCGCTGCCGGTACCGGTGCAGATCATCACGATGTTGGAGCGCGGATGGTTTGGCATCAGGAAACTGGCGCCGAACGGGCCGATCACCTCAACCTTGTCGCCCACCTTCAGGTCGCACATGTAGTTCGAGCCGACGCCGCGCACAGGGTTGCCATCGTGGTCCTGCAGCACGCGCTTGATGGTCAGCGACAGGTTGTTGTAGCCGGGGCGCTCGCCATTGCGCGGGCTGGCGATGGAGTATTGCCGGGCGTGGTGCGGGCGGCCGCCGGCGTCGGTGCCCGGCGGCACGATGCCGATCGACTGGCCTTCCAGTACCGGGAACGGCGTGGTGCCGAAGTCCAGCACGATGTGGTGGGTGTCGTAGTCACGGCCGACTTCGGTCACGCGCACGTTGCCGGTCACAGTGGCGGTGATGGTCTTGCTGGCCGACTTCGCGCCATACAGGTTGGTGTAGGCATGGGCGGCGGACCACGGCGGCACGGTGGCGCCATAGCGGGCACTGTTGAACGCTTCCTCGGCGGTGCCGGCCAGCGGCGATGCCGCGGGCAGCGCCGGCGTTGCCGTCTGCAGGTCGGCACCAGGCGCCAGGTCGGCGAGCTGCTCCGGCGACAGTTCGTCCGGCAGCGCGTCCCAGGTCAGTTGCTCGTCGACGCTATAGGCGCGCAGCTTCGGCACATCGCGCCAGTTGTCGATCGATCCGGTCGGACACGGGGCAATGCAGGCCATGCACAGGTTGCACTTGTCGGCATCGACCACGTAGTTGCGCGAGTCGTGCGTGATCGCACCCACCGGGCAGGTGGCTTCGCAGGTGTTGCAGCGGATGCAGATCTCGGGATCGATCAGGTGCTGCTTGATGACTTGAATTTCTGCCATGTCCATGGCGGTCTCCACAAAATCAGAGGGCAACGCGGGCACTGCGCCCGAGCTTGCCACGGCCCGTCGCGATCGCTCCCCTCGCCCGCTTGCGGGAGAGGGGTGGGGGAGAGGGCCGGAGCTTCAACGAAGTGAAAACGCGTCGGTATGCCGGCGCCTGCCCTCTCCCCCTGCCCCTCTCCCGCAGGCGGGAGAGGGGAGCAAACCAGGAGCGGTTGATGACGCTAGCGCCTCAGTTAAACCGCACGTACTCGAAATCCACCGGTTGCCGGTTGATGCCCATCACCGGCGGCGCGATCCAGTTGGCGAACTTGCCCGGCTCGACCACGCGGCCCATCAGGCTGGCGACGAAGGCGCGGTCGCCGTCGGTGGGCAGCCACTGGTCGCGGAAGTCGCGCCATTCGGCGTCGGAGACCACGCGGCCGTCGGGCGATACCTTGACTCCGGCCAGCGCGCCGATATTGCGGTGGAACGCCTTGTGCGGCACTTTCAGGCGGAACGGGATGCCGGCCTTGTCGATGACCTTGTTCCAGCGCTCGATGCCCGCCATGCTGTCCTTGATGTAATCGTCGCGCAGCACTTCGTTGAGCGCGTTCAGCATCGGCACCTCCTTCTCGGTCAGCTGGCCGTTCTGTGCCTGCAGCACGCGGTAGGTCTGGCCCTTCAGCACGTGGTCGTCCAGGCGCTTGCCTTCCTCGTAGCGGCCCTTCAGGCCCGTGCTGTAGAAGGTTGCGGCGTTGCTGGACTCGTCGGCGCCGAACAGGTCGATGGTCACGCTGTAGTGGAAATTCAGGTAGCGCTGCAGCGTCGGCAGGTCGATCACGCCAGCGGCGCGCAGCTTCGCCGGGTCATCGGTCTTCAGTTCGTTCATCACCTGGCAGGTGCGCTGGATCACGCGCGACACGCCGGATTCGCCGACGAACATGTGGTGCGCTTCCTCGGTCAGCATGAACTTGGTCGTGCGTGCCAGCGGGTCGAACGCGCTTTCGGCCAGCGCGCACAGCTGGAATTTGCCGTCGCGGTCGGTGAAGTAGGTAAACATGAAGAACGACAGCCAGTCGGGCGTCTGTTCGTTGAACGCCTGCAGGATGCGCGGGTTGTCCTGCTGGCCGCTGCGGCGTTCCAGCAGCGCCTCGCCCTCTTCGCGGCCGTCGCGGCCGAAGTACTTGTGCAGCAGGTAGACCATGGCCCACAGGTGGCGGCCTTCTTCCACGTTCACCTGGAACAGGTTGCGCAGGTCGTACATGCTGGGTGCGGTCAGGCCCAGGTGGCGCTGCTGCTCGACCGACGCGGGCTCGGTATCGCCCTGCGTCACGATGATGCGGCGCAGGTTGGCGCGGTACTCGCCCGGCACGTCCTGCCACGCGTCCTCGCCCTTGTGGTCGCCGAAGTGGATCTTGCGGTTGGCCTCGGCCGGGTTCAGGAAGATGCCCCAGCGGTAGTCCGGCATCTTGACGTGGCCGAAGTGGGCCCAGCCCTGCGGATCGACGCTGATCGCGGTGCGCAGGTAGATGTCGTGCTGGTGCGAGCCTTCCGGGCCCATGTCGTTCCACCAGCTCAGGTAGTTGGGCTGCCATTGCTCGAGCGCGCGCTGCAGGGTGCGGTCTTCGCTGAGGTTGACGTTGTTGGGGATCTTGTCGCTGTAGTTGATGCCGGACATGGTGGTCTCCGTTATGCGGCGATTCGGTAAGCGTTCAGGGCTGGTCAGACCCGGTTCCAGTCGAAGGCGGCCTTGTCGCCCTTGCCGTAGACCTTGAGCGCGCCCTTGTCGCCGACCGCGTTGGGGCGCTGGAAGATCCAGTTCTGCCACGCGGTCAGGCGGCCAAAGATGCGGGTGAACATGTTTTCCTGGCCGTTGAAGCGCAGGTTGGCTTCCATGCCGGTCAGCGCATCGGGCGACATCGCCACGCGCTCTTCCAGCGCGATGCGCACCTCGTCGGTCCAGTCGATGTCGTCGGGGTTGGCGGTGACCAGGCCGAGCGCGTAGGCGGCATCGGCATCGAGCGGCTGCCCTGCCCTGGCGCGCACGGCATCGAGCGCGGGCTGCTCGTCGTAGAAGCGGCGGCCCAGGCGGCTCTGGCCGGTGGCCATCGGGTACAGGCCGAAGTTGACGTCGGCCACGGTAATCTTCGGCGCGCGGGCCTCGTCGTCGGGCAGCGCCAGGTGGTAGCTGCGGTCGCACGCCAGCGCCAGTTCCAGGAAGGTGCCGGCGAAGCACGAATCCGGCTCGATCAGCGCGAACAGGCTGCGCGACGACACGTCCAGCCGGCTCAGCGTGCGGCGCAGCAGGCCGATGGTCTCGCGCACCAGCCAGTGGTCCTGGTGCGCCAGCAGGGTGGCGTCGTTGGCCAGCACCGCGGCGGCGTCGCCGCTGGTCTTGATCAGCCAGGTGCCGATGTCCAGCTCGTTGGTGCGCATCGACAGGATCGCGTCTTCGAGCTCGCGCGCCAGTTGCAGCGGGTACCAGCCGGCGCCGGCCTGCACGATCGCGTCGAGGCTCTGCGGCTGCGCGCCCGTCGGTGCCTTGACCGTGAAGGTGGCGGTGCGGCCGGCGCGGTCGATTTCCACCGTGACGTGCGTATAGCGCAGCGCATCCGCTTCGACCACGCGTTCGATCGGCGCGAGCGCGACGCCCTGCGCATCGGCCGGGCGGTCGCTCTGCGCGGCCAGCGCCAGCGCGCGTTCCCGCACCTTCTGCGCGAACACCGCAGGCTTGGCGATATCGTCGACCAGGCGCCAGTCCTTGGCGCGCTGGCCGCGCACGCCCTCGGTGGTGGTGCAGAAGATATCGGCGAGATCATGGCGCACATGGCGCTTGTCGGTAACGCGGGTCAGGCCGCCGGTACCCGGCAGCACGCCCAGCAGCGGCACTTCGGGCAGGCTTACCGCCGACGAGCGGTCGTCGACCAGCAGGATCTCGTCGCAGGCCAGCGCCAGCTCATAGCCGCCGCCGGCGCAGGCACCGTTGACCGCGGCCAGGAACTTCAGGCCGCTGTGCGCCGAGGAATCCTCGATGCCGTTGCGGGTCTCGTTGGTGAACTTGCAGAAGTTGACCTTCCACGCATGGCTGCTGACGCCGAGCATGAAGATATTGGCGCCGGAGCAGAACACCTTGTCCTTGCCGCTGGTGATGACTACGGTGCGCACTTCCGGATGCTCGAAGCGGATGCGGTTGAGCGCGTCGTTCAGTTCGATGTCGACGCCGAGGTCGTAGCTGTTGAGCTTGAGCTTGTAGCCGGGGCGCAGGCCGGCGTTCTCGTCGATATCCACCGCCAGCGTGGCAACGGGACCGTCGAAGGCCAGCTTCAGGTGCTTGTATTGGGAAGGATCGGTCTGGTAGTCGACGCGGGGGGCGGTGGTCACGGCGGGGTCTCCTCTGCGAAACTGCACTATCGTGCATCAACGGGTATCTGGCTTGAACGAACTATAGTTCATCAATCCGATGTTCCGCAAGCACTATTGTGCAGATTTCAGGATACGTGACCGGGAGTGCCCTCCGCCTTTGGTTATTGCGCCAGCGCCGTCACACCGGCATGCGCAACGCCTGCCGCACCAGCCCGCGCAGGCCGGCAAAGGTGGCGTCGAGCGGCTGCGCGCTGGTGTCCAGCGAGAACTCCGCCTTGGAATAGAAGGCGGCGCGGCCGGCCAGGATCTGGCGCAGGTCTTCCATCGCCTCCTTGCTGGCGGCCATCGGGCGAAAGTCGCCCTGCGCCCGCACCCGCTCCATATGGTGTTCCGGCTCGGCCTGCAACCACACCGTGGTGCAGTGGGCCAGCAGCAGGTTGAAGGTGGCCGGGTCCGACACCAGGCCGCCGGGCGTGGCGATCACGGCCTCGGGATAGATCTGGATGGCCTCCTCCAGCGCGCGCCGCTCGTAGCGGCGATAGGCGTTCATGCCGTACAGGCCCTGGATCTCGGAAATACTGCAGCCCGCAAATTTCTCGATCTCGCGGCTCAGCTCGACGAACGGGAAATCCAGGTCCTCGGCCAGCATCCCGCCCAGCGTGGTCTTGCCCGCGCCGCGCAGCCCGATCAGCGCCACGCGCGGGCTGCGCGCGGCCTGGGCCGCGTTCTCGCCGCCGGTGCCGAGCAGCTCGCCCACGGCAATGCGCACGCGCCGCAGCGTGGCTTCGTCGCGGTGTTCCAGCAGCTCGCGCAACAGGACCCATTCGGGCGACGACGTAGTGACATCACCCAGCAGCCCGGCCAGCGAGCACTGCAGCGCCTCGGCCACGTGCTGCAGCACCAGGATCGACGCGTTGCCGCTGCCGTATTCCAGGTTGGCGAGATGCCGCTCGGAGACGCCGGCCGCCTGCGCAGCGGCCTTGCGGGTCAGGCCGCGGCAGGCCCGCTGCGCGCGCACGCGCTCGCCCAGCGACACCAGGAAGGGGTTCTTCTCCGGCCCGTTGGCGGCAACGCCGCTTGAATCATGCTGCAGCTCCACCTCCGGGGTTAACCCAGACTCATGCAATATAGTGCTTGACATGATCTCCCTGCGGCTCTATTTTTCATACATGCACAATAATGCATGACGCCGGTGAAGGCAACCGGCGCATCAGACGGAGCCCCTGTCCTATGTCCGCAAGCGAATTCCGCAGCCAGATCGCCCGGCTCACCGCGCAACTGGCCGGCCGCCCGCTCGACGCGGCGCTCGATGAATGGCTGAACGCCGAGCACGGCGCCGGCACCCCCACCTACCGCGAGCTGATGGCGTCATGCCAGGCCGGCGTGGCCGAGGGCTGGCTGTGCGACCGCGAAGGCGGCGGCATCCGCTACGGCCGCGTCTTCAAGCCCGCCGACGACCTGCATGGCTTCTCGGTCGACGTGGTCGACATGCACGACATCGCCGGCCCGCACCACACCCATCCCGAGGGCGAGATCGACCTGATCATGCCGCTCGACGGCGACGCGCGCTTCGACGGCCGCCCCGCCGGCTGGCTGGTGTGCCCGCCGGGCAGCGCCCATCGCCCCACCGTCAGCAACGGCCGCGCGCTGGTGCTGTACCTGCTGCCGCAAGGCCGTATCGACTTCACGCGCTGAGAGCCACCATGACCGAACTCCTTTCCAATTACCTCGGCGGCACCTGGCAACATGGCAGCGGTGCCGGTACCGCGCTGTTCGACCCGGTGCTCGGCAACGAGCTGGTGCGCGTCGACGCCACCGGCCTCGACCTGGCGGCCGGCTTCGCCTTCGCCCGCGAGCAGGGCGGCGCCGCGCTGCGCGCGCTGAGCTACCGGCAGCGCGCCGCGCTGCTGGCCGAGGTGGTCAAGGTGCTGCAGGCCAACCGCGATGCCTATTACGACATCGCCACCGCCAACAGCGGCACCGTGCGCAACGACTCCGCGGTCGACATCGATGGCGGCATCTTCACGCTGGGCACTTACGCCAGGCTGGGCGATACGCTCGGCGACCGGCATTTCCTTGCAGACGGCGAAGCGGCGCGGCTGGGCAAGGACCCGCTGTTCCAGTCGCAGCATGTGCTGGTGCCGACGCGCGGCGTGGCACTGTTCATCAACGCCTTCAACTTCCCCGCCTGGGGCCTGTGGGAGAAGGCCGCGCCGGCGCTGCTGGCGGGCGTGCCGGTGATCGTCAAACCCGCCACCGCGACCGCCTGGCTGACCCAGCGCATGGTGCGCGACGTGGTCGAGGCCGGCGTCCTGCCGGCGGGCGCGCTGTCGGTGGTGTGCGGCAGCGCCGCGGGCCTGCTGGACGCGCTGCAGCCGTTCGATGTGGTGTCGTTCACCGGTTCGGCCGACACCGCGGCGGTGATCCGCTCGCATCCGGCCATCGCCCGGCGCTCGGTGCGCGTGAACATCGAAGCGGACAGCATCAATTCTGCCGTGCTGCTGCCGCAGGACGGCGCCGGCAGTGCCGCCTTCGATCTGCTGGCGAAGGAAGTCGTGCGCGAGATGACGGTCAAGTCCGGCCAGAAATGCACCGCGATCCGGCGCGTATTCGTGCCTGAGGCACTGTATGCACAGGCCGCCGAGGCCATCGGCGCGCGGCTGTCCAAGGTGACCGTGGGCAACCCGCGCAACGATGCGGTACGCATGGGCGCACTGGTCAGCCGCGCGCAGTTCGACGCGGTGCAGGCGGGCCTCGCCGAACTGCGCACGCACGCACAGGTGCTGCATGACGGCGCGCAACAGCCGCTGGTCGATGCCGACCCGGCGGTGGCGTGCTGCCTTGGCCCGACGCTGCTGGGCGTGACCGATGCCGACGCGGCCGCCGCGGTGCATGACACCGAAGTGTTCGGCCCGGTCGCCACGCTGCTGCCCTACCGGGATACCACCCATGCCCTTGACCTGGTGCGCCGTGGCCAGGGCTCGCTGGTGGCCTCGCTCTATGGCAGCGACGCGGCCGCGCTCGGCGCCGCCGCGCTGGAACTGGCGGACAGCCATGGGCGCGTGCATGTGATATCGCCCGACGTGGCGCAGCTGCATACCGGCCACGGCAATGTCATGCCGCAATCGCTGCACGGCGGCCCGGGCCGCGCCGGCGGCGGCGAAGAACTGGGCGGCCTGCGCGCCCTGCACTTCTATCACCGCCGCAGCGCCATCCAGGCCAGCACCACGGTGCTCGGCAACTTGGTCTGACCCTGGCCTGAGCGATCCGGCCCACGCATTTTCCCGCGCCGCCACACCCGCATGGCGCCGCGCGGCACACCGTACACCAGCAACGGGGAGACAACCCATGAACGCCACGCCCGCAGCGCCACCGGTCCGGCCACCCGGCACCCCCTTCAACTTTGCCGCGCACCTGCTCGGCTGCAATGCGCAACGCCCCGGCAAGGTGGCTTATCTCGACGACGACGGTCAGCTTACCTATGGCGAACTCGACCAGCAGGTGCGGCGCCTGGCCGCGGCGCTGCTCGGCGCAGGCATCCGCCGCGAAGAGCGCGTGCTGCTGCTGATGCACGACTGCACCGACTGGCCGGTGTGCTTTCTCGGCGCGATGTACGCCGGCATCGTCCCCGTCGCGGTCAACACCTTGCTGACCGCCGACGACTACGCCTACATGCTGCAGCACAGCCGCGCGCAGGCAGTGATGGTGTCGGCCGCGCTGCTGCCGGTGTTGCAGGACGCGCTGGCGCGGCCCGGGCATGAGGTGCGGCAGGTGCTGGTGTCGCGTGTATCGCGTGCGCAGGCAGCATTGCCCGATGGCATGGCGGCGCTGGAAACTGCGCTGGCCGCGCAGGCACCGCTGCCGGCGCCCGCCGCCACCGGTTGCGACGACCCTGGCTTCTGGCTCTACTCGTCGGGCTCGACCGGCCAGCCCAAGGGCGTGGTGCACAGCCACGGCAACCCGTACTGGACCGCGGCACTTTATGCCGGGCCGGTGCTCGGCCTGACCGAGCAGGATGTGTGCTTTTCCGCGGCCAAGCTGTATTTCGCCTACGGGCTCGGCAACGGGCTCAGCTTTCCGCTCAGCGTCGGCGCCACGGTGGTGCTGATGGCCGAGCGGCCCACGCCTGATGCCACCTTCCGCCGCTGGCTGCAGCACCAGCCGACGGTGTTCTTCGGCGCGCCGACCGGCTATGCCGGCCTGCTCGCGTCGCCGGCGCTGCCGGCCCGCGCCGAGGTCGCGCTGCGGCTGTGCTCGTCGGCCGGAGAAGCGCTGCCGGCGGACCTCGGCGAGCGTTTCACCGCGCATTTCGGCTGCGAGATCATCGACGGCATCGGCTCGACCGAGATGCTGCATATCTTCCTGTCCAACCGTCCCGGCCAGGTGCGCTACGGCACCACCGGCTGGCCGGTGCCGGGCTACACCATCGAGCTGCGCGACGAGGACGGCCGCCCCGTGCCCGACGGCGAGATCGGCGACCTGTATATCCAGGGCCCCAGCGCCGCGATGATGTACTGGGCCAACCGCGAAAAATCGCGCGAGACCTTCCGCGGCGGCTGGACCAAGAGCGGCGACAAGTACGTGCGCAACGCCGACGGCAGCTACAGCTACGCCGGGCGCAGCGACGACATGCTCAAGGTCAGCGGCATCTATGTGTCGCCGTTCGAGGTCGAGGCCACGCTGGTGCAGCACCCCGCGGTGCTCGAAGCCGCGGTGATCGGCGTGCCCGACCACGACGGGCTGGTCAAGACCAAGGCCTTCGTGGTGCTGAAGGCCGGCGCGCAGCTGGCCGAGGACGAACTGAAGGCCTTCGTCAAGGAACGGCTGGCCGCCTTCAAGTACCCGCGCGCGATCGCCTTCGTCGAGGCGCTGCCCAAGACCGCCACCGGCAAGATCCAGCGCTTCATGCTGCGCGAACGAGAACTGCAGGCCGCCGCAGAGCGTGCCGCCGCGGTGGCGTAAGCGGCAACGCCGCCCTGCCGCCACCCCAACCATCCGGAGACAAACCATGCGTCAGATCGATGTCCACCAGCTGGCCGACACGGCCCGCTTCAACCGCTTCCATGCGCTGATCCTGTTCTGGTGCGCGCTGATCATCATCTTCGACGGCTATGACCTCGCCGTGGCCGGCATCGCGCTGCCGTCGATCATGAAAGAGATGGGCGTGACCGCCACCAGCGCGGGCTTCATGGTCAGCTCGGCGCTGTTCGGCATGATGTTCGGCGCGATCTTGCTCGGCACCGTGGCCGACCGCATCGGGCGCCGGCGCGCCATCGCCATCTGCATCGCGCTGTTCAGCGTATTCACCGCGGCGGCCGGACTGACCAGCGATCCGGTCAGCTTCAGCGTGACGCGCTTCCTGGCGGGGCTGGGCATCGGCGGGGTCATGCCCATCGTGGTGGCGCAGATGACCGAGTACTCGCCGCGCAAGCTGCGCGGCACGCTGGTGACGCTGATGTTCAGCGGCTATTCGGTCGGCGGCATGCTGGCCGCGCTGCTGGGCAAGGGACTGATCGAAAGCTACGGCTGGCAGTCGGTGTTCCTCGCCGCCGGCCTGCCGGTGCTGCTGATCCCGCTGGTGCTGCGCGCGCTGCCGGAGTCGATGCCCTACCTGATCCGCACCGGCCAGACCCACGCGCTGCAATCGGTAGTATCGCGACTGGTGCCGTCGCATCGCCCGCAGGCGGGCGATGTCTTTACGCTGGCCGCCGACGACAAGGCCGGCAGCGCGCCGATCCGCCGCCTGTTCCAGGACGGCCGCGGCGTCAGCACGGCGATGTTCTGGGTCGCGTTCTTCATGTGCCTGTTCATGGTGTACGCGCTCAGCTCGTGGCTGGCCAAGCTGATGGCGGGCGCGGGCTACAGCCTGGGCTCGGCGCTGACCTTCGTGCTGGTGCTGAACTTCGGCGCGATGCTGGGTGCCATCGGCGGCGGCTGGCTGGCCGACCGGCTGCCGATCAAGCACGTGCTGATCGGCATGTATGCGCTGGCGGCGGTGTCGATCACGCTGCTGGGCTATCCGATGCCCACCGCGGCGCTGTTCGTGGTGGTGGGCCTGGCGGGCGCGTCCACCATCGGCACGCAGATCGTCACCTACGCCTACGCGGGCCAGTTCTACCCGATGGCGGTGCGCGGCACCGGCATCGGCTGGGCCTCGGGCGTGGGCCGCAGCGGTGCCATCCTCGCGCCGATCGTGATTGGGGTGCTGGTGGGAATGTCGCTGCCGCTGCAGCAGAACTTCATGGCGATGGCAATCCCGGCGGTGATCGCTGCGGGTGCGGTGTCGATGATCAACCACCGGAGGTCGGCCTCGGCGCAGGCGGAGGTCGCTGCGCCGGTGGGGGTGGCTGTGCAGGAGGCCTGAGGGAAATTGCTTGTGACTTGAGCCCTTCCGCATGCCATGGGTTGCTCCCTCTCCCGCAAGCGGGAGAGGGAAGCAACCCGGAGGTTTGACAAAGGGTGTTGTTCCTACTTCACGCCCTTCACCGTCGTATAGGCCGTGATCAGGTTGCGGTAGTCCGGGATATGGTTCGAGAACAGCGTGCCCAGGCCTTCGATGTCGTTGCGCCAGTCGCGGTGCAGCTCGCAGGCCACGCCGAACCATGTCATCAGCTGCGCGCCGGCTTCCGACATCCGCCGCCAGGCGGAATCGCGCGTGAGTTCGTTGAAGGTGCCTGAGGCGTCCGTGACGACGAACACATCAAAGCCCTCTTCAAGCGCCGCCAGCGCCGGGAACGCCACGCATACTTCCGTGACCACGCCGGCGATCAGCAACTGCTTCTTGCCGGTGGCACGCACGGCCGCGACGAAGTCCTCGTTGTCCCAGGCATTGATCTGGCCCGGGCGCGGGATGAACGGCGCATCCGGGAACATGGCCTTCAACTCGGGCACCAGCGGCCCGTTGGGGCCGTCCTCGAAGCTGGTGGTGAGCACCGTCGGCAGCTTGAAGTATTTGGCCAGGTCGGCCAGCGCCAGCACGTTGTTCTTGAACCTGTCGGGCTCTATGTCCCGCACCAATGACAGCAGGCCGGCCTGGTGGTCGACCATCAGCACGGCGGCCTGGGTTTTGTCCAGGCGTTTGTAGGGCTTACTCATGGCACGCTCCTGTGGAGAAATTGCGGGCGCTGCAAGGGATCCCTTGCAGCGCCCGCGTTGAGAGGCAGTGCCTACAGGTTAGGACGTTAACGCTGGGAGTCCAGTACCTCGTTGTTCTTCTGGACTTCCTGCGCCTTCATATAGCTTTCGATCAGCAGCTGGTAGGCCGGGAAGATCTTGGTGTAGACCTCGGCCCATTGCTGCGCGTCCGCGCGGTTCCAGGTCTGCTGCAGCTCCGACGCCACCGCGGCAGTGTCCATCGGCACCACGCCGGCCTGGACGATGCGCGCCAGCGTGATTTCCTGCGCCATCTTGGAATAGGTGCCCGAGGCATCGACCACCGCGAACACCTTGTAGCCGTCGGCGACCGCGCTGATCGACGGGAACGCCATGCACACGCTGGTGATGGTGCCGGCGATGATCAGGGTCTTCTTGCCGGTCTCGCGCACGGCGGCGACGAAGTCGGGGTTGTCCCAGGCGTTGATCTCGCCCTTTCGCGCGACGTATTTGGCATGCGGGGCGTTTTCATGGATCTCGGGGATCAGCGGGCCGTTGGGGCCCTGCGGCACCGAAGCCGTGGTGATCACCGGCAGCTTGCTCAGCGTCGCCATCCTGGCCAGCGCGGCGGCGCGCAGGCGCAGCTCGGGCATCGGCATGTCGCCCACGGTCTGGAACAGGCCACTCTGGTGGTCGATCAGCAGCATTGCCGTGTCGGCGGGATCGATGGCCGGACGCTTGCCGTTGAAGTTGGCGGGTGTGGTCATTTGGCATTCTCCTTTGCAGTTGGCAAAACCGGCGGACCGGACCATCCGGCACCGACCGTGTTGCGGAAGCATAGGACTTGGCAAAAACGCCCGGTAGGCCGGAAAATCTGCCCTCAGCGTCCTACTGGCAGGACGACAGGAGCGGCCTTTGCATCCGGACCTCAATGACCTGTATTACTTCGCGCAGGTGGTCGACCACCAGGGCTTTGCCCCGGCCGGCCGCGTGCTGGGCATTCCCAAGTCCAAGCTCAGCCGGCGCGTGGCGCTGCTGGAAGAGCGCCTGGGCGTGCGCCTGATCCAGCGCTCGACGCGGCGCTTCTCGGTGACCGAACTGGGCCAGACCTATTACGCCCACTGCAAGGCCATGCTGGTCGAGGCCGAGGCCGCCGAGAGCGCGATCGAGCAAAGCCGCGCCGAGCCCAGCGGGCTGGTGCGCATGACCTGCCCGGTGGCGCTGCTGCATACGCGCGTGGGCGAGATGGTGGCCGACTTCATGGCGGCCAATCCCAAGGTCATCGTGCACCTCGAGGCCACCAACCGGCGCGTCGACGTGGTCGCCGAAGGCATCGACCTGGCGGTGCGCGTGCGCGTGCCGCCGCTGGAAGACAGCGACCTGGTGATGCGGGTTCTGGCCCAGCGCGCCTGGTGCTTTGTCGCCAGTCCGGGGCTGCTGGACAAGCACGGGCCGCTGCTGGCGCCGGCCGACCTGAACGCCCTGCCCACGCTCGACCTGGGGCCGCCGCGGCCGTCGCACACCTGGTCGCTGTACGGGCCCGGCGGCGCCAGCGCCGACCTGCACCACAAGCCGCGGCTGGTCACCGACGACATGATCATGCTGCGCACCGCGGCGGTGGCCGGCGCCGGCGTCGTGCAGCTGCCGGTGATGATGCTGACCGACGAGCTGCGCACCGGCCGCCTGGTCAAGGTCCTGCCGGAATGGTCGGTCAAGGGCGGCGTGATCCACGCCGTGTTTCCATCGCGGCGCGGGCTGCTGCCGTCGGTGCGCGAGCTGATCGATTTCCTGTCGCAGCGCTTCGCGCAGATCGAGGAATCCTGAGCGTAGCAGCGCACCGCGCCACGAGCATTGCCAGTCACGCGGGCAGGTTTGCCCCGGAAGTGGTATCATCCGGGGTTCCTATGTGCAGACCAGACCGGCAACGCCCGACTGCTGCGCATCTGCCGCAGTCCTCTGTCCACTGGAAGCACTTCTGCAGCGGCATATCAGGCGCAAACCCGGGCCGATCCATCGGTACCCTGTGCGTCTTCGGGCCGGACGGCCCATCACCCTTTTCCGACCGGCGGCTGGTCCGCTCCGCAACGATCACCCGTACCGCTGCATTACTGCATGCTGGTACGCCGGCGTATCGGCTTGCGCAGGCATGGTCCCCTTCACGCCAGTTGCAACGCCCGTGTTATCGCGCGGGCCAGATCCTGGCACCGCAAACGGCTGACGGCCGCCACCGCGCCCCGCGACATCGGCATGCCGATGCCCCGCGCCGCCGGCGGCCGCGCCCATGAACAGGCAACACATTGAATCGAGTCAACCCTATCCAGCACAGCCCTTATACCGTTTCCGTCTATCCGATCGAGCAGGAACCCGGCCTCTGGTTCGCGACCTACATGATTGCGGAATACCGCAACGGCGCCGAACGCATCGTGGCCAACGTGGCCATGCGCCATGACACCCACCGCTCCGAAGCGCGCGCCAGGCAGGCAGCGCGCCGCGCCGGCGAACATGCCGCGGCGCGCCTGCGCCAGCATTAGCCGCGCCGCAAGCCGCCACGTCAGTCCCATCCCATCGGCCCGCCGCTATCCGGCTGGCCGCCACCACGGCACGCGCACAAGCCGCGCGGCTACAGCAAGGAGCTCCCTTGGCAAAAGAAGAACTGGTCGAATTTGGCGGCAAGGTGTCGGAAGTGCTGCCCGACAACCGCTTTCGCGTGATCCTGGAAAACGGCTTCGAAGTCTGGGCGTATTCGTCCGGGCGGCTGAAGAAGAACCGCATCCGCGTGCTGGCGGGCGACCGTGTCACGCTGGAGATGTCGCCCTATGACCTGACCAAGGGCCGCATCAACTACCGGCACAAGTCGTAGCCGGCACAAGTCCTGGCCGGCAAAAATCCTGGCCGGCACCAAGCCGCCATGGCATGCGCCGCGCCGGCGCGTGCCGTCCCGCAATGCTCCAGCCCTCAATCAAGGAGAATCGATCATGTCCGTCATCGAAGAATGGGAAGCCCTGCACCTGACGCCGGAAGGCTGGCAGCCGGGCAGCTACCGGCACGCGCCCTGGCAAGCGGTGGAAATCGCACCGCCCGCGGCGGGCGTGCTGACCGTCAGGCGCCACGTGACGGCCACCTATTGCGGTCCGTCGCGCGCGGTGGAAGACCGTACTCCGGAGATCACGGACATGGCGCTGATCGAAGCGCTGCTCGAGCGCCACGGCGACCCCGTGTTCCGGATCTGACGCCAGGCGGCGTTGCGCGCCGCCTGCCGTTGCCGCTGGCGCACTGACACATCAGCCAAGCACGCGCACATGTGGCCGGGCCGTCCTGAGCCCGGCGCCGACCGTGCGCAACTCGCCGTCCCACGGGGCGGCGGCCAGGTCCAGCACATAGTCGCCCTCGCGCGCCTTGTCGTGCAGCTGGTCGCGCACCACCTGGCCGATGGCCAGGCGGCACAGCGCCTCGCCACTGGTGGCAAGCTGGCCGCGCAATGCGGCCGGATCGGTCAGCACGCCGAACGAACGCCGCCCCACGCCGACGAAGCTGGTGAACAGCACGCCGGTGGGACGCTCGGCATCGATAAAGCAGATCGCCACGTGATAGGTGGTGCCTTTGCCCTCGCCGGGCAACGTGCACAGAAAACCGGATGATCCCGAACGTATGTCCATGAACGGACTCCTTGCAGTCTGACGGATGACGCCGCGCGCCCCCGGTTGCGCAAACGGGCCGGATCGGCTGGCACGCGCCCTATAGCGAGAACCTGCAGCGAGAACCTGCAGCGAGAACCTACAGCGACGCCACGGATTCGCCGGCAACCAGCCCGTTGATGATGTCTTCGCCGAACTGCAGCGCGCCGCGGCGCGCCGAGCCGATGTTCTCCCAGCGCGACTGGCCCAGCGGGAACACGCGTGCATGGTCCTCGCCCGGGCGATAGCCTTCGCGGCAGATCACGATCGAAGCCTGGAAACTGTTGTCGGGCCGGGTACGCGGCCAGGCCTGCGCGGGCCGGTTGCGGTAGACCAGCGGGTACAGGTCAAAACCCTTGTAGCTGGCAAAGGGTGTGGTGCCGGGAACATTGTTGCCGGGACTGCGGCTGGGACTGCTGTCGCTCACGACGGCTCCATGCGGCATGATGCCGCGTTGATGGGAAGAGAAATGCAGCAACGGTGCAGGGGTCCGCTCAGGACGCCGGCGATCCGGACGCGGTCACCGACACCCCGGGCACCGCGCCGTTGATGATGGCTTCGGCATACCGCAGCGCACCACGGCGGGCGCCGCCGACGTTGTCCCACGGCGTGGCATCCAGGCGGAAAGTGCGCGCCTGCGCGCCTTCCGGCGACTCGCCCTGCAGGCAGATCACCACCGCCGCATCGAACGAGCGGTCGGGCCGCGGCTCTGGCCACACGCGCGTGATGGTGTGCTTGTACACCAGGGGATAGAGGTCGTACCCCTTGTAAGTCGCAGCTGGATAGATATCCATGGCAGCCTCCGGCGCAATGGTGGTGTTGCCCCCACTCTACGCCTGTTGAGGGCCGCGCAGTGGCTTTATTTCGCCATCGGCCGGCATCGGGCCGGGCAAAATAAAAAAGCTCCGCCGCAGCGGAGCTCTTCTTGTCAAACTGGCGCCGTGGCGCTCAGTTCAATTCGGGTTCGACGCGTTCAGATCGGCTCGATCTTGGTCGCGGCCGGGCCCTTCTGGCCGACGCCGGCGACGTAACGCACCTTCTGGCCTTCTGCCAGCGACTTGAAGCCGCTGCCCTGGATTTCGGAGAAGTGCGCGAACAGGTCGTTGCCGCCTGCATCAGGCGTAATGAAGCCAAAACCCTTCGAATCGTTGAACCACTTGACGGTACCGGTTTCCATGTTGGATTCCTCAAAAAGTATTTCTTGCCTGGCAAAAGCGCCGGCAAGGCATGACGATCAAGGAAGTAACTTGGAGAATAAGTGGCGCCGTGTGGGCAAGCACCTGGACTTCGAGATTGCTGCTTGAAAGACCTGCACTCACCCTTATACAGGTGCCTCCGCGCCAGGTCAATGCACTTCGCCAGATCGGCAGGAAATTGCGTCAATAAGCGTCGCATGCGCTGGCTGCGGGCCGCGCTGTCCGTGCGTGCTAAAGTGCCGCATCGAACGGACAAGAACGAATGACACTCTGCCCTGCCTGCCAGGCCATCGAACGCCACCGCCGCGGCGCCCCGGGGCACGCCGCGCTGCGCATCACCGACACCCAACGCATCAAGCCGCCCGGGTCGGCCGCGGTGACCATCAGCACCTTCGTGTGCCAGGACTGCGGCGCGCGCTGGACTTACCGGGACCAGAAAAAAGGCACCGAACAAGGCTGGGAAGTACAACCGGACACTTAGTCCGGCCCCGAAAAGAAAAAACCCCGGAGACCTCGTCCCCAGGGTTTCGACCCTGCTCCGGCCCGTCATGCGGGCCGGCTTCCATCAGGCCGTGACCGCAGCCAGCGCGGCGTTCAGCGTCTGGCTCGGGCGCATCGCGGCGCTGAGCTTGGCGGCGTCCGGCTGGTAGTAGCCGCCGATATCGACCGGCTGGCCCTGCACCGCGGCGAGTTCGCCGACGATCTTCTGCTCGTTGTCGGTCAGCGTCTTCGCCAGCGGCGCGAACTTCGCGGCCAGTTCGGCGTCGTCCGACTGCGCGGCCAGTTCCTGGGCCCAGTACATCGCCAGGTAGAACTGGCTGCCACGGTTGTCCAGCTCGCCGGTCTTGGGCGACGGGCTCTTGTTGTTGTCGAGCAGCTTGCCGGTGGCGGCATCCAGCGTCTTGGCCAGGATCTTGGCGCGGGCATTGCCGGTCTTGATGCCGACGTCTTCCAGCGACACCGCCAGCGCCAGGAACTCGCCCAGCGAATCCCAGCGCAGGTGGTTTTCTTCGACCAGCTGCTTGACGTGCTTGGGCGCCGAACCGCCTGCACCGGTTTCATACATGCCGCCGCCGGCCATCAGCGGCACGATCGACAGCATCTTGGCGCTGGTGCCCAGCTCCATGATCGGGAACAGGTCGGTCAGGTAGTCGCGCAGGATGTTGCCGGTCACCGAGATGGTGTCCAGGCCGCGGATCACGCGCTCGAGCGTGTAGCGCATGGCGCGCACCTGCGACATGATCTGGATGTCGAGGCCGGTGGTGTCGTGGTCCTTCAGGTACGTTTCGACCTTCTTGATCAGCTCGGCCTCGTGCGGACGGTACGGGTCCAGCCAGAACACCGCCGGCATGCCCGAGTTGCGCGCGCGCGTAACGGCCAGCTTGACCCAGTCGCGGATCGGCGCGTCCTTGACCTGGCACATGCGCCAGATGTCGCCCTGCTCGACGTTCTGCGTCAGCAGCACTTCACCGGTGGCCAGGTCGACGATGTTGGCGACGCCGTCTTCGGCGATCTCGAAGGTCTTGTCGTGCGAGCCGTATTCCTCGGCCTTCTGCGCCATCAGGCCGACGTTGGGCACGGTGCCCATGGTGGTCGGGTCGAAGTTGCCGTTGGTCTTGCAGAAGTTGATGATCTCCTGGTAGATCCGCGCGAAGGTGCTTTCCGGGATCACCGCCTTGGTGTCCTTGGGACGGCCGTCGGCGCCCCACATCTTGCCGCCGATGCGGATCATGGCCGGCATCGAGGCATCGACGATCACGTCGTTCGGCGCGTGCAGGTTGGAGATGCCCTTGGCCGAGTCCACCATCGCCAGTTCCGGGCGATGCTCGTGGCAGGCGTGCAGGTCGCGGATGATCTCTTCGCGCTTGGAGCTCGGCAGCGACTCGATCTTCTCGTACAGGTTGACCAGGCCGTTGTTGACGTTCACGCCCAGTTCGTCGAACAGCGCGCCGTGCTTGGCGAAGGCTTCCTTGTAGAAGATCTTGACGGCGTGGCCGAACACGATCGGATGCGACACCTTCATCATGGTCGCCTTGACGTGCAGCGACAGCATCACGCCGGTCTTGCGCGCGTCTTCGAACTGCTCTTCATAGAAGGCGCACAGGGCCTTCTTGCTCATGAACATGCTGTCGATGATCTCGCCGTCCTGCAGCGACACCTTGGGCTTGAGCACGATGGTGTTGCCGCTCTTGGTGATCAGCTCCATCTTGACGTCGCGGGCGCGGTCCAGCGTCATCGACTTCTCGCCGTGGTAGAAGTCGCCGTGCTTCATGTGGGCCACGTGGGTGCGCGAGGCCATGCTCCACTCGCCCATGCTGTGCGGGTGCTTGCGCGCGTAGTTCTTGACCGCGGCAGGGGCGCGGCGGTCGGAGTTGCCTTCGCGCAGGACCGGGTTCACGGCCGAGCCCAGGCACTTGGAATAGCGCTTCTGGATCGCCTTTTCTTCGTCGGTCTTGGGGTCTTCCGGATAGTCGGGCACCTTGTAGCCCTTGCCCTGCAGCTCGCGGATGGCGCTGACCAGCTGGTGCACCGAGGCCGAGATGTTCGGCAGCTTGATGATGTTGGTGTCCGGCAGCTGCGTCAGCTTGCCCAGCTCGGCCAGGTTGTCCGGCACGCGCTGTTCTTCAGTCAGGAATTCGGGGAACTCGCCCAGGATACGGCCCGCCACCGAGATATCGCTGGTGGTCACGTTGATGCCGGCCGGCTTGGTAAAGGTCTGGATGATCGGGAGGAACGCACTGGTCGCCAGCAGCGGGGCTTCGTCGGTCAGCGTGTAGATGATGGTGGGTTGCTGGGTACTCATTGCTTCTCTCAGATCCTCTATCGGTGGGTGGGACTTCTGCCTGCCGGGTCACGGTCAGGGCAACAAACTAGGCGAAAAGTAGAATTTTGCCTCAGTTTGCTTTCAGGAATCTGAAAACCACCGCATCCGGGGCGGCAATCGGGCAGAAATTTGGGCTGGCACCCGGCTTGCGGCGCCGGATGGCGTTCGTTGCACCTGAACGGTGCCGTCCAGGCGGCGGCGCTGCTATACAGAAAGGGCAAGCGCGCGCCGACTGGCCGGCCAGTGCCACTGAGGGATCACATCCATACCGAGGAGGCGCCAGCCCTCTTCCTGATGGAAGAGGGACAACCGGCGGCCAGCTCGTCAGGCCGCCAGCCTGAACGTCGCCACCGCCTCCTTCAGCCGCTGCGCCTGTTCCTCCAGCGAACCCGCCGCCGCCGCGGCCTCTTCCACCAGTGCCGCGTTCTGCTGCGTCACGGTATCCATCTGCGTCACCGCCTGGTTTACCTGCTCGATGCCCGAGCTCTGCTCGGCCGACGCGGCGCTGATCTCGCCCATGATGTCGGTCACGCGCCTGACCGCGGCGACGATCTCTTCCATGGTCTGGCCTGACTGCGTCACCAGCATCGAGCCCTTCTCGACGCGATCGACCGAATCGCCGATCAGCGCCTTGATCTCCTTGGCCGCGGTCGCGCTGCGCTGCGCCAGCGTGCGCACCTCGCCCGCCACCACGGCAAAGCCGCGGCCCTGCTCGCCGGCGCGCGCGGCTTCCACCGCGGCGTTCAGCGCCAGGATATTGGTCTGGAACGCAATGCCCTCGATCACGGCGATGATGTCGACCACCTTCTTCGACGCGCCGTTGATCTCCTCCATGGTCTCGGCCACCTTGCCCGCGACTTCACCGCCCTTGGCGGCGATATCCGAGGCGTTGACCGCGAGCGTGCTGGCCTGGCGCGCGTTGTCGGCGTTCTGGCGCACGATGCTGGTCAGCTCTTCCATGCTGGCGGCGGTCTGCTGCAGCGACGAGGCCTGTTCCTCGGTGCGCTGCGACAGGTCGGTGTTGCCGGCCGCGATCTGGCTGGTGCCCGACACGATCGACTCGGTGCCGGCGCGCACCTGGCGCACGATGCGCAGGATGTTGGCGTTCATGTCAGCCAGCGCCTGCAGCAGCTGGCCGGTCTCGTCGCGGCTGTCGACATCGATGCGGCTGGTCAGGTCGCCCGACGCCACCGTGCGTGCCACCGCCACGGCGCGATGCAGCGGACGGGTGATGCCGATGGTGAGCCAGAATGCGAACGCGATGCCGATGCCCAGCACCACCACGCCCAGCCCGATCAGGCTGTTGCGTGCGTTGACGTAGATTCCGTTGATCTCGCGCGCGGTGGCGTCGATGCTGGCGCGCTGGATGTCGAGCAGCTTCTGGATCTCGGCCAGGTAGGCGTCGCCGGCCGGCACGAACTCCTGCTCCAGCACCTGGTTGGCTTCCTCGGTCAGGCCTTCCTGCTTCAGCTTCGTGATCTTGTCGCGGCCGTTGTTGTACGGGTCGCGCACGCTCAGGATCTTCTGGAACGCGGCCTTTTCCTGCTCGGAGCTGAGCATCGGCTGCAGCTTGTCGCGCAGCTGCGCAATGCCTTCGATCGAGGCCTTGGTCTCGGCGGCAAAGAACTGGCCCAGCGACGGATCGGCGCTGCGCGCCACCGCGGTGGTACGGCGCACGCTGGTATGCATGAGGCGGTACCAGTCGCTGACCAGCCGCTCCTTGGTGAGCGGCTGCTGCATCATCGCGTGCGTGCGCTCGGCCACCTGCTGCAGCCGCAGCATGCCCAGGCCCGTCATCAGCGCCGCAAGCAGCAATACCACCCCAAAACCGATGCCGAGGCGGACCCCGATACCTAGATTCTTCATTTCTTCTACCTGATTAGCATTGGTCATGGCGAAGTGCTGCCGCGCCTGAAACGCCTAGGCGCAACGCTCTTCGCTCTCATCGTCCGCGGGCGGGCCGGGTCGGGCCATACGCACAGGCGGGCTATGGATGCCAACGGCAGCGGCGACGGTAACTTTAGGGTCTTCCTCGATTGACGGCCAGAAGTGTGCGGATACCGGCTATAGTGGACAGGATCCCGGCCAAAGGGCACGCCGTCCCCGCCGCCGGCCGACCTGCCAGTCCTTCCACCAGGAGACCCAGCATGGCCACGCCTCCCAATCCCTTTGCCGATTTCACCAGGATGATGGAACAGTTCCGCCTGCCCGGCGTGGACATGAGCGCGGTGATCGAAGCGCGCCGCAAGGACATCGAGGCCCTGACCGAGGCCAACCGGCTGGCCTATGAAGGCATGCAGGCCATCGTGAGGAAACAGCAGGAGATCTTCGCCCAGACCATGCAACAGCTGCAGGCGGCCGCGCAGCAGTACGGCACGGCCGGCAACCCGGCCGAGGCCATGGCCAGGCACAGCGAGTTCGTGCAGCAGCAGCTGCACCAGGCGCTGGAAAACATGCGCGCGCTGGCCGAGACCGCGCAGAAGGCGCAAGCCGAGGCGCTTGCCGTGATCAGCAAGCGCGCCGAACAGAACGTGCAGGAGGCTGGCGAAATGCTCCAGCCGAAAACCAAACCCCGCGGCTAGCGCCGCTCAGGCGGCACCTGGCCCACCGCCTCGACCAGGCAGGCATGCGCGGCCAGGTCCACCGGCCGGTGCTTGACCGTGGTACTGGCAGGGTTGTTGCCCAGGTAGTTGCCGTTCTTCCAGTCCCGCGCCGGCCGCACCGGCCGCGGCGCGAAGCCGCCGCCGCAGTTCGGGCAGACATTGCCGAGCAGCTCGACGCAGCCCGCGCAGAAGGTGCATTCGAACGAGCAGATGCGCGCTTCGGTCGAATCCGGCGGCAGGGGCTTGTTGCAGTGTTCGCAGCCTGGTCTGAGTTCCAGCATGGGGCTCGCTTCCTGATTTTGTGAACGCTTTGGGAATCCCGGTATCGTAGCCGCATTCCGAACGCGCGTGAGCGCCGATCTGCGCTCCCACGGCTCCCTTCCCGCTCCTGGTCCCGCCCCGGACATGTTGCTGCTGATCGCTTGCGATTCCAGGCATGACAGCGCAGAAAATTCTTCTCAATCCGCAGACATCTCGCCGCACCAGGCGGCCATGACCACACGGCTTTGCTGAATCGACGGGTGCCGCCCGCCGGACGCGTTCGCTAACCTGAAGCTCATCGACGGCAATGAGAATTATTTTCATCCATGCGATGTGCTCACCCCTGGAGGTCTTGCCGCGGACAGTCCGCCCTGCGACGCCACGCCATCACCTTGCTGGTGCTGGCACTTGGCCAGCTTGGCCACGCCACCGCGGCCGAGCCGCCGGTGCGCTCGTGGAAGGCGATGCGAGATGAAGGCGTGGTGCGGCAACAGTATGACTATTCGTGCGGCGCCGCGGCGCTGGCGACGCTGCTGCGGCACTACTACGGCGAAGCGGTCAGCGAGACCGACGTCCTGAAGCAGATCGCCGCCAGGGGGCCGGCCACGCTCAGCACCCTGTCGGCAGCGGCAACGCATTTTGGCTACGAGGCGCGCGGCTATGCGCTGTCGCTCGAGGCCCTGCGGCAGACCAACGTGCCTGCGATCGTGTTTCTCCACGTCGGTAACGACAATCACTTTTCAGTCCTGCGCAGTATCGATGCGTATTCGGTGGAACTGGCCGATCCGTCGCTCGGCAATCGCATCTACAGCACCACGGATTTCCTGAGACTGTGGACCACCCGCCTGAGCCGGGACTATCCCGGCCGCGCCTTGATCGTGATGCCGCGCGACGCAAGACGGGCCGCAAATCCGGCCTTCATGCGGCCGATTCCGGCCAGGTTCGCCGGGTTGACGCTGAGACCGTTCCAGCCATGATCCGCCGCCTGACACGTGTAGCCACCGCCGCGGCCGCGTTCGCCCCATGCCACGCGTGGCCGCAAATCGTACCCACGCTGGAAGACTTGCTGACGGCCCAGAACCGGTGGCGGGCCGAAGCCGGCTTGTCCTACTTCAACCAGGAGGGCAGCGGCACCGCGGCACGTGGCCCCATCTATATCCAGGTGGGACCCAACATCATTCCCGTGGCGACCGGGGTCGTGCCCAAGACGCGCAATGTCGATTCGCTGGTGGCGTATGCCGGCTTGCGCTACGGCTATTCAGCGAATACCGAACTGTCGTTTTCCGGCACCGGCTCATATACGAGTGAGCGGACGCTGTTCGAGGGCATCGATCAGCAGTCCAGCCATAGCACCCGCTTTTCCAGCCTGTCCCTGGCCATCAGCCACCGCTTGCTCAAGGAGCAAGGCAGCCCCGGCCTGGTCGCCTTCGTCGAGACCGGCGCGGTGGAATACAGCGGCAATGCCGTCTCGTACTTCAGCAGCTTCACCGCCGGCGGCACGCTCTATCGCTCGATCGATCCGGTGGTGCTCAGCCTGAATGCCTCCTATCGGCTGAACCTGCCGCGGCATGACGGCACCACCAGGCCAGGCAACGTGTTGATGCTGACGCCGCAGGTGGGATTTGCCGCCAACGAGACCGTCACGCTCTACGGCGGCATCAACTGGCAGTTGCAGCAGGCAGACAGCAACCCTCAAGGACTGCCCGCGCAACGCAGCACGCAAACCGCACTGGTCTTTGGCCTGGGCTATCGCGCCAGCGACCGGACCACCATTTCCCTAAGCGGCAACGCCAATGTCAGCGGCCGCGGGGGTGCGCAGATCACGCTCGGCACGGTAGTAAAGCTGGGCGCCATGCCCGCAAGGGAACGTTTGCAATAACTCGCTTTGAGCTAAGGAGAAATCCATGGATCTGGTTCAGAAGACCCTGGCCGCGGTTGCGCTGGCCAGCCTCGGCGGCACGGCTTGCGCCGGGGCAGTGACATTCGAAGAGATCGAGCGCGCGGACACTGTGTCAGGCCGGTACATCAGCCATCTGTCGGCGACGGAAATGGAATCGGTGGAAGGGTCGGTGGCACCGGTCGTCATTGCCGGGGTTGCCGCGGCCGCCGGCGCGGTCGCCAATGGCGGGCACTATTGGGTGAATACGCCCAACCCGACTGCCGCAGGACTGGCGTGGAGCGCGGGAACGGGCTTTACGTCCGGAGTCGTTGGCGGCATCGCGACGACGTTGCCGAAGATCGGCGCTGTGCTGGCAATTGGCGCCGCGCCATTCATTTCGACGATTCCCCAGCCGCCCCTGCAGAAATGCGGCGCCGCAGGCCTGGCTTGCTGATGAACATCATGTCAACGCGCGGCCGGCAGCTTCTTCGCCGGCCGCATGAGCCCGTCCATGGACTTCGGCATGGCTGACCACGAAAGGCTCCTGGCGCTCTACAACGGCCTGGTCTTTTTCTATCTCGTTCCCAGGTATCTGCTGTTTCCATCCCTGTATGGCGAGCGCTATCTACGCACCGCGATACTGTTGAGCGCGGTGCTGGCAGCCAACTATCTGGCGCTCTGGCAGTACCACGAGTACTACGGCGGCAATGCAGTCCCAACGCTGTACCTCGCATGCTTCGGCCCCGCCATGAGCGTCTGGATGGCTCTGCTCAACTGCAAGATCGAGAAAGACAACCCGGGCTACTACAGACCTGCAAGGCATCGAAAATGACACAAGCCGCCATCACAGGCATCCACGTCACCGTACCTGGCATCGCACTGTTCGGTTATATCGTCATCGTGCTCATGGTGCTGGCACCGAGGCATTTGTTGATCCCCACGATCCGCCGGCGCCTTTATGGCTGGGCGGCCGGAGCCCTCGCCGGCTTGCTGGGGGTCAACCTTTGCGTCTTTTCCGCATTGATGCCGGCGATGCCGCGCTTACCGCTCCATGAAGCCTTTGCGGGGGTCTGCCTCAGCGCGTGGCTGTCGCTGCTGATGTGCCACCGAGCCAAAACGCGAACTCCCTCTGCTTTAGACGGGACCAAGCCGCCGGCAAATTGACCGCTGATTGTCGACCACGGATGGATGGCGCGCCGCGCCGTTCGCTTGCGGCCGGCATGGCGCCGGCCGCTGCTTCCACGTCAGATCACGCCTTGCGCCAGCATGGCGTCGGCCACCTTGACGAAGCCGGCGATGTTCGCGCCTTCGACATAGTTGATGTAGCCATCCGACTTCTGGCCATGGTGGATGCAGTTCTGGTGGATGTCCTTCATGATCGCGTGCAGCTTCTCGTCGACCTCGGCATGGTGCCAGGACAGGCGCATCGCGTTCTGCGACATCTCCAGGCCGGAGGTGGCCACGCCGCCGGCGTTGCTGGCCTTGCCCGGCGCGTACAGGATCTTCGCGTCGACAAAGCGGTCCACCGCCTCCAGCGTCGACGGCATGTTGGCGCCTTCGGCGACGCAGATCACGCCGTTGCCCAGCAGGGTCTCGGCGTCGTTGCCGTCGAGTTCGTTCTGCGTGGCGCACGGCAGCGCCACGTCGGCGGGCACGTGCCACGGGGTGCGGCCGGCTTCGAAGGTCATGCCGTGGCGGGCGGCAAAGTCCGACAGGCGGCCGCGCTCTTCATTCTTGAAGGCCATCACCTCGGCCAGCTGCTCGGTGGTCATGCCCTGCGGGTAGTGCAGCACGCCGCCGGAGTCGGACAGCGTCAGCACCCTGGCGCCCAGCTCGATCGCCTTCTCGGCCGCGTACTGCGCCACGTTGCCCGAGCCGGAGATCAGCACGCGCAGGCCGTCGAAGCCGCGCCCGCGACGGTGCAGCATTTCCTGGGCAAAGTAGACGGTGCCGTAGCCGGTCGCTTCCGGGCGCATCAGGCTGCCGCCGTAGGCCAGGCCCTTGCCGGTAAACACGCAGGCCGACTGGTTCGACAGCTTCTTCATCATGCCGGCCATGAAGCCGACCTCGCGCGCGCCCACGCCGATGTCGCCGGCCGGGATGTCGGTATTCGGGCCCAGGTGGCGGTACAGCTCGGTCACCAGTGCCTGGCAGAAGCGCATCACCTCGGCGTCGGACTTGCCCTTGGGATCGAAGTCAGAGCCGCCCTTGCCGCCGCCCATGGGCAGCGTGGTCAGCGCGTTCTTGAAGGTCTGCTCGAAGCCCAGGAACTTCAGCACCGACAGGTTCACGGTCGGGTGGAAGCGCATGCCGCCCTTGAACGGGCCGATGGCCGAGCTGTGCTGCACGCGGAAGGCGCGGTTGACCTGCACGCGGTTCTGGTCGTCGGTCCATGCCACGCGGAACTGGATCACGCGCTCGGGCTCCACCAGCCGCTCGAGCAGGGCCTGGTCGGCATAGCGCGGGTTGCGCTCGACGAACGGCCACAGCGTCATCATGACTTCCTTCACGGCCTGGAGGAATTCGGGTTGATTGGGGTCGCGGCGGGCAACCCCCGCCAGAAATGCGTCAAGGGAAGGAGAATTCACGGATGTCTCTTGCTGTGCTGGAGTGGCAGGATCCGGCAGCCTTGCCGGCTGGATGCCGGTCTGCGGTGCCGTCTGGCGTTGCGCCGATGGAAGGTGGGTCGCCTCCGGTTTATCGGACGGGCACGGCTGACCGTGCCGATCCGACAACCCAGCACTTTAGCACCGCCATGGGGCACACGACAGTCAAAACACCTGTGACAGCGGCGTCAAAGCCGCATTTTGGTGCGAGGGCGGACGGATTTGCGTGCGATCAGCGGACAGGCCCTGCCCTGGCCAGGCGAGTCCGTCAGGCAATCAGCAGCTTGTTGCCGCGTTCCTTCAGCGCCGCGCCCAGCTCCGGCTCCGGCGCCATGTCGGTAATCACCCAGGCCGCCAGCTCGGCATGCTTGATGGTGACGCCGGTGTTGCGGCCGAACTTGGTGTGGTCGGCCACCACGCAGGCCACGTCGGCCGCCAGCAGCATGCGGCTGCGCAGCTCGGCCGCGGCGCGCGAGAAGTCGCAGATCTCGCCGCGCGGGGTGATGCCGCCGATGCCGATAAATGCGAAGTCGGTGTGGTAGCGCGACAGCTGCTCGATGGTGTCCCAGCCGTGGGTGGCGTCTTCGTTGTCCTGCAGCTCGCCGCCCAGCACGATCACGCGGTTGCCGTTGCGCCGGCCCAGCAGTTGGGCGATGGAGAGGTCGTTGGTGTAGACCAGCAGGTTGTGGTGCCCGTGCAGCGCCTGCGCCACCGCATGCGTGGTGGTGCCGTAGTCCAGGATCAGCGAGGCGCCGTCGCGCACCAGCTCGGCCGCGCGCACGCCGATGGCGCGCTTGCCCTCGGCATTGACCTGCGCGCGGGTCTGGGTATCGGGCTCGGTCCGGTCCGGCGCCAGCGCGCCGCCGTGGGTCAGCACCAGCAGCCCGCGCGTGGCCAGCGCGTTGAGGTCGCGCCGGATGGTCTCGCGCGACACGTCGAGCTCGCTCACCAGCTCGCTGATGGCCAGCGCGCCGGTCGCGGACAGCTGGTCGAGGATGTATTTCTGCCGTTGTTCGGCGAGCACGGGGACTCCGGGTGGGTCGGGGACTTGGGGGCTGATTTTAGCGCAGCCTATCCTTGGCGTGCGAAGGCACCCTGCCCTGCAAACGATCGCTGGCAGGCTCCCTCTCCCGCTTGCGGGAGAGGGTTGGGGAGAGGGCCGAAGCCTCCACGAAGTGAGGGCTGTCGCTATTGCCACCGCCCGCCCTCACCCCCGGCCCCTCTCCCGCGCGCTGTATGGACCGGGGACATGGGTAACACATGTGCCGGGACATGGGTAACAGTCCAGTCTCCAGTTTAATAGACCTGCTGTAGGTCTATTGTGGCCACCTTTTGATGGCAGAAGTAGACGTCAAAGGTGCCGTCCAGGTCCACGCGAGGGCGCAATGCTACGGGCGTTCCGATCAAGGCTCGTCCGACCCGGAACGTCTTTCCCCGGAAGCAGATGCGCCCACCGTCGCCTACCTTTCGCACGATGTCATCGCTGTCGTACTCGATAGGCGGGAGTTCGCGCGGCATCGCCCGTGGACTAGGCGCATAGCGGCTTGCGGGTGTCTCCATATCCAGCGCGTGGTGTGGGCGCTTGAAGTTGTACACGTGGCGCCAATGGCTGAAGTGATGCTGCGCATCATCCAGATCCCGGAAGCGCTGGTTGGCCAGCAGCTCTGCCTGCATGGTTCGATGGAAGCGCTCGTCCTTGCCGTTGGTCTGAGGATGGCCAGGTCGGCTATGACTGAGCCGCACGCCCAGGCGAATCAGCCAGGCGCCCAGCGTGGTTAACGCACGAGGCACTGGAGAACCCCAGGGCGGGCCGTTGTCTGCATTGATCCGCTCGGGCAGCCCATAGCGCGCAAAAGCCTTCGCTAACGCTTCTTGTACGGATTCAAACTGTTCGTTGCCCAAGGCCCTGAGCAGCACATTGAACCGGGAGTGATCGTCCAAGACCGTGAGCGGGTGGCACCTCTGCGTGTCGGTCGCGAAGTGACCTTTGAAGTCAATTTGCCATAGTGCATTGGGCCGGTCGTGCTCGAAGCGCTGCCATGCTGTCGCGGCCGCGCTGGCGGCCGGATCGATCAAGCCATGGCGGCGCAGCACCCAATTGACTGTACTCGGGGCGATCTGGAGGCGGTGGTCGCGCTCCAGCACGTGTGCGATCTTGCGGGCGCCCCAGGCCGAATGTTCGGCTCGAATCGCTAGCACGCGCTCTTCGACGGCAGCTGGAGTTCGACCGGGAGAGCAATGTGGACGCCGAGTTCGGTCGTCCAGATCCTCTCGATTCAACCACTTGTAACCGGTCTTGCGACTGATGCAGAAGCGGCGGCAAAGCTCCGCAATGTTGGCGTCCGCCTGGCGTGCCAGGCGGACGAACTCTTCTCTTTGCTGCTTCACGGTGGTTTGGCTCCAGGGCAACGTTATCCTCCCGCTGACTAAGCGGGAAAAGTGTTACCCATGTCCTGGCACACCTGTTACCTATGTCCCCGGTCTATACAGCGCGCGGGAGAGGGGAGCAAACCCGCAGCAGGTTTCAGCCTCGATTCACCCCCACGGCAACGTAATCGTCTTCAAGTTCGTAAAACTCTTCGCCGCCTCCTGCACCCCCTCCTTGTACCCCAGCCCCGAATCCTTGATGCCGCCGAACGGCGTCAGCTCGATGCGGTAGCCAGGCACTTCCCACAGGTTTACGGTGCCCACGTGCAGCGAATTGGCGATCCTGGTGAAGGCCTCGATATTGTTGGTGCAGACCCCCGACGACAGCCCAAACGCGGTGCCATTGGAAATCCGGATGGCATCGTCGACATCGCGGAAGGTGATGATGGGCGAGACCGGGCCGAAGGTTTCCTCCCGCACCACCGTCATCGACGGGTCGACGCGATCGATCACGGTGGGCGAATAGCTGGCTCCGTTGCGCTGGTTGCCGACCAGCAGCCGCGCGCCCTGCGCCACCGCCTCGTTGACGCGGGCCTCGAACAGCTGCGCGGCCTGCTCGTCGATGACGGTGCCCATGTCGACGCCGCGGTCCATCGGGTCGCCGTACTTCCACGCACGGGTCTTCTCGACCACCAGTTCGGTAAAGCGCGCCGCCACGGCCTGGTGCACCAGCATGCGCTTGACCGCGGTGCAGCGCTGGCCGGAGTTCTTGTACGAGCCCTGCACCGCCAGGTCGGAGGCGCGGTCGAGGTCGGCGTCGTCCAGCACGATCAGCGGGTCGTTGCCGCCCAGCTCCAGCACCACGCGCTTGTACCCCGCCTTGCTGGCGATGTACTTGCCGATCGCCACGCCGCCGGTAAAGGTGACCAGGTCCACCGCCGGGTGCGTGATCAGCTCGTCGGCGATCTCGCGCGGGTCGCCGGTGACCACCTGGAACATCTGCGGCGGCAGGCCGGCTTCATACAGCAGGTCGGCCAGGTAGAACGCCGACAGCGGCACCTTTTCCGACGGCTTGAGCACCATGCGGTTATTGGTGGCGATCGATGGCGCCACCTTGTGCGCGACCTGGTTCATCGGGTGGTTGAACGGCGTGATCGCGCTGATCACCCCCATCAGCGGCTCGCGCTGGGTCATCACGCGGCGCTTCTTGCCGTGCGGCGTCAGGTCGCACGAGAACAGCTGGCCGTCGTCGCGCAGCGCCTCGGTGGCGGCAAAGCCCAGCACGTCGGCAACGCGGCCGATCTCGTACAGCGAATCCTTCTTGGACAGTCCCGATTCCAGCGTGATCAGGTCCGACGCCTCCTCGGTGCGTTCGCGCAGCAGCGCCGCGGCGCGGTTCAGGATGGCGGCGCGCTCGTAGCGCGTCAGCGTGGCACGGTAGGCCTGGCCCACTTCGAAGGCGCGGCGCACGTCTTCGAGCGTGGCCTTGGGCACGGTACCCACCTGCGAGCCGTCGAACGGATTGCGCACTTCGATGACGCGCTCGCGCACGATCTTCTGGCCGTCGATGCGCAGCGCCTCGGCGCGGAAATGCGGGCTGACGGCGCCAGCGGGAAATTGGGGGGCGTTCATGGGTCTCCTCCGGTAGATGCGATGCAGGCGTTCAGTGCAGATGGTTCAGCGCGACATCGAAGATGTCGAAATTGCGCAGCACGGCCTTGCCGGGAATGCCGGCGGTGGCGCGGTTGAACACCAGCGGCACGGTCTGCTCCGACACGCCGCCGTGCGAGCGCAGCGGCGCGTCGAGGCCGGACAGGTCATGGCGGCTGCGGCTGGTGCCCAGCACCACGTGCTTGTCGCTGGTGACGACAAGGTCGCCGACGCGGTCCGGCGGCAGCTCGAAGCGCGCGCAGGCCTCGGCGTTGGTCAGCACGCTTTCCACGCCCTGCAGGTCCGACAGGCGCGCCTGGATCGCGGCGGCGTCGGCATCGTCGGGCAGGTAGATGGTGGCGTACGAGCCCAGCGCGCCGTGGTGGACCACGTACGGATCGGTGATCGGCAGGATCACGCGCGCGCCGCCGTCTGCCACGCCGCGGCCCAGCCAGGCATCCAGCTGGTCCTGCAGGTAGATCACGTTGGGCGCCTTGGTGGCCTCGTCATGCTTGGCGTTCATGCCGTGGTCGGCGGTCAGCGCCACCACGCAGCCGAGTTCGTCCAGCCGCGCCAGGTACTTGTCCATCATCGCGTAGAAGGCATTGGCGCCGTCCGAACCGGGCGCGAACTTGTGCTGGATATAGTCGGTGGTGGACAGGTACATCAGGTCCGGGCGGCGCGTTTCCATCAGGCGCACGCCGGCGGCGAAGACGAACTCGGACAGCTCCGCGCTGTAGACGTCCGGCACCGGCATGCCCACCAGCTCGAGCACGCCGTCGATGCCGTTCTCGGCCACCGTGGCCTGGTCGGCCTTCTCCGACGAAAAGCAGATGCCCTGCATGCCGTGGCCCAGCAGCCGGCGCAGCTTGTCCTTGGCGGTGACCACCGCAACGCTGGCACCAGCCTCGGCAAAGGCGGCCAGGATGGTGCCGGCGCGCAGGTACTTGGGGTCGTTCATCATCACTTCCTCGCCGCGTCCGCCGTTGGCGCTGCGATCGAAGAAGTAGTTGCCGCAGATGCCGTGCACCGCGGGCGGCGCGCCGCAGACGATGGACAGGTTGTTGGGGTTGGTGAAGGTCGGCACCACGCAGGCGCCGCGGAAGGCGGAGCCGGCTTCCAGCAGCCGCTTCAGGTAAGGCGCGCGGCCGCTGGCGGCTGCGGCTTCCAGGTAATCGAACTCGCAGCCGTCGACGCAGACCACCACGACGGGCTGCTGCATCCAGCGGTAGCTGCGCTGGTTGACGGTAATGGTGCGGGCGTTGCTGGCGTTGCTGGCGTTGCTGACGTTGGTATCGGGCATGGTCGGTTCCTGTGCGGGATCGCGGGCGCTTAGGCGGTAGCTGGGTGGATTGGGTTGGGTTCAGGCGGCGGCATCGGCGCCGTCGCCAGTAGCCGCTGGGGCCACCGCGGCATGCATGCGTGCGCGGCCGCGCTCGACGTGCTCGCGCATCAGGCGCGCGGCCAGTTCGCCGTCGCGCGCGGCAATCGCCGAGACGATGGCGCGGTGCTCGCGGGTGGAATCGGGCATGGCGGCGTGGCTGCGCGACAGCGCCTCGCGCCGGAACAGCGTCAGTTCCTTGACCAGGCGCCGGTAGGTCTCCAGCAGCTTGCGGTTGCCGGCCAGCTCGACCATGCGGTCGTGGAACGACAGGTTCAGCCGCGTGTATTCATCGACATCGCGCGCCTGGCTGGCCGCGTCGAGCGCCTCCACCAGGGCGCGCAGCTCGCGCAGGCTCTCGGGCGTGATGCGCGCGGCCAGCTGCCGGCCGATGAATTCGTCCAGCACGGCGCGCAGTTCATAGATCTCATCGGCTTCCTCCACCGAGATGGCGCGCACGTACACACCGCGGTTCTTCTCGGTGCGCAGCAGGCCGGCCTGCTCCAGCGCACGGAACGCCTCGCGCACCGGACCGCGCGACACATTGAGCTGCCCGGCGACTTCGATCTCGTTGAGCTTGGCGCCGGGCGCGAGTTCGCCGGACATGATCCGCAGCTCCAGCTCGCGCTGCACCAGGGTGGTCAGCGACTGGCTCTGCAGGATGGTGATTTCGCTCGCCAGCGGGGCTTGGCGTGACATGAACACTCCCGTTTGTGACGGATTCAGCAGTATCGAAAATCCTTATTGCGATTAAAGCAAGCGGTTTGTATATTGTCAACAAACAAGACATCGGCGCAGTCAGATGGGTGACGAAGCAAGCGCCAAAGAACCGGGCATATGTCTTGCAAGTGTTGTAGCACAAGGGTTTCACGGTGATTCAATGTTGTGCAACGCGCCCCGTGGCATTGCAACAGATTCACCACATTGACACATTTCTCCACCTACAATGCCGGAAGGAGTCCCCATGCAACCGTCCTTCACCACCACCCTGCGCACCGCCGCCGCCCTGCTTGCGCTAGCCGCCTCCGGCACCGCGCTGGCCCAGAAGACCACGCTCACCGTCTATACGGCGTGGGAGATCGAGACCCTCAAGCCCTACGCCGAGGGCTTTGCCAAGGTGGCGCCCGATATCGAGCTGAAATACGTGCGCGATTCCACCGGCGTGATCACCGCCAAGGCGCTGGCCGAGAAGGCCAACCCGCAGGCCGACGTGATCGCCGGGCTGGCGGCGTCGAGCCTGGAGCTGCTCAAGCAGGAAGGGATGCTGGTGCCCTACACCCCCAAGGGCTTCGAGAAGCTGACGCGCGACTACAGCGACAAGGCCACGCCGCCGTCGTGGGTGGGCCTGGACGTGTGGGGCGCAACCATCTGCTTCAACACCGTCGAGGCCAAGAAGCGCAACCTGCCCCGCCCCGAGACCTGGAAAGACCTGGCCAAGCCGGTCTACAAGGGCACCATCGTGATGCCCAACCCGGCCTCTTCGGGCACCGGCTTCCTCGACGTGACCGCGTGGCTGCAGCTCTACGGCGAGCAGGAAGGCTGGAAGTACATGGACGCGCTGCACGAGAACATCGCGCAATACACGCATTCGGGTTCCAAGCCGTGCAAGCAGGCCGGCTCGGGCGAATTCCCGATCGGCATCTCGTTCGAGCTGCGCGCGCACAAGACCCTGGCCGCGGGCGCGCCGATCGAGATGATCTTCCCCAAGGAGGGCCTGGGCTACGACATCGAGGCCGCCGGCATCGTCAAGGGCACGAAGAAGATGGAGGCCGCGCAGCGCTACCTGGACTGGCTGGCCAGCAAGGAAGCCAACCAGCTGTTCGCCAAGGACTGGGCCATCGTCGCCTACCCCGGCGTGGCGCGTAAGGTCGAGACCATCCCGGCCAACTACGAGCAGATGCTGGTCAAGAACGATTTCAGCTATATCGCCAAAAACCGCGAGCGCGTGCTGACCGAATGGCAGAAGCGCTACGCCAGCAAGTCGGAGGCCAAGCAGTAACCACCCGTCGTCCCGCGAAAGCGGGACCGGCGGCAACGATCGATACCCCATCGCGCGAGGACTCCCACGCCATGCAAGCCCCCACATCCACGGCCGAGACCTATCTCAGCCTGAAAGGCATCCACAAGCGCTTCGGCAGTAGCAGCGGCGCCTTCGTCGCCCTGCACAACATCGATCTCGACGTGCGCCAAGGCGAGCTGCTTTGCTTCCTGGGCCCGTCGGGCTGCGGCAAGACCACGCTGCTGCGCATCATCGCGGGGCTGGAATCGCAGAACGCCGGCACCATCCACCAGGGCGGGCGCGATATCTCCACGCTGCCGCCGATGGAGCGCGACTACGGCATCGTGTTCCAGTCCTATGCGCTGTTCCCCAACCTGACCGTGGCCGACAACGTCGCCTACGGCCTGGTCAACCGGCGCATGCCGCGCGACCAGCGCCGCGCGCGCGTGGCCGAACTGCTGACGCTGGTGGGCCTGCCCGATCGCGGCAACCAGTACCCGGCGCAGCTGTCGGGCGGCCAGCAGCAGCGCGTGGCGATCGCGCGCGCGCTCGCCACTTCGCCCGGCCTGCTGTTGCTCGACGAACCGCTGTCGGCGCTCGACGCGCGCGTGCGGGTGCGGCTGCGCAGCGAGATCCGCGCGCTGCAGCAGCGCCTGAACATCACCACCATCCTGGTCACGCACGACCAGGAAGAGGCGCTGTCGATGGCCGACCGCATCGTGGTGATGAACCAGGGCGCGATCGAGCAGGTCGGCACCCCGGCGCAGGTCTACCAGCGCCCGGCCACGCCGTTTGCGGCGGACTTCGTCGGCAAGACCAATATGCTGGGCGCGCGCGTCTGCGGCCACGGCGAGCTGCACCTGGGCGGCGTGCGCATGCGCTGCGCCGCGCCGGCCGGCTGCTGCCCGGACGAGGACGTGCAGGTGTTCTTCCGCCCCGAAGACGTCTGCGTGCGCGGCATCGAACAGCACGGCCCCAATGTGCTGGAGGCCACCGTCGACAAGATCGAGTTCCTCGGCGCGTTCTCGCGGCTGACGCTACGGCTGCCCGACGTCGCGCCCCCGGCAGCCGGTGCCGCTGGCGCAAGCGGTAGCGCGCTCTATGCCGACCTCTCGCTCAATGACCTGCACGAGCTGCGCCCGCACACCGGCGACCGGCTGCGCCTGGCCATTCCCGCTGACCGTATCCGCATCTTCCGCCACGCATGCGCATGAGCCTCACTGCGGCGCCGGCCGCCACGTCCGCCACCCTGCCGGCTACCGATACCCTTCCCCAGACCGTCGCCAGCGCGCCGTCGGGGCCCGCCAACCCGGGCGCGCAGCCCACGCCCCCAGCGCTGGTCGCCACCGCGGTGCGCGCGCACTGGACCGACCGCCTGGCCTACGCGCTGCTGGCGCTGGCGGCGCTGGCGCTGGCCTGCTTCATGCTCGCGCCGATCGTGATGATCCTGGCCAAGAGCGTGCAGAACCGCGACGGCACGCTGGCCGGGATTGCGCACTTCCGCGCCTACTTCGAGTCCCCCGCGCTGCTGCGCTCGGTATGGAACAGCCTGTGGGTCTCGGCGCTGGCCACCTGCATCACGGTGCCGCTGGCGTTCGGCTTTGCCTATGCGCTCACGCGCAGCCGCATCGCCTGCAAGGGGCTGCTGCGCAACCTGGCGCTGGTCCCGCTGCTGGCGCCCTCGTTGCTGGCGGCGATCTCGTTCATCTTCTGGTTCGGCAACCAGGGGCTGTTCAAGCCGTGGATGGGCAGCACGCAGATCTACGGGCCGCTGGGCATCGTCGCGTCGCTGGTGTTCGCCACCTTTCCGCATGCGCTGATGATCCTGATCACGGCGCTGTCGCTGACCGACGCGCGGCTGTATGAGGCCGCCGATGCGCTGGGCACCTCGACCGTGCGCAAGTTCTTCACCATCACCGTGCCGGGCGCGCGCTACGGTCTGGTCAGCGCCGCCATGGTGGTGTTCACCTATGCGATCTCGGACTTCGGCATTCCCAAGGTGATCGGCGGCAACTTCCATATGCTGGCGACCGACATCTACAAGCTGGTGATCGGCATGCAGGACTTCTCGCAGGGCGCGGTGGTGTCGCTGATGCTGCTGGTGCCGGTGGCGGTGACGTACTGCGTCGACGCGCGCGTGCAGCGCCGCCAGATGGCGCTGATGTCGGCGCGCTCGGTGCCCTACGTGCCGCGCCGCAGTCCGCGCTTCGACCTGGCCATGGCGGTGTTCTGCTGGCTGATGGCGGCGCTGATGGTGGCGGTGATGGGCATGGCCATCTACGCGTCCTTCGTCAAGCTGTGGCCGTACAACTTCTCGCTGTCGCTGAACCACTACCGGGTCGGGCTGGTCGAGGGCGGCGTGGTCGATTCCTACCTGAACAGCCTGCGCATGGCGGGCCTGGCCGCGGTGATCGGGCCGGTGTTCATCTTCGCCACCGCCTACCTGCTGGAGAAGACCCGCGGCCTGGACTGGCTGCGCGGCTTCGTGCGGCTGATGGCGGTGCTGCCGATGGGCGTGCCGGGGCTGGTGCTGGGGCTGGGCTACATCTTCTTCTTCGTGCCGCAGGCCAACCCGCTGCACGGGCTGTACCAGACCCTGGGCATCCTGGTGCTGGTGACCATCGTCCACTATTACGCGTCGTGCCACCTGACCGCGGTGACCGCCCTCAAGCAGCTCGACAGCGAGTTCGAGGCCGTGTCGGCATCGCTCAAGGTGCCGTTCTACAAGACCTTCTTCAAGGTCACGGTGCCGGCCTGCCTGCCCGCCATCCTGGAGATCTCGCGCTACCTGTTCATCAATGCCATGACCACGGTCTCGGCGGTGGTGTTCCTGTACGGCGCCGACACCAAGCTGGCCTCGGTCGAGATCGTCAACCTGGACGAGTCCGGCGACATCGGCCCGGCCGCGGCCATGGCCACGCTGGTGGTGCTGACCTCGGCCGGCGCCTGCCTGCTCTATTACCTGCTGCAACGCGTGCTCGATTGCAAGACCCAGGCCTGGCGCCAGGGCAACGACTGACTTCCCTTTTTCACTCCTTCCCAATCAGGAGCTCAACATGATTCGCGGCAATGACCCGATCCTTCTGACCCCCGGCCCACTGACCACCTCGCTCGCTACCAAGCAGGCCATGCTGCGCGACTGGGGCTCGTGGGATGCCAGCTTCAACACCATCACGCGCAGCCTGTGCGACGACCTGGTGCGCATCGTCCACGGCGAAGGCACCCATGTCTGCGTGCCGATGCAGGGCAGCGGCACCTTCTCGGTGGAAGCGGCGATCGCCAACGTGGTGCCGCGCGACGGCAAGGTGCTGGTGCCGCAGAACGGCGCCTACTGCCAGCGCATCCTGAAGATCTGCAAGGTGCTCGGGCGCGCCAGCGTGGAACTGCCGATCCCGGAAGACCAGCCCGCCAGCGCCGCGCTGATCGAGGAAGCGCTGCGGCGCGACCCGTCGATCACGCATGTGGCGCAGGTCCACTGCGAGACCGGCGCCGGCGTGCTCAACCCGCTGCAGGACATCGCGCTGCTGTGCCAGCGGCTGGGCAAGGGCCTGATCGTCGATGCCATGAGCTCGTTCGGCGCGATCGAGATCGATGCCCGCACCATGCCGTTCGACGCGCTGGTGGCCGCGACCGGCAAGTGCATCGAGGGCGTGCCCGGCATGGGTTTCGTGCTGGTGAGGAAAGACGTGCTGGAAGCGAGCCAGGGCAACAGCCACTCGCTGGCGCTGGACCTCTACGACCAGTACGTCTACATGCAGAAGACCACGCAGTGGCGCTTCACCCCGCCCACGCACGTGGTGGCCGCATTCCGCGCGGCGCTGGACCAGTTCCTGGAAGAAGGCGGCCAGCCGGTGCGCGGCGCGCGCTATCGCCGCAACTGCGACACGCTGGTCAAGGGCATGGCGGCGCTGGGCTTCCGCACCTTCCTGCCGGCGGCGGTGCAGGCGCCGATCATCGTCACCTTTCACGCGCCGGCGGATGCGCGCTACGACTTCAAGACCTTCTACGCCAAGGTGCGCGAGCGCGGCTACATTCTCTACCCGGGCAAGCTGACCCAGGTGGAAACCTTCCGCGTCGGCTGCATCGGCGCGATCGACGACAACGAAATGCGCAACGTGGTGACAGCGATCGGCGAGGTGCTGAGGGAGATGGGGATCGGGATGCAGGGGCGGCTGGCGGAGGCGGCGTAAGTCGTTTTTTATCTCCGACGCCAGCAGCAAGCTCCCCTCTCCCGCCTGCGGGAGAGGGGTGGGGGAGAGGGCAGGAGCTCGCAGTACTGCAGGTGATCGAATTACGTCCACAAGCTAGCCTCGTCGCGCGATGCATGCCTGCGCTATTGCCACCGCCGGCCCTCTCCCCCAACCCCTCTCCCGCGCGCGGGAGAGGGGAGCAGACAAGCGGGTTCGCGAAACACCCGGATGCAGCAGACCACAAGAACCAACCACCCCTTCATGTCCCTCCCCCCCGATTTCCACGGCCTTGCCTTTGCCGCCGTGATGCTGTCGGCGCTGATGCATGCGTCGTGGAACGCCATCGTCAAGATCGGCGGCGACCGGTTGTCGTCGATGGCGCTGATCGACACCTTCTGCCTGCTGGTGGCGCTGCCGTTCCTGTTCCTGGTGCCCATGCCGGCACTGCAGGTATGGCCGTTCCTGCTGGCCACGGTGGCGCTGGAGGTGGTCTACAAGCTGTCGCTGGTGGCCGCCTACAACCGCGGCGACTTCAGCCAGGCGTATCCGCTGATGCGCGGCTCGGCGCCGATGATGGTGGCGATGCTGCTGTTGCTGAGCGGCAGCGAACGGCTGGGCCCGGGCGGCTATGCCGGCATCGCGCTGATCTGCTGCGGGCTGGTCAGCCTGGTGCACTGGCGCCGGCAGGCGCCTGACCTGCTCGGCTTCGCGCTGCTGGCCGGGGCGTGCCTGGCGGGCGGCACCGTGATCGACGGCACCGCGGTCAAGCGCCATGGCGAGGTGCTGACCTACATCGTCTGGCTGCAGGCAATGTCGCATGTGTTCATGCCCGGCTATGCCTTTGCCCGCCGCGGCACATCGCTGCTGGCGCTGCTGCGTACGGAATGGAAGCGCGCCGGCATCGGCGGCATCAACCGCGTGGGCTCGTATGCGCTGATGCTGTGGGCCATGACCATGGCGCCGGTGGCCAAGCTGGCGGCGCTGCGCGAGTCGAGCGTGATCTTTGCCGCGCTGCTGGGGCACTTCCTGCTGCGCGAATCCTTCGACCGGCGCCGCGTGGTGGCTACCGCGCTGGTGCTGCTGGGCATCGTCACATTGCAACTGGCGCGCTGAAGCCCGGTCCGGTTTTGTTGCATTTTGCGTTGTTTAGTGGCATTTTGTTGCATACCATGGCAATCATCCTCCACCGCCTTCGCCCCGCGCGTTGAACACCATGTCCATTCCCTCGCAAACCCGCGTCGTCATCATCGGCGGCGGCATCATCGGCTGCAGCGTTGCCTACCACCTGACCAAGCTCGGCTGGACCGACGTGGTGCTGCTCGAGCAAGGACAGCTGTCGTGCGGCACCACCTGGCACGCCGCCGGGCTGGTCGGCCAGCTGCGTTCGCAGGAAAGCATGACCAGGCTGATCCGCTATTCGACGCAGCTGTACAGCGAGCTGGAAGCGGAAACCGGCCTCGGCACCGGCTGGAAGCAATGCGGCTCGCTGTCGGTGGCGCGCACCGCCGAGCGCATGACGCAGCTGCGCCGCACGGCGGCGGTGGCGCGCGCCTATGGGGTGGAATGCGAGGTGATCTCGCCCGCCCAGGCCGGCGAGCTGTGGCCGGTAATGCGCACCGACGACCTGCTCGGCGCGGTCTGGCTGCCCGGCGACGGCAAGGCCAACCCGACCGACCTGACCCAGGCGCTGGCGCGCGGAGCCCGCAGCCGCGGCGCCCGCATTGCGCAGGACACGAAGATCACCGCGATACATACCCGCGACGGCCGCGCCACCGGCGTCAGTTGGCGCAACAAGGCCGGCGACGAAGGCCGCATCGAGGCCGGGATCGTCGTCAATTGCGCGGGGCAATGGGCACGGCAGGTGGGGCAGATGTGCGGCGTGACCGTGCCGCTGCATTCGGCCGAGCACTACTACATCGTCACCGAGCGCATTGCCGGCGTGCACCCCGACCTGCCGGTGATGCGCGACCCGGATGGCTTCATCTACTTCAAGGAGGAAGTCGGCGGGCTGGTGATGGGCGGCTTCGAGCCCGACGCCAAGCCGTGGGGCATGCAGGGCATTCCGGAGCCGTTCGAGTTCCAGCTGCTGCCGGATGACTGGGACCAGTTCCAGATCCTGATGGAAAACGCGCTGGTGCGCGTGCCGGCGCTGGAAACGGCGCAGGTGAAGCAGTTCTACAACGGGCCGGAATCCTTCACGCCAGACAACAACTTCATCCTGGGCGAGGCGCCTGAGCTGCGCAATTTCTACGTCGGCGCGGGCTTCAACTCGATGGGCATCGCCTCGGCCGGCGGCGCCGGCATGGCGCTGGCCGAATGGATCGTCGCGGGCGAGCCCACCATGGACCTGTGGCCGGTCGATATCCGCCGCTTCGCCGGCTTCAACGGCAACCAGAGCTGGCTGCACGACCGCGTCAAGGAAACGCTCGGGCTGCATTACGCGATGCCGTGGCCGAACCGCGAACTCGAGACCGCGCGCCCGTTCCGCCGCTCGCCGCTGTATGCGCAGCTGCGCGATGCCGGCGCCGGCTTCGGCAGCAAGATGGGCTGGGAGCGGCCCAACTTCTTCGCGCCGGCGGGCGCATCGCCACAGGTCGAATACGCCTTCGGCCAGCAGAACTGGCTGCCGTGGAGCGGCGCCGAGCACCGCGCCTGCCGCGAAGGCGTGGCGCTGTTCGACATGAGCTCGTTCTCCAAGTACCTGGTCAAGGGCGCCGACGCCGAGGCGGTGCTGCAATACGTGATGAGCAACGACGTGGCGGTGCCGCCGGGCCAGACCGTCTATACCGCGATGCTCAACGAACGCGGCACCTATGAATCCGACCTGACCGTGACGCGGCTGGCGCATGACCAGTACCTGGTGGTGACCGGCTCGGCGCAGACCACGCGCGACTTCAGCTATATCGAGCGGCTGATCCCCGCGGACAAGCGCTGCGTGATCGTCGATGTCACCGGCCAGTACGCGGTGCTGGCGCTGATGGGACCGCGCTCGCGCGAACTGCTGCAGAAGGTGTCGCGCGCGGATTTCTCCAACGAAGGCTTCCCGTTCGGCAGTTCGCGCGAGATCGACCTCGGCTACGCCACCGTGCGCGCGACGCGCCTGACCTACGTCGGCGAGCTGGGCTGGGAACTGTACGTGCCGGTGGAATTCGCGGTGGGCGTGTACGAGACCCTGCACGAGGCTGGCCGCACGCTCGGGCTGGTCAATGCCGGCTACTACGCGATCGAGTCGCTGCGCCTGGAAAAGGGCTATCGCGCCTGGGGCCGCGAGCTGTCGCCATCGGTCAACCCGTTCGAGGCGGGACTGGCGTTCGCCTGCAAGCTGGCCAGCGGCATCGATTTCCGCGGGCGCGAAGCGCTACTGCGGCTGCGCCAGGCGGGCGCGCCCAAGCGGCGCATGGTGGTGGTGACGGTCGACGGCGCCAGCGATGCCATGCTGTGGGGCGGCGAGGCCGTGCTGCGCACCGGCCCCGACGGCAGCGTGCGCGCGGTGGGATCGCTCAGTTCCGCCGCCTTCGGCCATACGCTGGGCTGCCCGGTCGGCATGGCGCTGCTGGCACGCGAGGACGGGCCGGCCGATGTAGCGTGGCTGGAAGCCGGCAGCTACCACGTCGACCTCGCCGGCGCGCTGCTGCCCGCGCGCGTGCACCTGCGCGCGCCCTACGATCCGGCGTCGGCGCGGCCGAAGGCCTGAACAAGGACCTGAACGGACAGCCGGCGGGGGAATATTCGCGCCGGCTGATAACCACTATTCAACGCCCCGCCTTGAGGTAAACCCTAGGCCACGGCGACAATCGCGGGGTCAGCGCAGCCGTTCAGCGCCAGGACCATGACAACCATGCCCCGCACCGATTCACCCGCGCCGCAGCCGTAGTGACTGGCGGCACGCCATGCCCTGCAGCGGCCGCACCAGCGCGGCCGCGTCCCCTGAACACCTGAACCGTATCCGCGCCAGCCCCAGGGCTGGCCCGCGGATGGCTGCCCTTGCCGCGCAATCTTGCGCAATCCCCAAGGAAATCCATGCCCAGCTTCAACCCTTCACGACGCACCTTCCTCAAAGCCAGCGTCGTGGCCGGGGTGTCGGTCTATATCGCACCCATCGGCGGCAAGGCTTTCGCGGCCTTGTTCGAAGACAAGATCCTGACCCCGGTGCAGTGGGACGCCAAGGCCGGCGCCCCGCGGTTCCGCATCGACGGCATCGCCAAGGTCACCGGCGCCAAGGTGTTTGCGCGCGATATCCGCTCGCGCGACATGCCACACTGGCCGCGGCAGCAGTCGCATGCCTTCATCCTGCGCACAACCCTGGCCGACCGCGTTTACGAGGGCTTCGACCTCGGCGTGCTGGGCGACGAGCTCAGGCCTGACCGCGTCGTCACCGCCGACGACCTGGCCCGCGACGGCGTCGCCTTCCCCGCCTTCTACGGCGACGACATGCTGCTGCCCGCCGGCAAGACCCCGGCCTACCTGGGCCACGCGGTGGCGATCCTGATCTACCACGACTTTGCGCGCTTCCGCTTTGCCAAGGACAAGCTCAAGTTCCGCGACGACGTGATCCGTTATGGCGCCAGGACCGGCCCGCTGGAGCGCGACCCGTGGGGCACCTTCCGCTTCGTGCGCGTGGGCGGCGCCACGCCCTATGACGACGACGTGTTCTCGAGCCTGAAGCACGCGCCGGTGTTTCCCAGCATGATGCGCAAGCACCAGCCGGTCTGGCCGGACGGCAAGGACCACGGTAAGCTCGGCGAACAGGGCATGCACCACGCCGCGCAGATCCGCGCGCAACTGGCAAAGCCGTCCGACGACTGGCTGGTGCTCGAGCGCGAGTACAACTCGCAGTCGGTCGATACCGCCGCGCTCGAGCCCGACAACGCCAACTGCTGGTACGACGCCGCCGCGCAGGCGCTGCACATGGTGGTGCCGACGCAAGGGCCGAACGAGGTCGCCGAAAGCGTGGCCGAGATGCTGGCGAAGGCCAGGGGCGCGTTTCCGGTCAAGCAGGTGTTTCTGCACCCGTGCTACACGGTCGGCTACGGCTCCAAGGACCACTACAACTTCCCGTTCTATGGCCTGGTCACGGCGCTGTACGCCGACGGCAAGCCGGTGCGGCTGGCCAACGACCGCTACGAGCAGTTCCAGACCTCGATCAAGCGGCATGCCTTCAGGATGCGCTACCGCATCGCCGTGGACCGCAACACCGGCCTGTTCCAGGCGTTCCAGGGCGACCTGGAGGCCAACGGTGGCGGGCGCTCCAACTTCTCGCCGTCGGTGGCGATGGTCGGCGCCACCGCGGCGCAATCGATCTATTACTTCCCCAACAACGACCTGACCGCGGTCGCGATCGCCTCGCGCGCCATCGACGCGGGCTCGGCGCGCGGCTACGGCACGCTGCAGAGCATGGCCGCGACCGAGATGATGGTCGACGAGTTCGCCGAGCAGCTCAAGCTCGACCCGATCGAGTTCCGGCTGAAGAACGCGCTGCGCTCTGGCATGAAGAACACGCAGGGCGCGATCCCCGCCGGCGCGATCCGCGTCGACGAGGTGCTGGAGGCGGCCAAGGCCTATCCGCTGTGGACCGATCGCGCCAGCAAGAAGGCGGAGTATGAAGCCGCCCACCCCGGCCGCCGCTATGGCGTGGGCTTTGCCTGCGTGCAGAAGGACTTCGGCACCGGCGCGGAAGCGTCGTTCGCTAAGGTCGAGCTGAAGGCCGACGGCAGCATCGTGCTGCATCACTCCGGCGCCGAGATCGGCACCGGCATGTCGACCTCGCAGGCCGCCGCGGTGGCGCGCTGGCTGGGCAAGCCCGCGGGCGAGGTACGCACCTCCGTCACCGACTGGAGCGACCTGCCGGTGACCACCTCCGGCGACCCGTACCTGATGAGCCAGGCCGAGCAGGACCGGCTGTCGGCCAATCCGCGCTGGTCGCCGGCCTATGCGTCGCCCGCCAGCGCCACCAACTCGGCCTACTACTTCACGCACAGCACGCGCGAGGCCGCGCGCGTGGTGTTCCTGCACGGCCTGTGGCCGGCGGCGATGGCGATCTGGAGCCAGGGCATCGGCGGCGGCCAGGCGGCTTCGCTGGTGGTGCGCGTGGAAGATGCGCGCTGGGTCGACGGCAAGCTCAGCGCCGGCGGCCTGCAGGCGCTGCCGCTGGAACAGCTCGCGGCCAAGGCGCACGAGCTGGGGCTGGTGACCGGCGCCACCGTGCACGCCTTCAACCGCTGGCAATGGAGCGAGGCCGATTTCGACATCAACGGACAGGCTGCGCGGCTGCCGGTCGATGGCCTGTCGGTGCGCTACGGCGACGGCGCCGATGCAGCACGCAAGGCGCGCATGCGCAGCCCGGGCGGATGGCATGTGCTCGATCGCAGCAAGGTCCATATCGCGCCGACGCAGCGCAACAACGCCGCGGTGACCTACTACAGCGCGGTCGGCACCTTCGTCGAGCTGTCGGTGCACGAGGCCAGCGGCAAGGTCGAAATCCTGTCGCACCACTCGATCATGGAATGCGGCACGCAGCTGTCGCCGCAGCTGGTGTCCGGCCAGCTGCAGGGCGGCATCGCCATGGGCATCGGCCACGCGCTGCATGAATACCTGCCGCTGTACGAGGACGGCCCCGGCAACGGCACCTGGAACTTCAACCGCTACCACCTGCCGCGCGCCAGCGACGTCGCGGTGTGGAGCCAGACCGGCACGGTGCTGCCGCCGGTCACCGAAACCGACCCGCCCAAGGGCATCGCCGAGGTGGTGATGATTCCGGTGGTGGGCGCCATCGTCAACGGCATCGCGCATGCCATCGGCCACCGCTTCACCGACCTGCCGGTGACGGCAGCCAAGATCCAGGAGGTACTGGCATGAGCATCGCCACCCAGCCCATCACGCTCAACATCAACGGCAAGGACGTCGGCCCCGTCGACGTGCCCGAGGGCCTGATGATGATCGATTTCCTGCATGAATACCTGGACCTGACCGGCTCGCGCCTGGGCTGCGGCCAGGGCATCTGCCGCGCCTGCGTGGTAATCCACGACAAGCCCGACGGCACCAGCGAGGAAGTGCGCAGCTGCATCACCGGCGCGCACTGGTTCCATGGCCGCAAGGTGCGCACCGTGGAAGGCCACGGCAAGCGCAACGAGCAAGGCGAGGTGGTCGAGCTGACGCCGGTGCAGCAGAAGTTCCTGGAGCATTTCAGCTTCCAGTGCGGCTACTGCACGCCGGGTTTCGTCAACGGCGCCACCATCCTGGTGGAACAGCTCAAGCGCAAGCCGGTGCCGAAGGACCAGGTCGAGGCTACCATCACCCGGGCGCTGGACGGCCATATCTGCCGCTGCACCGGCTACGTGCGCTACTACGAGGCGGTGAAGGACGTGATCACCAGCACGCCGGGCCTGGTGCTGGACAGCGGGAGCGACAAGTGATGCAGCGCACGCCCCTGATGATGGCCACGCGCGCCGCGCTGGCAGCCCTTGCCGCGGCCGCGGTCATGGCCGGCTGCGGCGGCCGCACCGAAGCCATTGCCCCCGCCGCCGACCAGGCCCCCAAGGCGCAGCTGTCGCCCGCCGAGCAGATCGCGCGCGGCCGCTACCTGGTGCGCGCCGCCGACTGCGCCGCCTGCCATACCGCGCCGCAGGGCGCGCCGTTCGCCGGCGGCGTCGAGCTGGCCTCGCCGTTCGGCACCTTCTACGGCACCAACATCACGCCGGACAAGACCCACGGCATCGGCAACTGGAGCGCGGACGATTTCTATCAGGCGCTGCATGACGGCAAGGCCCCGGGCAAGCAGCTCTACCCGGCGATGCCGTACACGTCGTACCGCGGCCTGTCGCGCGCGGATTCGGATGCCATGTACGCCTACCTGATGCAGGTGAAGCCGGCCGCCGTGGCCAACCGTCCGCACGACCTGCAGTTCCCGTACAACCTGCGCTTCGCGCTGGCGGGCTGGAACCTGCTGTTCCTCGAGGACAAGCTGCCGGATGCGTCCAAGGGCAACTCGGAATCGTGGCAGCGCGGCCGCTACCTGTCCAACGCGCTGGGCCACTGCGCCGAGTGCCACACGCCGCGCGCCGCGTTCGGCCGGCTGGACTTGTCGAAGCCGCTGGCCGGTTCCGCGCTGGCGCGCGTCGGCGCGCCGGACATCACGCCCGCCGGCCTGGCCGCGCGCGGCTGGACCGCCGCCGACCTGCAGCAGTTCTTCGCCACCGGCATCGCGCCGCAAGGCTCGGCCTTCGGCGAGATGTACCCGGTGGTGCATCTGAGTAGCCAGTACCTGAACCAGGTCGACCTGGCCGCGATGACCACCTACCTGCTTGGCGACCAGCCGCCGGCGCCGCAGCCGGTCAAGGCCGTGAGCGCCGACGCCGCGCAACTGGCACCGGGCCGCCGCCACTACGTCGCCGTCTGCGCTGCCTGCCATGGCCGCGAGGGCGAAGGCAAGCCGCACGTGGCGGTGTCGATGGCCGGCAACTCGACGGTGCGCAACGCCGACGCGCGCAACCTGATCGTGTCGATGCTGGACGGCATCGCGGCGCAGCGCTTTCCGGGCGTGGAGGCGATGCAGGAGATGCCGGGCTTTGCCGAACGCATGAGCGACGAGGAACTGGCGCAGCTGGCAAACTACCTGCGCGCGACGTGGGGCGGGCAGGCGGCCGATGTGAAGCCGGGTGATGTGAAGGCGCTGCGCGCGGCCGGGCCGGGGCATTGACGACTGCCGGCGGCGCTAATCGTCCCCCCGGTTTGCTCCCCTCTCCCGCCTGCGGGAGAGGGGCCGGGGGTGAGGGCAGGCGCTGGCATACCGACGCGCTTTGCTCCGTGGAGGCTCCGGCCCTCTCCCCCACCCCTCTCCCGCGCGCGGGAGAGGGGAGCGATTGCGTGGGATATCAGCAAGCGCTAACGCTGTTGCATAACCACCGAATCCGCCGAGTGTTCCAATCCTGAACACCCGCTGTCACGCGCTGGCACACCTGGCCCGATTCCGCAGCCGGATCTTCGATTTCCCCCCGCATTTCCGCCCTCTCCCGCCCCGGCACACCTCTTGCGATCTGCTCCCGTGCGCACGGCCCACGCCGTGACGGCACCACACAGATCACTCGAACGGAGCGAGACATGAACATGGCGGAAATCGCCCAGCTGGGCGTCAGCAACCCCTACAAGCAGCAGTACGACAACTACATCGGCGGCCAGTGGGTGCCGCCCGCCGGCGGCGAGTACTTCGAGTCCATCACGCCGATCACCGGCAAGCCGTTCACGCGCGTGCCGCGTTCGAACCAGCAGGACGTCGACGCCGCGCTGGATGCCGCGCACGCCGCCAAGGCCGCGTGGGCACGCACCTCCACCACCGAGCGCGCCAATATCCTGAACCGCATCGCCGATCGCATCGAAGCCAACCTGAAGCTGCTGGCGGTGGCCGAAAGCATCGACAACGGCAAGCCGGTGCGCGAGACCACCGCCGCCGACCTGCCGCTAGCGGTCGACCACTTCCGCTACTTCGCGGGCTGCATCCGCGCGCAGGAAGGCGGCATTTCCGAGATCGACGGCGACACCATCGCCTACCATTTCCATGAGCCGCTGGGCGTGGTCGGCCAGATCATCCCGTGGAACTTCCCGCTGCTGATGGCCACCTGGAAGCTGGCCCCGGCGCTGGCCGCCGGCAACTGCGTGGTGCTGAAGCCCGCCGAGCAGACGCCCGCATCGATCCTGGTGCTGATGGAGGTGATCGGCGACCTGCTGCCGCCGGGCGTGGTCAACGTGATCAATGGCTTCGGCCTGGAAGCCGGCAAGCCGCTGGCATCGAGCCCGCGCATCAGCAAGGTGGCGTTCACCGGCGAGACCACCACCGGCCGGCTGATCATGCAGTACGCCTCGCAGAACCTGATCCCGGTCACGCTGGAGCTGGGCGGCAAGTCGCCCAACATCTTCTTCGAAGACGTGCTCGCCGCCGACGACGCCTACTTCGACAAGGCACTGGAAGGCTTTGCCATGTTCGCGCTGAACCAGGGCGAGGTGTGCACCTGCCCGTCGCGCGCGCTGATCCAGGAATCGATCTACGACCATTTCATGGAGCGCGCGCTCAAGCGCGTCGCTGCGATCCGCCAGGGCCATCCGCTCGACACCGGCACCATGATCGGCGCGCAGGCGTCGGCCGAGCAGCTGGAAAAGATCCTGTCGTATATCGACCTGGGCCGCAAGGAAGGCGCGCAGTGCCTTGCCGGCGGCGAGCGCAACGTGTTCGACGGCGACCTGGCTGGCGGCTACTACGTCAAGCCGACCGTGTTCGCCGGTCACAACAAGATGCGCATCTTCCAGGAAGAAATCTTCGGGCCGGTGGTCTCGGTCACCACCTTCAAGGACGAGGAAGAAGCGCTCGCCATCGCCAACGACACGCTCTACGGCCTCGGTGCCGGTGTCTGGACGCGCGACGGCGCGCGTGCGTTCCGCATGGGCCGCGGCATCCAGGCCGGGCGTGTGTGGACCAACTGCTACCACGCCTACCCGGCCCATGCCGCGTTCGGCGGCTACAAGCAGTCCGGCATCGGCCGCGAGAACCATCGCATGATGCTCGACCACTACCAGCAGACCAAGAACCTGCTGGTCAGCTACAGCCCCAACGCACTCGGGTTCTTCTGACCATGGCGGACCCGGGCACCGCGCCGGCCGCGCTGCCGGTCGAGCGCGTGGTGGCAACGCCGGCCGCGCTCGCGCTGATCGCCGAGCTCGCCGCGCAGCACGGCCCGCTGATGTTCCACCAGTCCGGCGGCTGCTGTGACGGCAGCGCGCCGATGTGCTACCCCGCCGGCGAGTTGCTGGTGGGCCCGGGCGATGTCTGCCTGGGCCGGATCGGCGGCGCCGCGTTCTACATGACGCGCGCGCAGTTCGAGTACTGGCGCCACACCCGTCTGGTGATCGACGTGGTGCCGGGCGCGGGCGGGATGTTCTCGCTGGAGGGGCGCACGGGCAGACGCTTCCTGACGCGCTCGGAGCTGTTCAGCGACGCGGAGGCGGCGTGGCTGGCGGCGCAGCCGGAACTGTGACGCGGCGATGGCGTTGGGAGTTGCAAGCAGGTCGGATCGCTGTGTCATTGCATTTCAGGGGTTAGCGATTTCCTACGCACCAGCGTTTGCGACAAGCTTCGCCCGCCTGTTCGGAATGCGACAAGTCTTATCGCCTGCCTGACTTCGGAAGGGAATACTGGGTACGTCATCGGGTTGCCGGTGACCGGGCGTGGAAACCCGCGGAGTAGATCAAGGACAGGCGTTGTGCTTTCACACGGCAACGCCTGTGCTCGCATGGACAGGCTTACTTCCATGGCGGGCCACGCGAGGCAGCCGCAAGGCTGGCCGGGTTCTTCCTTGATCTAGGAGTCAATCATGACGATCGATGCGATCGAAGCCAATGTGTGTCTGAATGAAGTGCGCGCCGGGATAGAGGGCGTGCTGGTATTGCTGGAGCAGCAGAGTGTGCGGTCGGACGCCTGCTTTAGCGCCCTTTGTCTGCTGGAGCTGGTGAAGGCCAAGCTGGATGCGTTGATGGCAGAAGGGCCGCTGGCTGAGTAGATGGCGGATCGCGCTTGAGGCCGTTGGCACGTGCGGTTGGGTGTCGTGCTTGGCGGGCGTGGCTGTTTCGCCGGCGTAGCCGGCGACCTACTTCTTGGCCGAGCGCCAAGAAGTAGGCAAGAAACGCGTCGCCTGTGCGGCTGGCAATCAATTCCGCGGTGTTGGTGGGTCGGGCGGTGGTGATTTCCGTTTGGCGTGGGTGCCCGTTCGAGCCTGCTAACGCTATGTGAGTCAGGGGCGGTGCCTGCGATCACCCACTTTTGAACGATCCCAACAGGGTGTAGGCAGCCTGCTGCTGGCGATATCGCGGGGACGCCTGCGGCTGCTGCGCAGGCTCAATATGCGCTGACGGTGTTTGGGCGTTTTCGCGTAGCTCAGGCAAAGGCGTTGATGGGGTATCGGCCTTTGGGCTCGCCCACGAAAACGCGTGCGAGCGCAGCGACGCACTCCGTGCCCGAGCAGCAGACCTGAGATAGGGAGCGCGCGCAGCGCAGCCGAAGGGGGCCTGTCAGAAATTTTGTGTTTAGGGCATAACATGTCGCCAAGGAGCATGTCATGCCACGTAGAAACAAGACGAGCCAGGCCGCCGATCGTGCGCTGCCGACCATTCCCGAGGATCTGAGCGCCCATTTCGTAAAGGGTCCGATGACTGTCGAGGCCGTGCAGGACGCCTCAATGGCATTCAAGAAGGCCCTGATCGAGCGGGCGTTGGGCGCCGAGCTCGGCCAGCATCTGGGTTACCCGGCTGGCGCTGAGCGCCCAGCTGGCACAGCCAATCAACGCAATGGCAAGAGCGCTAAGACGGTTTTGACCGAGGACGGGCCGCTGCGAGTGGACATACCGCGCGACCGCGACGGCAGCTTCGATCCGATCCTGATTCCCCAGCACGAGCGGCGCTTCACCGGGTTCGACGACAAGATCGTGGCCATGTACGCCCGCGGCATGACCGTGCGCGAGATCCAGGCTTCTCTGGGCGAGCAGTACGGCACCGAGGTGTCGCCAGAATTCATCAGTTCGGTCACCGATGCGGTCATGGACGAAGTCACCACCTGGCAAGCCCGCCCGCTGGAGGCGATGTACCCGGTGGTGTTCTTCGACGCGCTGCGGGTCAAGATGCGCGAGGACGGCGTGGTACGCAACAAGGCCGTCTATCTGGCCTTGGGCGTGCTGCCCGACGGCACGCGCGACATCCTTGGCCTGTGGATCGAGAGCACCGAAGGCGCCAAGTTCTGGATGAAGGTGTTCAACGACCTGAAGACCCGTGGCACGCAGGACATCCTGATTGCAGTGACCGACGGGCTCAAGGGCATGGAACAGGCCCTGAATGCGGTGTTCCCGGCCACGACGCTACAGACCTGCATCGTGCATCTGATCCGAAACAGCTTGAGCTACGCCGGTTGGAAAGAGCGCCGGGCCGTGGCTGCGGCGCTTAAGCCCGTGTACACCGCGCCCACTGTTGAGGCGGCGCTGGCCGAACTGGCGGCATTCGAGCAGAGCGAATGGGCTAAGAAGTACCCCCCGATCGCCGCGTCCTGGCGTCGCGCCTGGGATCAAGTGATCCCGTTCTTTACGTTTCCGCCGGCGATCCGCAAGATCATCTACACGACGAACGCGATCGAGAGCATCAACGCGCAACTACGTAAGATCATCAAGACGCGGGGGCACTTCCCCAGTGACGAGGCGGCAACGAAGCTGCTATGGCTGGCCCTGCGCAACATCACCGGCAAGTGGGGCAGCTCAACGCATGACTGGAAAGCTGCCATGAACCAGTTCGCGATTCTCTATGAGGAACGCTTTACCCACCCGCATCACTGAGATAATGCTGGCTCACCGGTTACGTCGACGGTGAGCCTTTAACTGCCCTGAACACAAAAACGCTGACAGGCCCGCCGAAGGCGTCCCACCAATAACGCCGTTAGTAGGCGGCCACCGACCTAAAGTCGGGTTCGTCCATCCGACCTCGAACGCCAGGCACCTCCAGGTAGCGTCAGCAGGGTGGAACTACCAACCGCCTCACCGCAAGTCACCACCGTTCGAACCACCAACGCCGCCTTAGCCAGCCGCTCAGGCGACGCGTTTTTTGGTTACTTTTTGGGGCTCGGCCAAAAAGTGACCCGCCCAGCAGGGCGGAACCACGCGGTTCAAAGGCCGACAGCATGTCACCAACAGCAACAACACAACGCCGGCCTCGTCAGTCAAGCATGATCGCCCAACCAACGTGCCCAAACCAACTACTTCCCATACTCCAGTTCCGGATACCAATCCCCCCTCCCCTCCGGCGTCGTATCCAGCAACGTCCACAACGCATCCAGATCCGGCGCGCCGCGCGGATCCTGTCCCGGATCGCACGGCAACGCATACATCTCGCTACTCCAGAAATGCCTGACCTTGCCATCGCGCCGCGTAAAGACCGTATAGCCCGGCTCATCCGCATCCTCCGCACTGACGTAATCGCGCGTGAATTCGCCATCCACATCCGCATACACCTTCAACTGCGTCCACCCCCGCGCCCGCTTGGCCGCGACCAGGCGATCGATCGGCGAGCGCGCCACCATCGCCAGTGCCGTGCGCTGCTCGATATCCGCAACCTTGTGGTCCCAGCCGGCCATGATGGACGTGCACATCGGACAAGGCCGCTCCCGCTGCGGCCCGAACATGTAGCTGTAGACCACCAGCGTGTCCTTGCCGGCGAACAGGTCTTCGAGCGTTACCGGCCCGTGCTCGCCCTGGAACGTATAGCGCTTCGTCACTTCGCCGCCGGGCGGCAGCGCGCGGCGCTGTGCGGCCACGCGTTCGATGTGCCGCCGCAATTCGATTTCCTCGGCCAGCAAGGCGTTGCGCGCGTCGCGGTACGCCTTGCTTTCATTGGGAAAGTGGACGGGATTCTGCCGCGCCAGTTCGGTCGACGGAACCAGCTTTGCCGTGGTGTTCATGTCAGTCCTCCTGGAAGATCGCGTGCCGGGCGCGGCTTTCGTCATGCGGCGATGGCCGCTTCACACGCCTGTCCTGTTTCGTTCCCGCGCGGCGCGAATCGTTCCAATGCGATAGCTGCACGCCGTGCTCGCCCCCGCTTCATTCAGCGCAAACGGCGGTTCACACTCGCGTGTGAACCGCCGTCTCTCGCTGCGTTACGCCGACTTAGCCTTGCTGTGACCTGGCCGTGCGCGCGGCCTGCTCGCGCAGCCGTTCCTCCTGTTCCCGGAGTTCCGGCGTCAACTCGTCGCCAAAGTCCTCGAGCTCGAACAATGGCCGGATCTCGATGTCGGATTCGCCTTCCATGGGATTGGGACAGCGCTTGACCCATTCCACCGCCTCATCCATCGACTTGACCTGCCACAGCCAGAAGCCGGCAACGAGTTCTTCCGGGTTCGCAAAGGGCCCATCGGACACCGTGCGCTGGCTGCCCGAAAAGCGCACGCGCTTGCCCTTCGAGCTGGGCTGCAGGCCCTCGCCCGCCAGCATGATGCCGGCCTTGACCAGTTCTTCGTTGAAGTTGCCCATCGCTGCCAGCAGTTCAGTGCCGGGCATCTTGCCGGCTTCTGAGTCGCTGGTTGCCTTGACGATCACCATGACACGCATCGATATGCCTCCTCAGGTACGTGTGTGGCGACATGCGCGCCGGATGGCGCGCTCCACGCTCCCGCGATGGGGCGTGTCGCACACCGGTCCAGCATAGACGTTATTGCGGGGAAGCTATTGCCATTGCTGCATCGACCAGGTCGAGCGCCGGCGCAGGTCTTCCTGTCCCGGCTGGCGCGGCGGCTTGCTGAGGTCATCGTCGTGCCGGGGTGGAAGCTGCTCTTCGCTCTTGCGCGAAGGATCGGCCGGCGGCACCTCAGGTACGTTCGGCCCTTCCTCAGGCCGTGGGATTTGATGTGCCATGTTGCCCTCCTGCTTGCAGAGTACGACACCCTTGACGATGCAACGGCCATGCCAAGCCGCGCGGCGCGGTTTTGTGCGCCCCGGCGATCCCGTGCGCCGACGCGTGCTGCGCTGGCGGGTCCGCCGCGCAATCTCGGCGCGCAAATCTGCCTGAATTTGTAATGCGGCATGCGGGCGCGCTGTCGATGTGCTGCGCCGGCGCCGCGTCCGGCATGGCACAGAGGCGATCGCGCCAACCGCCACCGCCCGGCACGAAAGGTGCACCGCCCTCCCGTGGCGCGCCGGCTTGGCCCGGTGCGCCACGGATACTTCAATGCGGAGGCGCACCATGGAACAGACGGAAACGACAAGCACGCCCACCAGCACATCGGGCCTGCGCCAGCAGGAGACGCGCATGTCTTCGGTATCGGGTTCGGAAGCGCGCAGCGGCGCGCCGTGGAGGGATACGTCGGCACGATCGTCGGCATCGCAGGACCTGGCGCGCGAGCTCGACCGGCTGATTGATCGCCTGCCGACCTTGTCCGGCGATAACCTCGAGCAGGCCAAGTCGGAGTTCGTCGAACTTGCCGCCAGGTCGGGCAGCGCGGCGACGGAGATCGCGGCGAAATCGGCCGATGTGGCGCGGCGCGTGAAAGGACGCGTCAGGAGCGAGTGGGAAACCAGCCTGGAGCGGACCGAATCGTTCGTCCATGCCAACCCCATGCGCGCGCTCGGGATGGCGCTGGGAATCGGCGTGATACTTGGCGCGCGGCTGTTCGGCGGACACCGGCATCACCGCGACATGTGAGCTGCGGCGGCCGCTCAGTTGGCGCGCTCAGTTGGCGCGCTCAGCTGGCGCGGTCGCGCGGCACCGCGGTGCCGAACTGCTTGCGGTAGGCCGACGGCGATACCGCGAGCGCCTGGGTGAAGTGCTGGCGCAGCGAAACCGCCGAGCCGAAGCCGACCAGCCCGGCCACCAGGTCGACGCCCTTGTCGGTGGTCTCCAGCAAACGCCGCGCCGCGGTCAGCCGGTGGTTCAGCAGCCACTGCGTCACCGTGGTGCCGGTCTTCTCCTTGAAGCGCCGCGTGAAATTGCGCCGGCTCATGCCGGCCTTCGCGGCCAGCGTATCGAGCGTCAGCGGCTCGGCCAGGTGCGCAATGGCCCAGTCCAGCGTCAGGCTGAGCCGGTCGGCGCCGTCCGCCTGCGGCAGCGGGTGCTCGATGTATTGCGCCTGGCCGCCGTGCCGGTGCGGCGCCACCACCATGCGGCGCGCCACCCGGTTGGCCACCTCGGCGCCATGGTCGCGCCGCACCAGGTGCAGGCAGCAGTCCAGCGCGGCGGCGGTGCCGGCCGAGGTGAGGGTCGCGCCATCGTCGATATAGAGCGAATCGCGGTCGAGCCGCACGCGCGGATAGCGCTGCGCGAAGTCGTCGGCCCAGGCCCAGTGCGTGGCCGCAGTGCGGCCGTCCAGCAGCCCGGCCTCGGCCACCACGAAGGTGCCCAGGCACAGGCCGGCGATGCGCGCGCCGCGCGCGCTGGCGGCCCGCAGCGCATCGAGCAGCGCTTGCGGCGCGCGCTCGCCCGGATCCCGCCACGCCGGCATGATCACGGTATCGGCCTGCTCCAGCACGGACAGGTCGTGTTCCACCTCGATGCGGAAGCCTGACATGGTGGAAATCAACCCCGGCTTCTCGGCGCAGATCAGCAGCCGGTAACGCGGCACGCCGAGGCGGTCGAGGTCGTCGCCAAAGACGATGCAGGGCACGGACAGGTGGAAGGGGCTGATGCCTTCGAAGGCAATCACCGCGACGGTGTGCATTGCAATCTCGCTGGGTTGGGGGCTTGCCTGGGGCACTTTGATCGCTGAAACGGCATGGCCATGTCAGCATGGTTTGGCCCGATTCTATCGGATGTTGTCCATCGGGCCACTTCCGGCGCGGCCGGCGGCGCCGGAAACTACGCTCCATGCCGCGCCTGCGGCGAACGCAGCGGCCGCCAGCGGCGCCGCTCTTCCATCCCTGTCGACGAGGACCACCATGCCCCACCTGACCCTACGCACCATCGCCGGCGCTCCGGCGCGCACCGCCATCGACGCCGCCAGCACCGCCGTGCTGGTCATCGATTTCCAGAACGAGTATTTCAACGGCAAGCTGCCGATTCCCGACGGCCCGGCTGCGCTTGGCAACGCGCGGCGCCTGGTCGACCACGCGGATGCCGCCGGCATGCCCGTGTTCCACATCCAGCATGTCACCCCGGCGGGCAGCCCGGTGTTCGCCGAGCACGGCGCCACCGTGGCGTTCCACGGCGACCTGCAGCCGGCGCCGCACCACACCGTGGTGCAGAAGACCTCGGTCAGCGCCTTCCCGACCACTGACCTGGACCAGCGCCTCAAGGCGGCCGGCATCAAGACCCTGATCATCACCGGACTGATGACCCACGCCTGCGTCACCGGCGCGGCGCGCGACGCGGTGCCGCTGGGATACGGTGTGATCGTCGCGGCCGACGCCTGCGCCACGCGCGACCTGGATACCGCGGCCGGCACGATTGCGCACCAGGACCTGCACCGCGCCGCGCTGGCCGCGCTCGACGACACCTTCGGCGATATCCTGACCACCGAGCAGGTGCTGAAGCTGCCGCTGGCCTGAACGGACCCGGCCCCTCGCCGCAGTGGCCGTGGCTCAGCGGCCGGCCGCGCCGACGATGGCGTGCGCCGCGGCCACCATGGCCTCTGACGATTCCAGCGCGCGCGCCGGGTCGTCGCGCTTGCGCACTGCGGCGGCGCTGGTCGCGCGCGCGGCGCCGTCGGGGCTGGCGGAGAACTTCACCACGGTCAGCCCTTTGGCGGGATTGATGTAGAGCTTCTGGCCGAAGCGGCCGCTGGCCTCGATGCTGCCGTCGCCGTCGTTGCGCTGGAACCAGTAGTTGCGATAGCCATAGCCGTCGCGGCCCGCGGTGGTGTTGCCGCGCGCGAAGCGGGCCTGGTTGCCGGCGGGCTGCAGCGCGATCCGCACCGCCTTCGGCGAGATGCCGAGCGTGGCATCGCCGGCCGCGGCGCGGCGCACGGTCTCGCCGAAGCGGGCGGCATCGCGCAGTGTCGAGTTCATGCCGCCGCTGGCCATTTCGGTGCCCTGGCGGTCGACCTGGGTGTAGGCATCGTCGTCGGCGAAGCGCGACCACAGCCGCTCGGTGACGAGGTCCGCCCAGCGCTTGCCGGTAATGCGGCGCAACGCCCACGCCACCGCTTCGGGAGAGCCGTTCTGGTAATACCAGACGCCGCCGTCCGGGCCCTCGCCGGCGGTGCCGGTGGCGTGCACGACCTTGAGGAAGTCGTAGATGGTGTCGGGCGCGTCGGCCTTGCGCGGCACGATGCCCACCGCGCCGAACAGTCCCAGGTCAGGCGGCAGTGCCTGCGGATAGCCGACCGGCACCTCCATGTCCAAATTCTGCTGCACCGTGGCCTCGCCGAACGGGTTGCCGGCCAGCTCGGGCACGTACTGCGCCAGCCGCGCGTTGGGATCGAGCTTGCCCTCTTCGACCAGCATCGCCGCCAGCAGCCCGGTCACGGACTTGGTCATCGACGCCCAGATATGCGGCTGGTGCGGGCCGAAGCCGGCAAGGTAGCGCTCGTACACGATCCGGCCCTGGTGCAGCACGATAAAGCCATCGGTATGCGTGTCGCGCAGGTAGTCCGCCACCCGCACCGTCTGGCCGGCGACGGTAAAGCTGACCGCGTCCAGCTCGGCAGACTGGCCCGGCAGCGCCAGCGGCTGGCTTGCATGGCGGATGCCGACGGTCGGCGACATCTCGCGCGCGTGCCGGAACGCCCAGCGCATATAAGGCGGGCGCAGGCCGGTGCCGCGATTGACCTGCCTGTCCGGCGGTGGCGGGAAGCCCTGCATCACTTCGCTCTCGGCCACCGCCGCGGGCTGGCCCGCGCCCTGCGCCAGTGCTACGCCGGCTGGCACCGCCATCGATGCCACCAGCGGCACCACCGTCCACCACGCCCGACTGCGCCGGAACCCCGTCCCGCGCGACTTCGCTTGTGCCTGCATGCTGTCTCCATGGCTGTCGAGGCGGCTGCACGCGCGGTGCGTCGCCTTCTGTGATCCGATGCCAGCCTGCCGCAGCAGGCCGCGGGCGCCATGTTGCAGGCCTGCGGCCATGGCCACAATCCTCTGTTCGGAATAGAGCCATAACCCTTGGGAATGTCGGCGGGAGCGTTGGCTCAGGCGCCGCCTTCAGACCGCCAGGCGCGCTTGCGGCCGTTCCCGCCTGACCACGCCCAGCGAGAACATCGACAGCCCGGCAATCAGGGCCGGCACGCCGATCCACGCGAACAACGCCGGCATGCCCAGCCCCATCGACAGCATGGTCGCGCCGCCGACCGAGCCCACCACCGAGCCCATCCGGCCCACGCCGTTGGCCCAGCTGACGCCGGTGGCGCGGCAGTCGGTCGGATAGAAGCTGGCCGAGAGCGCATTGGCGCCGACCTGCGAGCCCGAGATGCAGAAGCCCGCGACAAACACCGCTACGCCCGCGGCCACCGGCTCGGCGGCAACGCTGCCCACCGCGGCGATACCCAGCGCCGCCAGCGCGTAGCTGGTCGCCAGCACATGGTGCGGGTTGAACCGGTCCATCAGCCAGCCCAGCGCGATCGCGCCGACCGTGCCGCCCACCTGGAACATGGTCGTCACCAGCGCCGCGGTGCGCAGCGAATGGCCGGTGCCGCGCAGCAGCGTCGGCAGCCAGCTCGATAGCAGGTAGATCACCAGCAGGCTCATAAAGAACGTCAGCCAGAACAGCAGCGTGCCGCGCAGCAGCTCGGGGCGGAACAGGTGCCGCACCGGCGAGCTGGCGGCGCGCTGCTCGCTGACGGCGAAAGAGGCGCCGCGCAGGTCTTCATGCGGCGCGATCTTGCCCAGCGTGGCGACGATGCGCTCGCGCGACTTGCCGGTCATCACCAGATAGCGCACCGATTCCGGCAGCAGCCACACCAGCGCCACCGCCAGCAGCAGCGGCAGCACGCCGCCGGCGACCAGCACCGAGCGCCAGCCGAAGGCGTCGATCAGCCCGGCCGAGGCCAGTCCGCCCAGCGCCGAGCCCAGCGTGAAGCCGCAGAACATGGTGGTGACCAGGAACGAGCGCCGCTTTTCCGGGCAGAACTCCGAGGTCAGCGTGATCGCGTTGGGCATGGCCCCGCCCAGCCCGAGGCCGGTGACAAAGCGCAGCAGCACCAGCGTCCACAGGTCCGGCGACCACGCAGACGCCAGGCTGGCGGCGCCGAAGCACAGCACCGACAGCACCAGCACGCTCTTGCGGCCGAAGCGGTCCGCCAGCGGGCCGAACAGGAAGGCGCCGGCCATCAGGCCGCCCAGCCCGGCGCCGAACAGCGGCGCCAGCTGGGCCGGCGTCAGCTGCCATTCGGCGCGGATAGCGGGCGCGATAAAGCCGATCGCGGCGGTATCGAAGCCGTCGACGGCGACGATCAGGAAGCACAGTACGACGATGGTCACCTGGAACGCCGACAGCGGCTGGCGGTCGATGAACGCGGTGACGTTGAGCGGTGGGCTGGCAGGCATGGTGTCTCCTCCTGGTTGCCAGGTTTGGGGCGAGGGGCGAGAGAGGGCCGGCCGGCGGCTTCGTCGGCCGCCAGCTCGATGCAAGGTTTTCAGCGCGGAAAGAACACCGCGCTCAGCGGCTTACAGCCAGGGCGTGGCGCTCAGGCACTTGTCGGCGCGCCAGCCGTGCAGCCATTGCAGCGCGTCGTAGAACTGCGCCTGCGTGCGGCCGGTCCACAGGGTGTTGCGGACCAGGCGGTCGATCCCCTTCGCGTGGTAGACGCGGCCCATGTCGCGCGCGGCATAGAGCACGCGCGCGGTGCGCGGGATGCGGGCCTGCTCGTACAACTTGAAGGCTGCGGCGTAGTCGCCGTCGGCGGCCTGCACCGCGGCGCCCAGCGTGACCGCATCCTCCAGCGCCTGGCAGGCGCCCTGCGCCACGTATTGCGTCATCGGGTGCGCGGCATCACCGAGGATGGTGGCGCGGCCGAAGCTCCAGCGCTCGACCGGGTCGCGGTCGGCGGTGGCCCAGCGCTTCCATGAGGTCGGGCGGTCCAGCATCTGGTGCGGCAGCGGATGGATGCCCTCGAAGTACGACAGCACTTCTTCCTTGCTGCCCTCGCGCACGCCCCAGGTTTCCTGTTCGCGGCTGTGGAAGGTCACCACCAGGTTGTACTGCTGGCCGCCGCGCAACGGGTAGTGCACCAGGTGGCAGTGCGGGCCGGCCCACACCACCGGCGCGTTGACCTGCAGGTCCTGCGGCATGCTGGCCACGTCGACCACGGCGCGGTAGACCACGTGCCCGGTCACGCGAGCCTCGTCGCCGATCAGCGCCTGGCGGATCGCGGACTTGACCCCGTCGCAGCCGATCACCGCATCGCCGCGGTGGTGCTCGCCATGCTGGTCGACCACGGTGACGCCGTGCTCGTCCTGCAGCAGCCGCTCCACGCGCGTGCTGGTGCGCATCGTGATCAGCGGATGGTCCTGCACGGCCTCCAGGATCGACAGGTGGATATCGACGCGGTGGATCACGCCATAAGGGTTGCCGAAGCGCTCGCGATACGCCTGGCCGACATCGACCTGCGCGATCTCGCTGGTATCGATCGCATCGCGCAGGCTGAGGAAGTCGGTAAAGACCGTGCGGCCACGCGCGGCCTCGCCCACGCCGAGCGCGTCGAGCGCGGCGAAGGCGTTGGCGGCCAGCTGGATGCCGGCGCCGATCTCGCCGATCTGCTCGGCCTGCTCCAGCAGTTCGATGCGGATGCCCTGGCGTGCCAGCGCCAGCGCCGCGGCCAAGCCGCCGATGCCGCCGCCGATGATCAGGACCTTGCCGGTGGCGTTGTGGGTATTGCTCATGTCTGTCTCCTGGCCTGCGCCGCTGGCGTCAGGCGGTGCTTATGCTGTGTAATCCGGCTGGCGCGCGGGCGCGGCCTGGGCGAAGGCGAGATGGGTGCTGGCGTGGGCGTAGACGGCCATCGCGCGCTCATAGCGGCCGAGGTCGCACCCCATGCGCAGCGCATTGGCAACCTGCGGCACCAGCGCCACATCGGCCAGCGTGGGTGCGTTGCCGAAGCACCACTGGCCATGGCCATGGCGCGCCAGCAGCCGTTCGACGCCCGCCATGCCTTCGTCGATCCAGTGGCGGTACCAGGCATCCTTCTGCTCCGGCGTGACCTTCAGTACGTCCTGAAGGTAGCGCAGCACGCGCAGGTTGTTGACCGGATGGATATCGCAGCCGACCAGCATCGACAGCTCCAGCACGCGCGCCCGCTGCTCGGGGTCCTGCGGCAGTAGCCGCGGCTCGGGATAGCGCGCGTCCAGGTAGTCGATGATCGCGAACGACTGCCCCAGCGTGAAATCGCCATCGACCAGCGCGGGCACGGATGCGGACGGGTTGATGCCGTCGACATACTCCGCGTGCCGATGCTGGCCGGTGCGGATATTGACGGCCAGGTAGTCGTACGGCAGACCCTTCAGGGCCAGCGCGATGCGCACGCGGTACGAGGTGGAACTGTTGAAGAAGCTGTAGAGCTGCATGGTTCGGCCTGCCTGGGTTCAGACCACGCGCACGGTCAGTTCGCCCAGCCCGTCGACGCCGGTGACCATGGTGTCGCCGGCCTTGACCGGGCCCACGCCCTCGGGCGTGCCGGTGAAGATCACGTCGCCCGGCTCCAGCCGGAAGAACTGCGACAGGCAGGCCACGGTCTCGGCCACCGACCAGATCAGGTGCGATATGTCGCTGCGCTGCCTGGTTTCGCCATTGACCGTCAGCCAGATGCCGGCCTGCTGCGGATGGCCGATAGCGCTGGCGCGGTGGATCGGGCCGACCGGCGCCGAGGCGTCGAAGGCCTTGCCGATTTCCCACGGGCGGCCCATCTCGCGCATCTTCATCTGCAGGTCGCGGCGGGTCATGTCGAGGCCGACCGCGTAGCCCCACACGTGTTCGAGCGCCTGCTCGACGCCGATATCCGAGCCGCCCTTGCCGATCACGGCGACCAGCTCGGCCTCGTAGTGGTAGTTCTGCGTCTGCGCGGGATACGGCAGGTCGAGCGTGGTGCCGGACTGCACCGGGACGATGGCGTCGGCGGGCTTGCAGAAGAAGAACGGCGGCTCTCGCTCGGGATCGAAGCCCATTTCGCGGGCGTGCGCGGCGTAGTTGCGGCCGACGCAGTAGACGCGGCGCACGGCGAACTGGTCATCGCTGCCGGCAACGGGGATGGCAACGGTGGCGGGAGGCGTGAAGACGTAGGACATGTTCGAGGCTTCCAGTAATTGGTCAGGTGAGCGCCGGCCCGCGGTGCCGGCTGGCACCGCGCGCGGCGGCATTGGTCGGGTTGTCGGGCTCAGGTGCGCGCTTCGCGCAGCAGGTTCAGCGCGGACAGCACCGGCCGGTCGGAATAGCTGAACAGCACCGCGTCTTCCAGCGCGCCCAGCTGCACCGGCGCCCACGACGGCGCCACGAACACGTCGCGCGGCTCGAACTGGAACTGCGCATCGCCGATGCGCACGGTGCCGCGCCCTTCGACCACGCTGTACACGGTGGCGTCGGTGCTGCGGTAGGTCTTGCCCTGGAAGCCGGCCGGCAGGTACTGCATGAAGGTGGCGATGGTCGGCATCGGCCAGCCGCCGGTGGCCGGGTTGACGTAGCGCAGCTTGACGCCGTCCCAGGGATCGAGCTCGCCGTTGCGGTAGAGCTGGTCCAGCGCCTCGCGCGAGCGCGCATACGGGTAGCTGAACACCGGCGAGGTGGGATCGGTCACGCGGTGCCGCACCGGCACCATGTTGTGGCCGAAGCGGGCAAAGCTGTCGCCCTCGGCGCGGGTCACGGGCTGCTGCGACTCGGGGTAGTTCTCGGCAAAGCCGGCATCGAACTGCTGCACCATCGGGATGTCGAGGCCATCCAGCCACACCACCGGCTCGCCGCCGTCCTCCACGCTCGGGTTGCCATGGTCATGCCAGGTCCACGACGGCGTGATGATGAAATCGCCGGGATGCATGGTGGCGCGCTCGCCGTTGACGGCGGTCCACGCGCCCTTGCCTTCGACGATAAAGCGCAGCGCCGACTGCGTATGGCGATGGCTGGGCGCGATCTCGCCCGGCAGGATCAGCTGCAGGCCCGCATACAGCGTCGAGGTGATGCTGGACTTGCCGGGGATGCCGGGGTTCTCCAGCACCAGCACGCGGCGCACCGCTTCCTCGGCGCTGATGACGCCGCCGGCCTGCATTACCAGCGGGCGGATCTGCGCGTATTTCCAGATCGCGGGAACGATCTGCGGCCGCGGCTGCGGCGGCACCAGGGCGTGCAGCGACTCCCACAACGGGGTCATATGGCTGCGGCCGATTTCTTCGTAGTAGGCCACGCGGGCCGGGTCTGGGGTGTGCTCGGACATGCTGTCTCCGTAACTTGGTGCAAGGCGTTTCGAGAGCGCTCTGGGTGGGTGCCTGCGTCACTGCGCACCGTTCTGTGGTTGTCGTTATACGCCTCGCCCTATAAGATCTGAAATGAATATTTCATCTTATCGATACGATTTACCGTATAGGTCGCCCCATGGATTGGACCCAGAGACTGCGCCTGCGCAACCTGCAGATGCTGCTGAGCCTGGCCGAGACCGGCAACATGAGCCAGTCCGCCGCCATGCTGAACACCACCCAGCCAGGGCTTTCCAAGTGGCTGAAGGACCTCGAGGACGATATCGGCCTGCCGCTGTTCGAGCGCCAGGCGCGCGGCCTGCGGCCCACGCCCTACGGCGAGTCGCTGATCGAGCACGCGCGCCGGATCGAAGCCCAGCTCGATACCGCGCGCGACGACCTGCAGGCCATGCGCGACGGCGGCAGCGGCATCGTGGTGGTAGGCACCTCGGGCGCATCGGCGGCGGACACCGTGCCGCTGGCCGCGCTGCAGCTGATGCAGCGCATGCCCCGCGCCAGCGTGCGGCTGCTGGAAACCACCATGGACCGGCTCATGACCCAGCTCGCCCGCAGCGAGCTGGATATCGTGGTGGGCCGCTCGGCGCCGGAGCTGCAGGACGCGCAGCTGCGCACCGAATCGCTTTACATGGAGCCGATCCACTTCGTCGCGCGGCCGCGGCACCCGCTGCTGCAGGGCGGCAAGGTGGCGTGGGACGACCTGTACCGCCACCGCTGGGTTGTATGGCCGCGCGGCACGCCGATCCGCAATGCCCTGGAGGGCGCGCTCGCCAGCGCCGGGCGCGCGCTGCCGGCGGACTGCGTGGAGAGCAATTCCACCGTGCTGAACCTGACCCTGTTCAACAACAGCGACATGGTCGGGCTGGCGTCGCACCGCACCGCGCGCCGGCTGGAAGAGCTGGGCGCGCTGCGCATCGTGCCGCTGCGGCTGGCGGGATTCGGCTCGGTGTCGATGTACTGGCGCGCGGACGGCGAGTCGCGCGCCGCGGTGGCGACGATGCTGGAATGCCTGCGGCTGGCGGCCGGCGTGGCCCAGGTGCCCGCTGCAACCGGGGCCTAGCGCGCCGCATAATCTCGTCAACCGCCACTTCCGGTGCCTGCCATGCACCTTACCGACACCCGCCTCAGCGACCTGCTGCGCCATCCGCTGCGCTTCGCCTGGCACACGCTGCGCCAGTTCCGCGCCAACCAGGGCCTGCTGCTGGCCGGCGCGGTCGCCTACTACGCGCTGCTGTCGATCGTGCCGCTGCTGATCCTGATGGTGATCGCGCTGTCGCACGTGATCGAGCCGGAACTGCTGCTGTCGACACTGGCGCGCTATCTCGAGTGGATCGTTCCCGGCCAGGCGCGCGCGCTGGTCACCGAGCTGGCCGGCTTCCTGCGCAACCGCGGCACCATCGGCTGGGTGCTGCTGGGCACCATGCTGTTCTTCAGCTCGCTCGCCTTCACCGTGCTGGAAAACGCCATGTCGGTGATCTTCGAGCACCGCGTGGCGATCCGGCGCCGGCATTTCCTGGTCTCGGCGCTGCTGCCGTATTGCTATATCGCCGTGCTCAGCATCGGCCTGCTGCTGGTCACGGTGGTATCCGGCGCGCTGCTGGCGATCGGCGAGCGGCACGTCGAGGTGCTGGGCCGCGACTGGTCGCTCGACCGCCTCTCCACCGGCCTGCTCTACCTGCTCGGCTTTATCGGCGAGGTGCTGATGCTGACCTCGATCTACCTGGTGATGCCGGTCGGCCGGCTATCGCTGCGCCACGCGCTCACCGGTGCGGTGATCGCCGCGGTGCTGTGGGAGATCTCGCGCCACGTGCTGGTGTGGTACTTCACCACGCTGTCTCAGGTCGGGCGGGTCTATGGCTCGCTGACCACCGCGATCGTGGTGCTGCTCAGCCTGGAAATCGCCGCGACGTTGCTGCTGCTCGGCGCACAGGTGATCGCGGAATTCGAGCGCGGCGCCTGGCACAAGCTGCCGGGGCGGCGTGGGCGGGCGGAGGAGTTTCATACCTGAGCGCCAAGTTGAAGACGCTGCTTTACGCCAGCGCCGCGTCCATGCAGGCACGCAGGCGCGCTTCCGCTTCCGCGTCGAAGGCACCGATGAAGACCAGCGCCGAGTTCTGCAAGCCGGCGCCTTCCGCGGGGCGCAGCCGCATTCTTCCGCCGACGACGTGAACCTCGTGCACCCGTGGGTCGGCGTCGAGCCGCACCAGCCCCTTGGCCCGCAGCAGGCGCACCGGCATGGTCGCCAGCGCCTGCCGCAGGCGCGCCTTGTCGAAGCTGCGGTGGGTCTGGTAGGCAACGCTGCGGATGCCGGCATGGCCGCCATCCACCCCGCCGCGCTGCCAGCCCGATCCGTCCAGCCGCGCCGCGCTGACAGGCGCGGGCGGCGCGCTTGCATCGAGAAACACCGACAGCGGCAGTTCGCCCGAGCGCGCCGTCAGCACGGTGGCGTGCGGCGCCAGGTCGGCGGCAGTGGCGGCAGCGCGTGCCACGCCTTCGGCCCCGGCCAGGTCGGCCTTGGTCAGCGCCACCACCGACGCGCCCATGACCTGCCGCCGCACCATGTCGCCGACCAGCGGATCGTGCAGGCTGTCGTGCACGCCGGCGGCGTCCACCGCAACCAGCACCGCGTTGAGCCGGAACGCCGGGTCCAGCAGCCCGACCTGCGCGATGCGCTGCGGGTCGGAGACACCGCTGGCCTCGATCACCAGCAGCTCCGGCCGCTGCGTGCGCGCGGCGATGGCCACCAGCGCCTCGGCCAGTCGTCCGCCGATCGAGCAGCAGATGCAGCCGTTCTCCAGCTCGATCACATCGTCGCTGCGCGCGCGCACCAGCGCGGCATCGATATTGACCGCGCCAAAATCGTTGACCAGCACCGCGATGCGGCAGCCGTGCGCATTGGCAAGCAGGCGGTTGAGCAAGGTGGTCTTGCCGGCGCCCAGGTAGCCGCCGACCACCACCAGCGGAACCGGCGCGCGCGCGTTCATCGTGCCGGCGCCGGGAATACGCGCCCGCCCAGCACCGTGCCCCAGACCCGTACATCCTTCAGGCTTGCGGGCGCCACCGCGGTGGGGTCGTCCTCCAGCACCGCGAAGTCGGCCAGCTTGCCGGGCGCGATGCTGCCGATGCGGTGCTCCAGCTTCAGCGTATAGGCCGCGCCCATGGTGATGGCGTAGAGCGCGTCGGCCAGCGTCAGCCGTTCGGCTTCGCCCAGCACGCGTCCGGAAGCGGTCTGGCGCTGCATCGCGCACCATGCCGTGAACAACGGGTTCAGCGGCGTGATCGGCGCATCGGAATGGATCGCGAACGGAATCCCCAGCCGCCGCGCCGTGCCGGCCGGGTTCATGCGCGCGGCCCGCGCCGGCCCCACAGTCTGCTCGACGTGCGCATCGCCCCAGTAGTACAGGTGGTTCGAGAAGAAATTGATGCACAGGCCCAGCCGCGCCGCGCGCGCCAGTTGCGCGGCATCGGCCAGCTGGCAATGCTGCAGCGTATGGCGATGGTCCGCGCGCGGGTGGCGCGCCAGCATGGCTTCGAGCACGTCCAGCACCACTTCGGTGGCCTCGTCGCCATTGGTGTGGATATGCAGCGGCAGGCCGGCCAGGTGGAACGGCGTGAAGGCATCGAGCAACTGCTGCGGCGGGATCAGCCACAGGCCGTTGGGCTGGCCGCCGGCATAGCCCGGCGCGCGCAGGCGCGCGGTAAAGCCCTGGATCGAGCCGTCGACGATGAACTTGACCGGACCGAAGTGCAGCTTGTCGGTGCCCGCGGCCGCGGCGGCCGCGGCGGCCTGCACGCGCGCCGGCCCGCCCTGCGCATTGCGTTGCGGTGAAAACGCCGGGACGATGCGCAGCGGGAAATCGGCTTCGGCCGTGACGGCGCGCAGCGTCTCCAGTCCCTGCGGCGACAGGTCGTTGACCAGGTCCGTGGCCGTGGTCACCCCCGCCAGTTGCGCCACGCGGCCGAAGCGGCGCACCGCCCCGGCGTTCTCCGCGGCGGCCAGCGACAAGCCGCTGCCCAGCACGCGCTGCACCGGGAACATCGCCGCGAACTCCTGCAGCTCGCCGGTGGGCTGCCCGTGCGCGTCCTTGTGCACGCCATCGATATCGGTGTCCGCATCGATGCCGGCCAGCGCCAGCATCGCCGAATTCACGTTCATCAGATGCACGCTGGCATGCATCACCACGATCGGGCGTGTCGCCGACACGCGGTCCAGCTCGCGCACCGACAGCCGGCTGGTGCCGAAATAGATCGGGTCGAAGCCCCACGCCAGCAGCGGCGCATCGGCGTCGCGCATCTGGCTGGCGGCGCTGGCGAGGCGATCGATCACCTGCTCCAGCGTACGCAGGCCGCGCCACAGCCGGCCATCCGGATCGCGGCGGTCGAAGTAGCCGACGTAGACCGCGTCCCACATCGCGCCCTCCATCAGGTGGCAGTGGCCCTCGACCAGCCCCGGCATCAGCACCTTGTCGCGCAAGGTGTCGAGCTGCAGCGCATCGGGCCAGGCAGCCATGTCGGCGGGGCCGCCGACGGCCAGGATCTCGCCGTCGCGCACCGCGACATGGGTGGCTTCGGGCCGGTCCGCCTCCATCGTCAGGATCTTGCGCGCCACGAATACCTGCGTGCGCGCCGTGTGGTGTGGAGTCATTGATTGCATGGGTAGTGTTTTCAGGCCGCCTGCACGCGGTCCAGGCGGGGGGCGTAGTGCACCAGCGCGGTCACCAGCAGGTTCACGCCCAGGCTGATCAGGCCGAGGTTGAAGCCGCCAAAGTCGGCCTGCTGCACGTACAGCGCGATCGCCAGCAGCTGGCCGGTGACGATGCCCAGCGCAATCGCCAGCGGCCGCACCTTGAGCGAGAACAGGATCACCATCACGCCGGGGAAGAACTGCGTCACGCCGTAGTAGGTGGTGTTGATCAGCGTCAGCATCAGGTTGGGCGTGGCCAGCGTCATCGCGATCGACAGCACCAGGTAGATCACGATCACCACCTTGGCGCCCTGCTTCTGGCGCGGCTCGGGCAGGCCCGGCAGCAGGTTGCGCGTGACGATGGGGCCGATCGCCAGGCAGATGCCGGCCAGCACCAGCAGGCCCGACAGCGCTGCGCCCGCGGCCACCAGCCCGAGCAGCCAGCCCGGCAGCAGCCGCACCGCCGCGGCGAAGAAGGCCTCGTTGGGCGACGCCAGCTGCAGGTTCTGGCTGATGGCGTAGTACGACGCCAGCACCAGGAACGGGTACATCAGCATGTACAGCGGCATCGCCACCTGGGTGCGCCGGATGGTGTTGGCGCTTTTGGCCGTGAAGAAGTTCTGCACCGCGAACGGCATCACGTAGAAGCCCAGTGCCTGGAACAGCATGGTGCTCATCGAGAAGCGCAGCTGGGTCTCGCTCATCTGGTTGCTGACCTGCACGCTGGCGGCGTGGAACACGTCGCCGACGCCGGCCTTCCAGCCCACCGCAACGCCGGTGGCGACAATCGCCACCACCATCAGGATGTCCTTGAGGATAGCGATATATGCCGAGGCGCGCACGCCGGAAATGGCGATGTAGGTGAACGCCAGCGCCGCGGAGATCATCACCAGGTACATCGGGTCGAAGTCCCAGCCCAGTCCCTTGAGCGCCGCCACCAGCCCGGTGAACTGCAGCTGGCCCCACGGCAGCAGGAACAGGATCGACGAACCCGCCACGATCAACTCCAGCGCGCGGTTGCCGTAGTGGCCCTTGAACAGGTCCGGCAGCGTGATCGCGTTGTAGCGCGCGCCGGCCTGCCAGATCTTCGGGCCCAGGAAGTAGCCGAGCGGATAGGCCAGCAGGATGTAGCCGAGGAACCACACGCCATAGGTCGGCCCCTTGGCATAGATGCCGCCGGGAAAGCCCACCATGGTGCCGATGCTGTAGATCTCGCCCGCGGCCAGGAAGAACACCAGGAACGCGCCGAACTGCCGCGACGCGACGAAGAAGTCATGCATGCTCTGCGCGCCGTGGCCCTTGCCGGAGCGGATGGCGAGATAGAGCGAGTACACGATGAAGCCCAGGAACACCGCTGTGGTCATGGCCGGCTCCCCGCGTCAGGCTTCGGGCGCCGCGTCGGCGCCGTGGCGGTCGAACAGCAGCCAGCACGCCAGCATGCAGCCCGAGGTCAGCACGAACCACGCAAAGATCCAAGCGTAGATAAAGGGCACGCCGAGCACGAAGCGCTCCACCGATGCCACCCACGGCAGCATCCCGATCACGCCGATATACGGCAGGCCTAGGCCGATCAACAGCTTGAGCATGTCTTGTCTCCGATGTCCGATGGACGTTGTTGCGGTCGCCCGTGCGGGTCCCGCCTTTTTTGTTCCGCTCATCATAGGTAGCGGCAAGGTATGATTCAAATGCAAATGTTGAACCGCTCCCATAACCAATGCGCATGGTTTTCCGCATGGACACCCAGAAACTTCTGCATCTGCTCGCGGTGGTCGAGCACGGCACCTTCTCCGAAGCCGCCCGCGCCGTGCACCTGACCCAGCCGGCGCTGAGCCGCAGCATCCGCGCGCTCGAGGACGAGCTGAAGGCGCCGCTGTTCGACCGCGGCGCGCGGCGCGCCACGCTGACCGTGTTCGGCGAGCTGGTAGCCGAGCGCGCGCGCCGCATGCGGCTGGAAGAGCGCCAGCTGCGGCGCGACCTGGAGCTGCTGCGCGGCGGCGAGGAAGGCTCGCTCGCGATCGGCGTGGCGCCGGCGCCGGCGGCGCTGTTGCTGACGCCGTTCCTGATCCACATGGCGCAGGCCCACCCGCGCATCAAGGTGCGCACCGAGACCGGCGCCACCAGCGCGTTGCTCGAGGCCCTGCGCAACGAGACCATCGACGCCATCGTCGGCGACGCCTACGTGCTGCGCGCGGCCGACGACGTCGAGGTCGAGCCGCTCGGCGAACTGCCCGCCGGCCTGGTCTGCCGCGCCGGGCATCCGATCCTGCGCAAGCGCCGCATCGATATCGACACCATCCGCGCCTACCCCGTCGCCACCACCACGCTCAGCACCGTGGTCAGCCGGCAGCTGGCGGAATTGTGGGGACCCGACGCCGCGCCGGAGCGGCTCTTCACCCTGCATTGCGACAACCTCGACATGCTGCGCAGCGTGACGCTGGCGAGCGATACGCTGCTGTTCGGCGTGCTCTCGATCACGCGGCAGGAGCGCGCCGCCGGACTGATGGCCGAAGTGCCGATGCCGCCCGATGCGCGCCGCTGCGGGCGCTACGGCATGGCGCGCATGGCGGCACGCTCGCTGTCGCCGGCGCTGGAAGTGCTGTACCGGTTCACGCGCGAGCACTGGAAGGCGCTGTCGTCCGAAGCCGGCGGCGGCAACCGGCGCCGCTGAGCAGCCGCTGCGGTATGCTCCCCCTGATCCGTCGCCCGCCATCGCCCCATAGCCCTTGCCCCATCGCCCTTGCCCCGCATGACCGAAGCCACACCCGACCGCCCCCGCCGCATCACCATCCACGACGTCGCCCGCGCCGCCGGGGTCTCGCTGACCACGGTCTCGCACGCGCTCAACGACCGCGGCGTGCTCGACCCGGCCACGCGCGCGCGCGTCAAGCGCGTGGCGGCGGAGCTGGGCTACCGGCCCAGCGTGCGCGCGCAGCGGCTGCAGTCGGGCCGCGCCAACTGCATCGCGCTGCTGTCGTCGATGCCGTTCGCGGTGGCGGGCGGCACCTCGCGGCTGGGCTTCATGATGGAGGTGGCGGCGATCGCGGCCGAGGCGGCGATGGGGCGCGGGCTGGGCGTGGTGCTGGTGCCGCCGCTGGAGGGCGCCGGCGGCCTGCTCGATACGCTCGATATCGACGGCGCCATCGTGATCGAGCCGATCGCCGGCGACCCGCATATCGCGCGTCTGCGCGAGCGCGGCGTCAGCATCGTCTCGATCGGGCGCGAGCCGCTGACCGAGACCCCGGTGCCGTGCGTCGACCTGCAGTCGGCCGAGACCGCGCGGTTGCTGCTGGCGCACCTGCACGGCCACGGGCGCCGGCAGATCGGCCTGATGATCGGCGCCGCGCCGCGGCAGTCGTATGTGGAAACGGAACGCGCCTACCGCGAGTTCACGCAGGCGCTGGGGCTGCCCTGCCATGTGGTCAAGGCGGCGGAGGAACATGGCGAAGCCGCTGGCGCCGAAGCCTGCGCGCAATTGCTGGCGCAGATGCCGGGGCTGGATGCACTGTGCGCGCCGGTCGATGCCTTCGCGGTCGGCGCGATGGCGCACCTGCAAGGACTGGGCAGGCGCGTGCCCGACGACGTGCTGGTGGTGACGCGCTACGACGGCATCCGCGCGCGCAGCGCGCAGCCGCCGCTGACCGCGGTCAACCTGCACCTGGAGCGCGTGGCGTCGCTGGCGGTGGAACTGCTGTTCGCACACCTGTCGGGCGAGCGCAGCCGCACGGTCATCACCGGACCCAAGCCCGAACTGGTGGTGAGAGCGTCGTCGATGCCGGGGGCTTGACGGACTTTTCGGGAAGGGATGGCCGGACTTCGTGGATGCACCGGCCCTCTCCCCCGCCCCTCTCCCGCAGGCGGGAGAGGGGAGCAAACAAGCGAGAGAGAAAGGCCCTTGGGCTCGCCCGCGACAACGCCATGCGAGCGCAGCGACGCACTCCGTGCCCGAGCAGCAGACCTGAGATAGGGAGTGCGCGCAGCGCAGCCGAAGGCGTCCCACCAATAACGTGCTTAGCAGGCGGCCACCGACCTAAAGTCGGGTTCGTCCATCCGACCTCGAACGCCAGGCACTTCCAGGTAGCGTCAGCAGGGTCGAACCACCAACCGCCTGACCGCAAGTCACCACCGTTTGAACCACCAACGCCGCCTTGGCCAGCCGCCCAGGCGACGCGCTCTTTGCCTCCTTTCTGTCGCTCGGAATCGAGTAGGGTGAGGGGTTACCCCCTCAGCCCTCTCACACCACCGTACATGCGGGTCCGCATACGGCGGTTCACGAACGAGACTGCAGGCGCCGCTGTGTATCCAGCAGCGAGATCAACCCCATGGCATCGAAGTAGCGTTTAGGGAAGGCTTCGCGCATGGGTGGGGCTCCGGCGTTCCACCATGGTCCGCGCCCGTTCAGCGCAGTCCTGGCTGCCCGCTTGGCCTCCAGCCCCTGGCGCCGCATAAGCGCCAGTCGCGTTCGCCATGCTTTGGCTTGCCGCCATATCAGACAGCGTAGCCGTCGGCGCACCCATCCGTCCAAGTTCTCCAGTGGCCGCTTGCTCTGCGTGTATTGGAAGTACCCAATCCACCCGCGCAGCACCGGATTCAGCACCGCGATCGTGTGAGCCAGGCTTCTTCCTCGACCTTTGCGCACCACGTCCTTGATGCGTCCAATCAGCCTCGCAGGCTTTCCGGAGCGATGCGCAGCTTCGCCTGATGATGAGAGGACAGGCTGTAGCCCAGGAACTTGCGCTTCCACGGCCGCTCGCATGCGCTCTTGGCCTCGTTGACCCGTAGCTTCAAGCGCTCCGCAAGGAACGCCGTCATCCCGGCCAACAGCCATTGCCCCGCCGTTCTGCTTCGGACGTAGATATTGCAGTCGTCGGCATAACGGCAGAACGCCAGCCCCCGCTTCTCCAGTTCGCGGTCCCAATCCGTCAGCAGGATGTTCGACAGCAGCGGCGACAGCGGCCCGCCTTGCGGCGTGCCCTGCCTCCTCGCCTCGGCCACCCCGCCGCGCATCAGCCCCGCTTCCAGATACCGCCGGATCAGCTTGAGCACCCGGGCGTCCTTCACCTGCCGGGCCACCCGCGACATCAGGATGTCGTGGTTGACCCGATCGAAGAACTTCTCCAGATCGATATCCACCACCCAGCGCCGGCCTTCCTGCACGTACCGCTGTGCCTGCAAGACCGCCTGCTGAGCGCTGCGCCCCGGCCTGAAGCCGTAGCTCGACTCGGAGAACCCCGTTTCGTAGAGCGGTTGGAGTACCTGCAGCAGCGCCTGCTGGATCAGCCTGTCCACCACCGTCGGGATGCCCAGTGTCCTTATCCCGCCCGCAGGCTTGGGGATGTCCACCGCGCGCACCGCCTGCGGGATGTACTGGCCGGCCAGCAACGCCGCCCTGACGCTTGGCCAACTCACCTTCAGCCAGTCGCGCAACGCCGTCACCTCCAGGGCATCCACCCCAGCGGCGCCGCCATTGCCGACCACCCTCCGGTACGCCAGCCACATGTTGCTTCTCTCAACCACCGCCTCCATCAGCGATGGCGCCTGCGCTTTCGTTTGCCCGACAGCCGCCGTGCCATCCTCCGCACCCCCATCGGCGCCAAGCAGGTTCCGCCCGCCTTCCTCCGCTGTGGGCTGCACTCGTTCGTGCATTTGGGCTTCGTCGGTAAGCATCGAGGTCTGTCGTCCTAATCGCGCTCGTTCATGTTCGGCCCTTCAGTGCCAACCGCGCACCTACTATGGCCTCTGCTGACTTCTGCACCGCCATCCCGACGCCTCTCGACGTCAGTAGCACCATGGCAGCGATGCAGATCTCCCCGGGTATGACGCACTCACCTTCACGCTTATGCCTGTCGGATTTACGCCGCATCGTTCCGTGCAAGTACTGGGCTTTGGCTACTCTGGCCGCCTCACCCCGATGCGTCGCCTCATATCCGCTTCCTGTTCGTCAGGCCAGCGCTTTGCCTCGGACTTCCTTCAGACTCCCAGTCGCCCGGGAAACCCTTGTCTTTGGCTAACACTTCCCCTTGCCGGGTGTGTAGGGGACTTGCACCCCCAAGTAAGTGCGCCCTGCCGGGCGCACCAGAAAGGAGGTCGCCGGCTACGCCGGCGAAACAGCCACGCCCGCCAAGCACGACAAGCCAAGAACCGAAGGATGCGGCGAGCGCTGAATCAACGCCCACGCCGGCGCCGCCGCAAGCGGGTCTTGCGCCGGCCGCCGACGCCCGCGACCGGGCCGCGGCCGACGCAGCGCCCGCAGCCCACGCCACGCCCCGGCTCACCCAACCCCAAGCACCCACTCCGCCAGCCTCTTCGCATCGTCCTCTCCCAGATTTCCATGCGGCGGCATGGGAATCCTGCCCCACGCCCCCTTGCCGCCCTCGCGAATCTTCTTCGACAGCGAAGCTGCCGCCTGACTATCGCCCTTGTACCGCGCCGCCACCTCGGCAAACCCTGGCCCCACCAGCTTCGACTGCATGCCATGGCAGGAAAAGCAGCCGCTCTTGTCGGCCAGCGCCTGCATCTCCGCCGCCGTGGCGGCCAGCGCCGCGCCCGGCAACATCGCGCCAACCGCCGCCAGCGCCATCCATTCCTTCTTCATGCCTGTATCCCGATACCGTGGCGACCGAGCCCCGGGCACGCCATGCATCGCCGCTGCGATGCCATGCGCGCGGGGCCGCATCACCGTTGATCCCTCAGCTCTTGTGCAGCTTGAACACCCACACCGAGCCGCCCTGCTCCAGGAAATTCACGCGCTTGGCCACCTCTCCGCCCCACAGCGGCACCGCGCCGCCCCAGCCGGACACCACCGCGACGAACTGCTCGCCGTTCTCTTCCCACGTGACCGGCGGCGCGACCACGCCGCTGCCAGTCTGGAACTGCCACAGCTCCTTGCCGGTCCTGGCGTCGGCGGCCTTCAGGTAGCCTTCCGGCGTGCCCCAGAACACCAGCCCGCCGGCGGTGGTCATGGCGCCGCCCCACAGCGGCGCGCCGTTCTTGACCTCCCAGACGATCTTGCCGGTCTTGGGATTGATCGCGCGCAGCGAGCCGATGTAGTCCTCGTTCAGCGGCTGGATGGTGAAGCCCGCGCCCAGGAACGCCGCGCCCTTCTTGTAGCTGATGGGCTCGTTCCAGATATCCATGCCCCATTCGTTGGCGGGCACGTAGAACAGGCCGGTCTGCGGGCTGTAGGCCATCGGCTGCTGGTTCTTGCCGCCGAGGAAGCCGGGCGCGGCGAACACCGACTTGCCCTTCTTCTCGCCGTTGGCGGCGGCCGGGTCGCCCGGGCGGCCCTCGGCGACGTAGTTCGGGCGGCCGCTCTTCAGGTCGATGCCGGTGGCCCAGGTGATCTTCCTGACGAAGGGAAAGGCGTTGACCAGCTTGCCGCTGGTGGCATCGTTGACGTAGAAGAAGCCGTTGCGGTCGGCCTTGCCGCCCATGCGCTTGCCGTCCAGGTCGAAGGTGACGAACTCGTTCACGCCGTCGAAGTCCCAGCCGTCGTTCGGGGTGTTCTGGTAGTGCCAGACGATCTTGCCGGTGGCGGGATCGAGCGCGACGGTGGAGGCGGAGTACAGGTTGTCGCCCTTGCGGATATGGCTGTTCCACGGGCCCGGGTTGCCGGTGCCGAAGTAGGCCAGGCCGGTCGCCGGATCATAGGTGCCGCCCAGCCACGTGGCCGCGCCCCCGGTCTTCCAGGTCTCGCCCGGCCAGCTGGCGTTCTGGGTGCCGGTCATGCCGATCTCGGTCTTGTTGCCGTCCTTGTCGTACTTGTAGCCCATGTGGCCTTCGACCACCGGCCGCGACCACACCAGCTGGCCGGTCTTCGCGTCGCGCGCGTCGACGCGGCCGACCACGCCGAATTCGCCGCCCGAGATGCCGGTCAGCACCAGGCCCTTGGCCACCAGCGGCGCGGCCGTGTACGAATAGCCGGCCGCGTAGTCTTCCAGCTTTTCCTTCCACACCACCTTGCCGCTGTTCTGGTCCAGCGCCACCAGCTGCGCATCGAGCGTGCCGAAGATCACCAGGTTGTCGTACAGCGCCGCGCCGCGGTTGACCACGTCGCAGCACGGCATGATGCCTTCGGGCAGGCGGTGCTCGTACTTCCACAGCTTGCGCCCGGTCTTCACGTCGAGCGCATAGATGCGCGAATACGAGGCGGTGACGAACATCTTGCCGTCGTGGATCAGCGGCTGCGATTCCTGCCCGCGCTGCTTTTCGCCGCCGAACGAGAACGACCACGCCGGCACCAGCCGGCCCACGTTTTTCGTATTGATGCGCGACAGCGTTGAATAACGCTGGCCCTGCGGGCCCATGCCCCACGACAGCACGTCGCCGGGGGACTTCGCGTCGTTCTCGATCATGGCGTCGCTCACCGCCGCGTGCGCGCCAACGCTCGCCGCGGCGGCCGCGATTGCGGCTATTGCCGCCATTGCCGCCAGCCCTACTCGTATCGTCCTCATTGCCATCTCCTCTCTTGTTTTGGATTTCGCTGGTGCGCCACTGCGCCACACACCAGCACGCAAATGGCAAATCCCATGCCAGTAGGCCGGGGCTCGCTCACGCGCCCTGCAGCCGCACCGCACGGTCGCGGCCCGCGCCAGCGTGCAACACTGCGTTGCAGCTGCGCCAGAATTGAACAGCCAGAGCCGGCGCCTTCACCGCGCCAGCGCGGCTTCCTCGTGCGCCGGGTAGAGATGAATCACGTTGCGCAGGTATTCCGCCGGCAGCGCGCCCCAGCGCGCAAAGGGCTCGGGCACCGGCATCGCCATCACCTCGGCCAGGTCGCGACCCTGCGCCGCGGCCTCGCGCAGGCGCATGTCGAGCCACTGCAGGTAGGCGCGCGTCTGCGCGATGGCTTCCGTGCCGCCCAGTGCGGGCCCGTGGCTGGGCACCAGCAGTCGTGCCCCGCTCTGCGCCATCAGCGCCTGCAGCCGATCCAGGCTGTCGAGCCAGCGGCCGATATGCGCGTGCGGCGTGGTCGGGATGCGCTCACGGAACACCAGCCCGCCGGCAAAGACGATGCCGGCATCGCGGTCCAGCAGCACCAGGTCCGCATCGGTATGGCCTTGCAGGCGGATCAGTTCCAGCGTGCGGCGGCCGACCGTGCGGACGCCGGGTGCCAGTGCGTGAACCGGCGGCGCGGGTTCGGTGCCGCGCATCCAGTCGCCGCACAGGCGGTAGAGGTTGTCGGCATAGACGGCGCCCTCGCGGCGCGCGCCGTCGATGGTCGCGGGCAGCGCACTGGCGCCCACGTCGACATAGGCCTGGTTGCCGAAGAAATAGTCGGGATGCAGGTTCAGGTTCAGCACCAGCCGTACCGGCGCGCCGGTCAGCGTTGCGATGGCGCGGCGCTGCTGCTCGCCATATTCGCGCGACGGGCCGGTGTTGATCACCACCACGCCGTCGCCGGTGTCGATAAAGGCGGTATTGATGATGTTGCAGCCATTGGCCGGCGCGAAGTCGGCATTGGCGCCTTCCAGCAGCCACACGCCGGCGGCGATCTCGCGCGGGGCCAGGCGGTAGTCGGGTGGCTGCGCGGGGGCCGCGGAGACCGCAGCAGTGGCCAGCCACAGCAGCAGCGACGGCAATACGCGCTTCATGGCAACACCCGCGCCGCGATGCGGTTGCCGTTGTTGTCGTGGCCGGCCACGGTCAGGCCCGGCACCACCGCCTCGCGCAGGTCGAACGAGAAGATCGGGTTCTCGGCCACGGGCTCGTGCAGGGTCAGTCGCAACAGCGGCTGCCGCGCCGCGTCGGCCAGCACCAGGGTCTCGAGATGAAACGCCGGGATGCCGGCGACCAGGCCGGTGTCCATCGGGTGCATCACACGCAGCCGCACGCGTGCGCCGGCCTCGCCCAAGGCCGGGAACACGCGCGCCTCGACCCGGTTCAGGGTGCGGCTCCAGCTGCCGTCGCGGCGGGTCGCGCCCGGCACGGTGCAGCCACCGCCGCCGGCGTCGATCCATGTGCTGCCGACATGCCAGGTGCCATCGCGCGTGCGCGCCGCCACCCGCACCGGCGAGGCCTGCTCCAGCTTGAAGCGGAACGACAGCGACGGCCGCACCCGCAGCGGCTCGAACGCCAGCACCGGGCGGATCGGGTTGCGGTCCACCGCCACCACGATGCGCTCGACCTCGCCCAGCGCCGACGCGTCGAACGCAATCGGCACGCGCATCGGGTCTTCGGCAAAGGCCGGCCCGGTCACGCGCACACGGCTGTCGAACACCACCGGGCCCTGCTGCAGCAGCTCCTTGTGGATCCAGGCCCATTGCGGCGACTGCATCGGGTCACGGTGCGAGATCACGCCAGCGGTGCCGGGCTCCGCTGACACAGTGGGACTGGCGAGCGCCAGCCATGTCAGCGCCAGCGCCGCCACCCCCTGCCGACCGCCGGTCATGCCGGCGCCCCGCGGCGCGCCATGCCGCGCTGCGGGTCGTAGCCGCGCAGCGCCAGCGCGAAGAACACCACCGCGCTGGCCGCGACGATGGCCAGGCTGTGCGGCGCCAGCTGCCCGTACAGCGCAAAGCGGATCGCTTCGACCGCATGCGTGAACGGGTTCAGCCGCGCAAGCTGGTACACCGCCTCGGCGCCCGACTCCTGCAGGCGCCACAGCGGATACAGCGCCGAGCTGATGAAGAACATCGGGAAGATGACGAAGTTCATGGTGCCGGCAAAGTTCTCCAGCTGGCGCACATGGACCGACAGCAGCAGGCCGAGCGCGCCCAGCATCAGCGCGGCCAGCGTCATCGCGCCCAGTCCGGCCAGCAGGTGCAGCGGCGCGAAGCGGATGCCGAAGCCCGCCGCCACCAGCAGGAACGCCGCCATCTGCAGCAATGACAGCAGCGTGCCCGCCGCCAGCTTGCAGCCCAGCAGCCAGCCGCGCGGCAGCGGCGCGGTCAGCAGCAGCCGCATCACGCCCATCTCGCGGTCGTACACCATCGCCAGCGACGACTGCATGCCGTTGAACAGCGCGATCATCCCCAGCAGCCCGGGCGCGACATAGACCTGGTATTCGATATAGCTGTCGTACGGCGGCGCGATAGCGACGCCCAGCGCGTTCTGGAAGCCTGCGGCAAACACCAGCAGCCACAGCAGCGGGCGCACCAGCGACGACAGCAGCCGCCCGGGCTGGCGCAGGTACTTGCGCAGCTCGCGGCCGCAGACCGCGCGCAGCGCGCGCCAGCGATGGCGCATCGACGGGGGCAGGACGGCGGGCATGGTCATGGTGTCAGGTGGGGGCGCGGCACGCGGTGTCGGCTTCGTCGGCGCCCAGGGTGTCGAGGTTGTTCTTGGGATGCAGCACGCCTTCGACCGGCGCGGTGCCGATCACGCCGTCTGGGTGCGCCAGCATCAGCGGCTGGCGCAGCTGGCGGTCCCAGCGCCGGAACGACAGCGGCGGACCCTTGAAGCCGTCCACCACCACCTGCCCCGCGGCCAGCGCCTGCGCCTGCGCGGCAAAGCCCGCGGGCTGCCGCACCACGCTCTCGGCAATCGCCTTGACCGCGACCCATGCGGCCCAGTCGTAGCCGGTCATCGGCCGGCCCGCGGCGCGGGCGAAGCGGCGGTTCAGCTGCGGCCCGCCGTTGCGCTCCCAGGCCCAGTGCCAGGCCTGCGCGCCCAGGCCGCTGGCGCCCACCACCGGGCGCGGCAACTGCGTGGCATAGGGCAGGCCGCGCGCGAATTCGCCGTCGGCGTCGGCCACCACCACCACGTCGTAGTCCGCGCCACCGGTCAGCAGCCTGACATTGGCCTGGTCGCGCTCGCGCGGGTCGTTGGACAGCCGGAACGCGCGCTGCGCGCTCCAGGCGATGCCAAAGCGCCGCGCCGCGCCCAGCAGTGCCTCGCGCTGCGCGGCGTCGGCCGGCGACGGCCCGCTCAGCAGCAGCGCGCGGCGCCACTTGCGCGCGGCCAGGTACTGCATCAGCGCGTCGGCGCGCATGCGCATGCTGGGCAGCGTATGCAGCAGCACCGGCGCGCAGCCGGCGCCGCGCAGCGCATCGTCGTCGGCCGAGACATTGAACAGCAGCGCCTCGCCCGGCCTGACCGCGCCCGCCGCGGCCCGCACCGAAGCCGGCGGCAGGTCGAGCAGGATAAAGCGCGTGCCCTGGCGCGCCAGCGCCGCGACCAGCGTGGCGACCTCGGCTTCGGTGCGGGCCTGCTGCGCCTCGACCCGCAGCGACTGGCCCGCGGCCTCCAGCGCAAAACGCGCTTCCGCAGCCGCCACCTGCGCGCCATCGAGCGCGCTGCCCTGCGGCTGGTCGGGATAGCGCTGCGCCAGCCGCCGCGGCGCATGGCGGGCATCGTCGGCCAGCGACACCACCGCCACGCGCACCTGCGCGGCATGCAGTGGCGCCGCCAGCACCACCGCAAGCGTAAAGGCCAGCACCGCCAGCGCCCGCTCAGTCATCGATCGCCACCGAATGCGGCACGCGGCCGGCCCTGAGCGTGGCCACCGCCTTACGGCTGGCGGTGTCGACCACGCTGACATCGTCGGACAGCCCGTTGGCAACGTAGAGCCGCGCGTTGTCGCGGCTCAGCGCCAGCCCCCAGGCGCGCCGCCCCACCAGCACATAGTCCTGCACGCGGCGCGACGCCACCTCGACCACCGCGACATGGTTGGCGCGGCCCAGCCCGATATAGGCGTGGCTGCCGTCGCTGCGCGCCGCCATCCCGACCGGCGTCACGTCTTCCGCGCGCATGCCGCGCGGCGCGAAGGCAATGGTCTGCACCACCTCCAGCGTATCGGTGCGGATCACGCTGACGCTGGCCGACAGCTCGTTGGAGACCCACAGTTCCTTGCCGCCGCGCACCAGCAGCAGCCGGCGCGGCCGGTTGCCGACGCGGATATTGCGCACCACCCTGCGCGTGGCGACGTCGACCACATGCACGAGGTTGGCAACTTCGGAAGCCACGTACACCTGCCGTCCGTCCGCGCTGACCCTGACGCCCTCCGGTTCCTCGCCCACCCCGACCGCGAACACGCGCTTGCCGGAGCCGGTGTCGTAGGCCGACAGCAGCGCGTCTTCTTCGTTCGACACATAGAGCGTGCGGCCGTCCTGGCTCAGGTCGAACAATTCCGGGTCGTCGCCAACCGGCAGCGACGCCACGGTCTTGCGCGTGGCGACGTCGACCACGTCGACGCGGTGGTCGTCGCTGCAGGCCACGTACAGCCGCGCGCGGTCCGGCGACAGCTGCAGGTGGCGCGGCCGCCGGCACTGGCGCCACGACGCCAGCTGCTGGCCGCTGGCGGCATCGTAGGCGGTCAGCGCGTCGTCCTTTTCGCTGGAGACAAAGACCTGGCCGGTGGCGGCGCGCGCGCGGCCACCCTGCGCGCCTTCGGCCAGGCCGGCTGCAACCAGCAATGCGGTGGCCAGCAGCCAGGCGCCGGCAAGCCAGGCGGGGGATGGCATCGGCTTCATGCGCTCAGCTCCGCTTGCGCCGTTTGCGCCGCGCGCGCGACCGACGGCGTCATGGCAAGGAACGCGGCTTCCAGCGTCGCGGCCGCGGTGATCCCCAGCAACGCGGCCGGGGTGCCGTCGAAGCGCACCGCGCCGCGGTCGAGCACGATCACGCGGTCGGCCTGCTCCACCTCCTGCACCAGGTGGGTGGCCCACAGCACGCCGGCGCCGGCATGGCGCGCGAGGCGCCGGGTCTCGGCCAGCAGCTGCACGCGCGAAGCCGGGTCCAGTCCCGCCGTCGGCTCGTCCAGCAGCAGCATGGCCGGTTCATGCAGCAGCGCGCGCGCCAGCTCGACCTTGCGCCGGCTGCCGCCCGACAGCTCGCGCACCGGCGCTTGCGCGCGCGGCGCCAGGCCGAAGGCCTGCAGCAGGCGCGCGATCCGCTGCGCCGCCTCGCGCCGCGGCAGGCCATGCAGGTCGGCATGGAAGCGCAGGTTGGCCAGCACCGGCAGGTCCAGGTCGATGGCGGGCTGCTGGAATACGATGCCCAGCTGCGCCAGCGCGCGCACCGGGTCGCGCCGCATGTCGCGGCACATCACCGTGACCTGCCCGGCATCGGCCACGAACAGGCCGCTGAGGATCTGGAACAGCGTGGTCTTGCCCGCGCCGTTGGGCCCCAGCAGCGCCACGAACTCGCCGCGGCGCACGCACAGCGAAACGCCGTCGAGCGCCACGCGCGCACCGAACGCCTTGCGCACGGCGTCGCAAGTCAGTACCTGGTCGTAACGGGACAGCTCGGCAAGCATGGCGGCGCGGTCAGGGTTGGGATGCCTGCGACAGAGCAAGGCCGATACCATGTGCGACGCAGCACGGCATGACGCATCCGCCCAGCCGTTGCCTGGCCGGCTCCGCAGCGCTGCCAGCCGCAGCCTGGCGGCCGCGCGTGGTGCGATGCGCCGCGCACCACTGTGCCGTCGTGGAACACCGGGCCGCCGGCCGGCAACAGCGGACTGTCCTGTTTTGTGACAGCGCTCGCGCCCGCGCCGTGGCCGGGCGCCGCGCCGCGCACCCGAACCACCGCCATCGAACGCAACACGGTACGAAATCTGCTGAAGCCCTGCCGACAGGCGCGGCCCGATGCAGGCATGCGCCGCTATCCCGAGGAGACGGAACATGCCAGCCATCCCGCGCCCTGCGCCGCCAGGCCAGCGGCCATCCCGCTTGCCGCGCAGTATTGCGCGCCCCCGCGCAGGCACGCACGCCGCGCTGCTGTCCGCGCTGATCACGCTGCTGTGCCAGCGCGCCGCTGTGGCGCAACAGGACAGTGCTGCGCCAAACCGGGACAGTGACCTGTTGCCGGAAGTACTGGTGGTCGCCGCCGCGCCGCTGCCCGGCATCGGCGTCGCCAGCGACCTGGTGCCCTACACCGTGCAGACCGTGCGCGGCAGCGACCTTGGCGGCGCGCGCGCCGGCAACCTGGCCGACTACCTGAACCGCCATCTTGCCGGCGTCAACGTCAACGACATCCAGGGCAGTCCGTTCCAGACCGACATCACCTACCGCGGCTTCCGCGCGTCGTCGATCCCCGGCGTGCCGCAGGGGCTGTCGGTGTACCTGGACGGCATCCGCGTCAACGAGCCCTTCGGCGACGTGGTCAGCTGGGACATGATTCCGGAGGCGGCGCTGGCGAGCGCGTCGCTGGTGTCGAGCGCCAACCCCGTTTATGGCCTCAACACGCTTGGCGGCGCGCTGGCGATGACCACGCGTTCGGGACTGGACTCGCCCGGCTTCACCGCCGACCTGTCCTACGGCAGCCAGGCGCGCAAGCGCGCCGACCTGTCCGGCGGCGTGCGCAGCGACAGCGGCTGGCATGCGTTCGCCGCCGGCACGCTGTTCCAGGAGCACGGCTGGCGCGACCATTCCGAGGGCCGGCTCGGCAACGTCTTTGCCAGGGCGGGCTACGCCGGCGCCAGCAGCAGCTGGGACGTCTCGGTGCTGCATGGGCGCAGCACGCTGACCGGCAACGGCCTGGTGCCCAGCTATAGCGCGGCCGACGGCGGCACCGTGCCCGAGCTGTACCAGTCCAACCGGCGCGCGGTCTACACCTACCCTGACCAGACCCGCAACCTGGTCACGCAGGCGGCGCTCAACGGCCGCCACTGGTTCGACGACAAGACCAGCGCCGCGGCCATGGCCTATGTGCGCAACAGCCGCCGCGACACCGTCAACGGCGACGTCAACCCGGACTACGAAGCCTATGCCGAAGACTGCGAGGACGGCTTCGACGCCGACGGCAGCCCGCGCGGCGACGACTGCGGCATGACCCGCGCCCAAGGCGCGGCGCTGCACCCGGCGGTGCTCAACACCAGCCATATGCGGCAGCAGACCGTGGGCATGGCGCTGAGCCTGGCGCGGGAGGGCGAGCACCACGTGCTCAATGCCGGCCTGACGCTCGACCGCAGCCGCCTGACGTATTCGCAATACGCGCAGCCCGGCAGCTTCACCGACGACCGCGGCGTGGTCGCCGACCGGGCCGAGGCCAACGCCTTGTTCTCCGGCGTCAGCGGCAACGCGCGCACGCTGGGCCTGTACCTGTCCGATACCTGGTCGCTGACGCCCACCACCTTCCTGACCGCGTCGGCGCGCTGGAACCATGTCACTGTCATCAATACGCTGCGCAACAGCGACGGCAGCGAGCAGCCGCGCGAAAGCTTCACCTACCGCCGCCTGAACCCGGCGCTCGGGCTGGCGCAGAAGCTGGGCGGCGGCGTCACGGTATTCGGCGGCTATGCGCAGAACAACCGCGTGCCGACCGTGCTCGAGCTCGGCTGCGCCGATCCGGAACGGCCCTGCCGGCTGCCGGCGGGCCTGCAGGCCGATCCCTACCTGAAGCAGGTGGTGTCGCATGCGTTCGAGGCCGGCGTGCGCTGGCACCCGCGCCCGCACACCGAGGTCGCGGCGTCGCTCTATCGCATCGACAACCACGACGACATCCTGTTCGTGCGCGCACCGAACACCCAACTGGGCTACTTCGCCAACTTCGACCGTACCCGCAACCAGGGGCTGGACCTGAGCGCGCGCCATCGCCTCGGCCCGGTCACGCTGCGGCTGGCCTACAGCTATCTGCAGGCCACCTACCAGTCGGCCGGCGCGCTGGCCGCCGGCGAACGCACCATCGAGATCCGCCCGGGCATGCGCATGGCCGGACTGCCGCGCCATACGCTCAAGCTGGGCGCGGACTGGCAGGCGCTGCCCGGGCTGGTGCTGGGCGCCGACCTGGTGGCGGTGTCGGGCTCGGTTTCCAGCGGCAACGAGGACGGCCTGCGCAGCGACCCGCAGCCGGGCCAGGCGCCGCAGGCCGCCGACTGGAGCACGCCGGGCTACGCCACCATCAACCTGCGCGCGGCGTACCAGGTCGGCAAGCGCGTCGAGATCTACGCGCGCGTGGCCAACCTGCTCGATCGCCGCTACCAGACCTATGGCCAGATCGCCAACGACGTCTTTCCCGGCGGCAGCCTGGTGCGGCCGCATGTGGCCCCGGGCGATGCCGCCAGCGCGCTGTTCGTCGCGCCGGGCGCGCCGCGCAGTTTCTGGCTGGGCGTGGTGTTCCGGATGTAGCCCCGGCGGTCTTCACGATTCCTTACAGACAACGGCGCTGGCACAATCTATTCTCCTGTCGCAAATGGAATCCCCCACAACAAGGAGAATGCAATGAAATCCGTCCTGGCCCTTCTGGTCGCGTGCAGCGCACTGCTCGGCGGCTGCGTGGTAGCCCCTTATGACACTTACGGCGGCGGCCCGCAGGGTTGCCCGCCGGGGCAGGCCAAGAAAGGCAATTGCCGCGTCGACGCGTACGGCAACGAGTCGTTCTGCCCGCCGGGCCAGGCCAAGAAGGGCCGCTGCTAAGGCTGCGCGGGGCCGGCGGCGGCATGCCGGCCGGTTGCGCCTGGCGGGCCGGCAGCCGGACAATGGCTGCGGACATTCCTTCTTGCAGGAGCGCGCCATGCCACCCCGGTCCCTGCCCCGCCGTCACCTCGTCCTCATTTGCCTGGCCGCCGCGCTGCTCGGCGCCTGTGCCACGCTGCAGCCGGAGCAGACCGGCCAGCAGATGATAGGCAGCCCTGAAAGTGCGGTGCGCCAGACTTTCGGGCCACCCACCGAAACCCACCGCCTGGCCGACGGCACC